>JAFUXI010000072.1 GCA_017470995.1 Spirochaetales bacterium
CAGGAAAGATAATTGTCTGCGCCTTCGAGGAAGACAGCGTGCTCTCTGCCGGCGGCGGAGCTGTGATGGCTGTACGCGGCGAGTATGTGACCGCACTCAGGGGTAAGGGACCTTCGAAGTATCTGAAGATGCCGGATATGAATGCGGCGCTCGGTTCGGTGCAGCTTGCCAATCTTTCCCAGAACTGCGAGAAGAGGCGTGAGATGCTCAAGTCCTATCAGCAGAGCCTTGCCAAGACAAAGCACAGGCAGTTCGGTCTTAGCCTTCTGGACCTTACTTCGAATGCCGGATTCTTTGCGGTCCATCTGGATTCAAGGCCGGATGATACGGTCAAGTTCGCTGCAAGGCACAACGTTCCTGTACAGATGGCTTTCGAGGACTGCATCTTCAAGGAGCTTGAGGGCGATCCGTTCGAAGTCGCACCCGTTGCGGCATCGTTCTTCTACAGGACGGTGCGTTTCCCGTTGTATTCCTTCCTGAGAGGAAGTGAGGTGGAAGATATTTCACGTGTGATCGCACATCTTCCCTGACGGAGGTTTGGATGGAAAGAAGAACCGTTGAGAGAGTTGTAATCCTTGCCAATACTTCAAAGAAAGACATAAGGGATGTCTGCGGGCTTTTTCGCTCGTTTCTGGACGGCAAGGGGATAGAAAGCACTGTTCTTGGGCTTTCCTCCTCGCTTGAAGATCTCGGAATTGCCATTCCAGAATGCAATCTTGCCGTTTCCTTCGGAGGGGATGGAACGGTTCTTACCTGCGCCGAGCTTCTCAAGGGACGGAATGTCCCGATTCTGGCTGTGAACATGGGTTCGTTCGGCTATATCGCAGAGACTTCCGTGGATGAGCTCGAAGTAGTTTTCGATGAATACCTCGGCGGTCTTACGGACGTCTACTCAAGAATGATGCTTGACGTTTGTGTTAAGAGGGAAGGGAAACCTGTCTTCAGTTCCGCATCACTTAATGACGTGACAGTCTCCGCCATCTCACATGCAAGAATGGCCAGACTTGATCTCTATCTGAACGGTACGTTCGGGACCAGCCTCAAGGGTGACGGTCTGATAATCGCCACTCCTACAGGGTCCACCGCATACAATCTTGCTGCCGGAGGCCCGATTCTCGATGCTTCCCTTGACGCCATCATCATCAATCCGATCTGTCCTTTTACCATGGGAGTGAGACCTCTGGTGGTCAACCGGGACTGCTGTGTCATGCTTTCTCTTCCTAGGCAGAATACGGAGCTTTCCCTGACATGTGACGGGCATGAGGTGTTCAGCGTAAAAGAAGGGGATCAGATTACGGTGCAGCAATCGGAAGACAGGGCGCTTTTCATCAAAAACCCGAGAAGAAGGTTCATTGAGGTCCTGAGGGACAAGCTTTCCTGGGCCGGAGGATTCAATGCTTGAGCATCTGGAGATTCGCAACTTTGCACTGATCGAGAACCTCAGCGTCGATTTCTCGGAGGGTTTCAATGTAATAACAGGAGAGACCGGTTCCGGAAAATCCATCATTCTGGGTGCATTGGGTCTTCTGATGGGAGAGCGTTCTGATACCGGTGCAATCAGAACCGGTACGGACGGAATCCTGGTTGATGCCGTTGTCTCTGTTCCGGATAACCATGATATAATTCCCTGGCTGAAGGAAAGGGGTGTTGAACCGGAAGACGGTGTTCTCTACATCAGACGAAGCGTGAGGGCCAACGGAGCCAGATCCCTGATTCATGTCCAGAATCAACTCTTCTCAAGGCAGGACCTCTGCGTCCTCGCCGATTCGCTTATAGACATGCACGGACAGAGCGAACACCAGAGTCTTCTTATCCCAGACCGCCAGAGAAGGATACTCGATTCCTATTCCCAGAACGGAGCGCTTCTGGACAAGTGTTCCGAGGCCTTCAGCAGGATTGTAGAGCTGAAAGCCCGGAGAGAAGAACTGTCAAGACAGCTTGAAGAGGGCAGAAGGCAGGAAGACTACCTCAGGTTTGCACTTGAGGAAATCGAAAATGCCGATATAAAGCCCGGAGAGGATGAGGAACTGAAGGACCGCATCAAGGTACTGGGGCAGTTCGAATCCATTTTCGAGAATGTAAATGCCGGAACCGAGAGACTTAAGGAAATAAGAAGCGGTATCTATGATGCAGTATCATCTGTCGCAAAGGCATCGAAAGTAGACGACAACCTTTCGGAGTTCACCGCAAGGCTTGAGAGCGCGAAGATCGAAATAGAGGACATCTCCTCAGGATTGCGTGAATACCTGACTTCCGTCGATTACTCCGAAGATGCCGTGAATGCCATGCAGGATCGCCTTGCATCGTTGCAGAAACTCAAACGAAAATACGGGCCGCTTCTTTCGGATGTTGAAGCCTTTGCCCGTAAGGCAAGGGAGACCCTGGATATCACCGAGAACTTCGAAGAGCACCTCCAGCAGTGCGACAGAGATCTTGCCAAAGCTCAGGGTGAATACGATTCAATAGCTGAAAAACTCACTAATGCCAGAAAAAAGCGAGCATTAGTTTTGGAGAAGGACATTGAAGCTGTACTTAGAACCCTGGGTATGCCCAATGCGGTTTTCGGTATAGATGTCAGTGAATCCAAGCCGTCGGCCCATGGAAGGGATCATATTTCCTTTGAAATCAGTGCCAATCCGGGTGAGGAAAAGAAAGCTATCCGTGATATTGCTTCCGGAGGAGAACTCAGCCGCGTGATGCTTGCATTGAAGACCGTTCTTGCAAAGGCTGACGATATACAGACGCAGGTGTTCGATGAGATCGATTCCGGAATCGGAGGATCCGTTGCCCTGAGCCTTGCAAGGTGCATCAGCGATCTCTCCAAGAGCAAGCAGGTAATTGCAATCACACATCTGGCAAGTATAGCAAGTCTGGCTGACTGCCAGATGGTCGTTTCCAAGAGTGTCGAGAACGGAAGGACCTATACACATCTGAGGACCGTATCCGGAGAGGATAGGGTTCACGAGATTGCGCGTATGCTCAGCGGAGATGAGAGCGAGGTTTCTCTCAGCCATGCCCGAAGCCTGCTGTCCAATTGACTAAAGGGGTTCTATTTCCTAATATTTCCCTAAGGGGAAAGTATGGTTCTTATTAATATTGAAAGCCTTTCCGACAATGAGCTTCGCATAATTGCTCAGCAGGAAGAGCTTGAGGATTGGGATTCGCTTACTCGCCAGGAACTCATTGACGAGCTTCAGGATCTGTACGATGAGGACGTTGACAGGACTTTTGACAGCGTCAGTTCAGGACGCAAATTCGTCAATACCCTCACCGATGTCCAGACGGACAATGTATTGTCCCTTCCCGGGGTCGAAGCTCTTCCGGAACAGTACAACGAAACATCCATCCATCTGATTATGAAGGATTTCAACTGGGCCTATGTCTTCTGGAGCATTTCCGTGCAGCAGATGAAGGAGCTTGAGGAAAGCGGATGCAACCTTATTCTCCGAAACACAAGGTCCAACGCCGAAGGCGATGAAGTGGCTGTCTATGACATCGATGTTTCCCTCAGCGACAACAGCTGGACTGTTGAGCTTCCGTATGTAGGCTACACCTACACCGTGAGCCTCGTTTCCTGCTGCGACGGCAAGGAGACTGTCATCTGTCAGAGCACAAGCCTGACGACAACAAGCAGCTGGCTGGCAGAGCATTCCGAGGAACTTGGAGACGATATCACGTTCAGGATGATTCTGAGTTCCTTGATTCGCAAGGGTGGGGAAGTGATTGCCAACAGTCAGGTTCAGGCTTTGGTCAACGATCTGCAGAACGGTACTTCCGGGGAGAACCAGATATGAGAAAGAACAGACTAAACTTCATCTTCAATGCACATCTGCCTTTCGTAAGACACCCGGAGTATCCGAAGTTTCTGGAGGAAGACTGGCTCTATGAGGCTATGAACGAGTCCTATCTTCCGCTTCTCAGGATGATGTTCCGTCTGAGAGAGCGCGAGATTCCGTTCAAACTGACTTTTTCCCTTAGCCCGACTCTGTGCTCGATGCTTTCCGACGAGCTTCTGAGCAGCCGCTTCCAGACATATCTCGATGAACATATCGAACTCGGAGAGAAGGAGATTGCAAGGCTTTCCTCGGACAAGGCTACACGCACCCTTGCCACTCATTACCGCAACGAGATGTTGGAGAACAGGTCATTCTACCAGAATGAATGCCAGGGCAACCTCCTTACGGCATTCAATGCTCTTTCCAATGCCGGTTGCCTTGAGTTGATTACAACCTCGGCTACGCACGCATATCTTCCCGTCTACAAGGATTATCCTATTGCAGTGAATGCACAGGTCGAGACAGGCGTGATGGAGCATAACAGACACTTCGACAAGATGACCGATGGTTTCTGGCTCCCCGAATGCGGTTATTATCCCGGAATCGAGAGTATTCTCAGAAGACATAACATCAGCTGGATCAGTCTCGGAGCCCAGGCTCTTGCCCTTTCTCCGGATGAGCCCGAGCGCGGCAGCTACAGCCCCGTCAAATGTCCCAACGGACTTTACTGCTTTGTCAGGGATGAGCATCTGGCAAGCCTGGTATGGTCTTCCAAGGAAGGCTATCCTGCAGATCCCGAGTACCGTGATTTCTACAGGGACATCGGTTATGATCTTCCGATGGATTACATCAAGCCATATGTGCATGAGCCTGATATCAGATCCTTTACAGGCTTCAAATACTGTGCCGTGACCGGAAACACTGCGGAAAAGGCAACCTATGATCTGGATAAGGCAGCGGCAGAGGTAAGATCCCATGCCCTGAACTTCATGTATAACGTGCGCAACCGCACAAGAAGCATGGACGATATTCTTGATCTGGATCCTGTCTATACCGTGAGCTTCGATGCGGAACTCTTCGGACACTGGTGGTACGAGGGAGTGCAGTGGCTTGAGCAGCTGATTCTCCTTATATCGCAGAATGAGGATTTCGAACTGATTACTCCAAATGTATTCATCCATGAGAGGCATATCGTCCAGGTTCTCAGGCCGGCAACATCCAGCTGGGGTGAGGGCGGTTATTCTTCGGTATGGGTTGACAGTTCCACCAACGCCTGGCTCTACAGACATATCTTCAAGGCAATCGAGCGCATGACCGAGCTTGCCGAGCGTTTCCCTGCCCAGAAGAGCCTGAAACAGAGATTCCTCAATCAGGCTGCCAGAGAGACTCTGCTTCTGATGGCAAGCGACTGGCCGTTCATAATCCATAACCAGACAAGTTCGGAATATGCACTCAAGAGAATTGAAGGACACATCCAGAATCTGAATCTGGTATATGACAACATGTGCAAGAATGCCGTGAACACAGAATGGCTGGTCAAGGCGGAGAAACGAGACAACCTTTTCAAGCATCTTGACTACAACATCATGAGCAAGGCCCATATGGATGAGCCGAGCCCTGTCTTTACTACGGATTTCTCCCAAGAGAACTGAAATGCACGGTCCTGTTCTCAGATCAGGAGTCAGCAGTCTTTATGTAAGACCTCTCTATCCCAGAAAAGGTGAACGGATATCTCTATGCGTGAGTGCCGATAGGAGCCTAGTCAAATGGGTCAGAATAACGGTCATCGAGAACGATAATCTTTTTCGTTACAAGATGGAGAAAACGGCTGACGATGGTCTATATGATGTTTATACTGCAAAGATTTCAAGCTCTGATGCTGAGATAAGGTATTGGTTTGAGGCAGAGCTTAAAGACGGAAGCGACTGTTATCTCTCTGCAAGAGGTGTCTTTGATTACCTTTGTTCCTGGAAGGATGCCTTTGTTCTCAAGCAGGATCTGGATGTTCCTTCCTGGGTTCCCTCATCAGTATGTTATCAGATATTCCCCGACAGGTTCTGCAATGGGGATCCCGGTGTGGGTGCAAAAGAGGGCGAGTATGAGTTCGATGGCTGCAAGGTCAGGCAGATGGCCTGGAACGACAAGCCGTTGCCGTACAGCCAGGGACACTGCCTTGATTTCTTCAATGGAGATCTTGCCGGAATTGCATCAAAGGCAGATTATCTGAAGAGCTTGGGTGTCACCGCCATCTATCTCAATCCGATAGGGTGCAGCCGTACGACACACCGCTATGACTGTACGGATTATTTCCACGTCGATCCGAAATTGGGTGGCGATGATGGCTATGCCAGGATGCTAAAGGCTCTTCATGAAGCCGGAATCAGAGTCATCACGGATATTTCCATCAACCACACGGGCACTGACCATCCGTGGTTCATAAGCGCCTCCGAGGGCGGACCTGAAGAGGAGTTCTACTACAGAAACAGCAGGGGAGGTTTCGACTGCTGGTTCGATGTAAGCACGTTGCCTCAGCTAAATTACAACAGTGCAAGACTGAGGGATCTGATCTACAGAAACGAAGATTCCGTTCTACAGAAGTTCCTCAGGGCGCCGTTTTCCCAGGATGGCTGGAGGCTTGATGTAGCAACCAGTGTAGGCAACCACGATAAAGAACGGATGTGCCATGAGATATGGAGGGAAGTCAGAGAACAGCTGAAGGCAATCAGACCCGATGTCTATCTTGTCGGAGAAGACTGGGATGACAGCAGCGAATACCTGAAAGGCGACCAGTGGGATGCAACGATGAACTACGTCGGCTGCTCAAGGCCCCTGAGGCGTTGGATGGGTGAGAGGGATCGATTCTTCTGGGTTTCCGACAACAGACCGGGGAAAGTGACACCGTATACTGCAAAACAGCTTAAGAGCCATCTGGAGAACCAGTTGAATTCCCTGGAAGGACAGATGGTCTTCCAGCAGATGAACCTGATCGACAGCCATGATATTCCAAGGCTCCATTGCCACAAGGAGATCTTTGACAGGAACCTGTACAAAGGGGCTGTCATGATGCAGTTTCTGCTCCCCGGAATGCCGTGCATATATTACGGAGACGAGATCGGCATAGAAGGGCCGATGGGCAGTGTGGAGAACTGCCGTTATCCGATGGTCTGGGACAAAGAAAGATGGGATTCGGACATGTATGGTTTCTATGTCTCTTTGGGAAAACTCAGGCACGAATTCTCTGAGGCTCTTTCGGAAGGGCAGTGGGAGTTCGGTTTCTGTGATGATGAAGTACTGGAATTCAGAAGGCAGGGCAATTTCCAGAAAGTGGTACTCGTCATGTACAGAGGGGAAGGGGAGCGTACGGTTTCCGAGATAGACGTGGAAGGCATGAGGGACTGGTTCTCCGGAGAGACCATAAAAAAACTGACCCTGAAGAACAGGGTCAGCAGAATCCTTGTTGAATAGGTTCAGCTTTTCTTCTCGGCGCACAGGGTGACAACCAGAAGGTCATCGCTGCCGGTTTCCTTGATGAAATAGCTTGTAGTGAAGAATGTTTTCGGTTCTCCTTTTTTATTGCGGATATTCACGGTATAGCGGAATCTCTCCATTCCCTTCTGGTGGTTCTCTATCTGTTTTTCGACATCAAATGTCTTTCTGAACTCAGCGGCATCGGCCTCCGTCATGTCCTGGGTGAGCTCGCCAAACAGATTGGAAAGTGAACCGGCACTGGCATACTCGTAGTCATCGATGATTTCATATGCCATGGCATAGTAGCTGTTTCTGGAAAGGTTCGACATGAGAACCAGCGGATACTCCTTGAACACCGTATTCACGAGCATCTGTACGCTGGATGACTGTGCGGAATTCTTTACAAATCCTGCATCGGCGATGTTTCCTGCTTCCCGTCTGCATGTATCAATGAATTCAGCTTCCGTCAGCGGCTTTGAGAAAATAAAACCCTGGATCTGGTTGACTCCGAGGGTCTTCAAAAAGCCCATCTGCTCCATTGTCTCGACACCTTCAGCAACGGAATTGAGTTGCAGCCTGTGGGCAAGGAATACGACGGATTCCAGAAGAACGCGCTCCTTTTCGTCGAGAATCTTTGAACTGATGAGGCTCCTGTCGATCTTCAGGGTATCGACATCGACTGACTTGATGAATTCCAATGAAGAAGCACCGCTTCCGAAATCATCGACTGCAACCAAGAATCCCGCGGCCCTTATTGCCCGGATGAGCGGGTCTATGATGTTGGGCAGATGAATGTATGCGGATTCGGTGATCTCGATCTCAAACAGGTTGTGGGGAATTCCATAGGAGTCTGCAATCTCACAGAGCCTGCGCTCGATGTTCCGTTCATAAAGCACATGCATGCGAGAGAAGTTGACGGAAATGCGAACCTGAGGAACGTTCAGTTCCCGCTGCTTGCTGAGCATTCGGCAGGATTCTTCGAACATATACCAGTCCAGAGCAAGGATGGAACTGTTCTTCTCGAGCTCCGGAATGAACTCTGATGGAAGTATGACCTCTCCGTTGCTCTTCTCCCATCTGGAGAGGGCCTCTGCGCCGACAAGCTTGTGCGATGTAGTTTCGTACAGGGGCTGGTAGTAGGCCTTCATCTCTTTGGTACGCATGGCTTCGCCGATGGCCTGGGCAACACGCTCGGTGTAGTGAGTAGGCTGCTGCTCCATGGAGATTTCTCCCTCGGCGACAAAGATGCGTCCTTTGAAGATGACGCAGTTCTTGGCTCCTTTCTTTCCGATGTATAGCTGGGTCTCGGCCTCGTTGAGTATGTCGCGCTCGGTGCATTCGTTGCGTGTTGCGGACGTGCATCCTACGGTGATTGTCATATACTCACGTGTAGTTCCGTCTTTGCGCTCGATTCTAAGCTTTTCGACGACATCCTTGACGCCGATGGAAAGCTTTAACAGTTTCTCATCATCGATATCTTCGAAGATAGCTACAAAATCATCTCCGTTGTATCTGAATAACTTGGCATTCTGTTTGCTCAGGTAATCATTGATGGCTTCGCTGATTCTCTTAAGTACCATATCTCCGCGCTGGTGAGTGTATTCGTCATTGAATCTCTTGAAGTCATCGAGGTCATAGATGAGCACTCCGAACCTTTCGGCCTCGCTTTCCCCGATGGTATCGAAATACTCATAGAGGGCGCGCATATTCAGAAATCCGGTCTGCATGTCCCGGTATGCAGTCTCGATCAGATCAGCCTGAAGGCTTGCGCTTCTGTAGGTAATCAGACGGAAGACTACATATGCCACGACAGAACAAAACCTGATGATTATGTTTCCGACCAGGACATAACCGCTTGAGTTGCTGAGTACGAGAAGAGGGAAGAAGCAGGATAGGACCAGAAACGACATGCAGATGATGCTTTCTCGTTTCTGATAGAAGGGCAGGAATGCGCAGATTACAAGATAATAGGTGGAAAGCGTGATGCCGTTATAGGTAGATGCCGGCCCCTGTTCGCCTATGGTAGCGCATCTTCCCATTGCAAGGAGAAAAACCGAAATGACAATCGAGAAATGCAGAGACAGCATTACGACTTTCAGCGGAGTCCTCTTGAGTCCCTTGAACTTGAGAAGGATAATCAGGGGAATCAACGAAGATACCGTACTGAACAGTATTCCGATTGCTCCCAGTGGGTGGTTGAAAGAGGAGATATCCGCTCCGAACAGCTTGGCGATGATCCAGAACAGATCAACCGTAAGCATCAGGGCGGATATTACGGTTGCGGAAAAGTAATTCTGCCTGTCGAAATAATCAAGCTCGATTTCCCGTTTCCCGGAAAACAGGCTATCGAGACTTATGTATTTGCTGTTTCTGTTATTGCTCATCTTGTCTTATCAGTTCTTGTGCTCGAGCTTCAGGGTCATCGTGCTCTGATCGCAGACCTCTGCAGGTCCGTAGTACTGAATTGCACCGGGGAATGTGAAACACGTTCCGACGGCCCATTCATCCCTGTGGGAAGCGAAGTACTTGAACGGTTCTCCGTCCAGCTCGACGAGTGCCTTGCGGATGACCGGCTTGAGCTCGCCGTGGCGCTGCTCGAGGTTCATCATCATTGTGATGGGGATACCGCCTGCCTGCCACTGGTCTGCCGGCTTGGAAAGCTGAGTCACGCTTGACAGGTAACCGGTGAGGTTGGCCTCGAGGAGGAGAACTGCATTGTAGCCGAGGCTGTAGCAGTAGTCTGCATCGAAATTGGACGGGAATGCGCAGCGTCCCTCATAACCGAAGAAGTGATTCTGCGTGCTGAACTTGCCCTTGTAGGTTCCGGCTGCCTTCATTTCCTTGAGTCTCTTCTCGACTGTCTGGATCAGAAGCTTCTCTGTCTCGATCTTGGAAACCTGAACGTTGCCATGTGCATCACGGTCTGCAAGAAGCTGTCCCTTGATCTCGTCGGGGAGGCTGTCGAAGACGCTTCTGGACTGCTTGGAGAGTTTTTGCTCCACGAATGAAATCTTTTCCTTGATGGAATCTATTGCGTTGAATTCCTTCTCGACTGATGCAAGCAGGTCATTGATCTCGCGGATGAGCATCTTCAAAGAAGGAACGAACTCGACAAGTCCTTCCGGAACGAGGATGACACCGAAGTTGTTTCCGTTCTCTGCACGCTTTGCAACGATGTCTGCGATGTAGTTTGTGATGTCCTCGATGCTCTGGTTCTTTGCCTCGACTTCCTCGCCGATCAGACAGATGTTCGGCTGTGTCTGCAGGGCGCACTCGAGGGCGATGTGGCTGGCGCTTCTTCCCATAAGGCGGATGAAATGCCAGTACTTGCGTGCGGAGTTTGCATCACGCTCGATGTTTCCGATGAGTTCGGAGTAGGTCTTGGTTGCCGTGTCGAAACCGAAGCTTGCCTCGATGCTCTCGTTCTTGAGGTCTCCGTCGATGGTCTTGGGGCATCCGACTACACAGATGCTCTCGCCCTTGGCGCGGAAATATTCGGCAAGGACTGCTGCGTTTGTATTGGAATCATCGCCTCCGATGATAACGATTGCATTGATGTTATGCTTATGGCAGACCTCTGTGCAGACTGCGAACTGGTCCTGGCTCTCGAGCTTTGTTCTTCCTGATCCGATGATGTCGATTCCGCCGGTGTTGCGGTATTCGTCTATAAGCTCATCTGTCATGATGATGTACTTGTCTTCGAGGATTCCGCTGGGGCCGCCGATGAAGCCATAGAGCTGGCTTTCGGGATTTGCCTTTTTGAGGGCATCGTAGAGACCGCTGATTACGTTGTGTCCGCCGGGAGCCTGTCCTCCGGAGAGGATGACGCCTACGTTCATTTTCTTGCCGGCATCCTTCTTGTCACCCTTTTCGAAGCTTACCTTCGGAAGTCCGTATGTATTCGGGAAAAGCTTCTGGAGCTTCTCCTGGTCGCTGACTGACTGTGTCTTCTGACCGAGAACCGGTCTGATCTTGCTGATGTCCTCCCTGAGGATCAGGGGGAGCTTCGGATTGTAGGAATATCTTGCCTGCTGAAGAGCTGAGACTTTCATTTCTTCCTCCCATTGGTAAAGTATGCATTTCAGGGGCCGGATTTGGCGGCAAACCCTCAGTCTGAGTTTACTTTCTACGCTTGAAATATTCAATATTCTTTGCCTAGAATATATACATGGTATTCGATATATGGGTGGATGCCGATTCGGTCCCTAAAAACCTCAGACAGATGATACTCAAAGCCGCCTCCAGAATCGGAGCACGCTGTATCTTCGTCGCCGATAGGGAACTGGCAGACGTGAAGACATATATTGCGGACGACACCTTCTCCCTCAGACAGAAGGCCAGGGAGGAGGGGCAGGCCGATCCCGCCGAGATCCGCAAGATCAGAAGCTCCATTTCATGGGTCGTGGTTCCTTCTTCCGAAAACAGCGCCGATGACTACATAGTGGAAACTGCCGCGGAAGGATCGCTTTGCATTACACACGATATACCCCTGGCATCAAGGCTCCTTGAAAAAGGCTGTACGGTGATAGACGACAGGGGATCGGAATACACTGCTTCCGACATAAAGGTCCGGCTGGGGGACAGGCTTGTAAATCAGGAACTGAGATCCTGGGGTGTGTTTTCAGAGCAGCAGAGCAGGATGGGGCAGGGTGTCCAGAAGGCTTTTGCCGACAGTCTGGACAGGACAATCACAAGAATGATGAACGTAAACAGATAACAGGAGATTGATATGGAGAATCTGATGAAGAAGCTTAAAGAGGCAAAAGCCTTCATCGAAGAGCGGACAAAAGGCATGGATATCTATGCAGGACTTGTGCTCGGCTCAGGTCTCGGCGATCTTGCCGAGGATATAAAGGACCCTGTGATAATAAATTACAAGGATATCCCGAACTTCCCGGTCTCTACTGTGGCAGGCCATGCAGGCAGACTGGTTATAGGTGAACTCGAGGGACGGAACGTTCTTTGCATGCAGGGACGCTTCCACTTCTATGAAGGATATGAAATGGATCAGGTTGTTTTCCCGATTCAGGTCATGAAGATGCTGGGAATCCAGCGCCTCATTCTCACCAACGCGGCAGGTTGTGTGAACAAGGCCTGGAATCCGGGAACCCTTATGCTGATGACCGACCACATCAAGCTTGTTCCCAACTGTCCCATGAGAGGGCATAACGAAGATGAGTTGGGACTGAGGTTCTTCGACATGTCCAGAGCCTACGACCCCGAGCTTCTGGAAGTAGCACGTAGGGAAGCTGCAAAGCTCGGAATTCCGGTTAAGGAAGGCGTTTACATGTTCTTCGCCGGTCCCAACTTCGAGACTCCTGCCGAAATCAGAGCTGCCCGTGTCCTTGGAGCCGATGCCGTCGGAATGTCGACGGTTCCGGAGGTCATAGCCGCTGCCCACTGCGGACTCAGAACCCTCGGCATCAGCTGCATGACGAACATGGCCGCAGGTATTCTGGATCAGCCTCTGGGACACACCGAAGTACTGGAGACAGGACTTAGAGTCAAAGGTCAGTTCTCGGCCTTGATCCGTGCAATCGTGAGAGAATTCTAAACTGTATTGATATTCTGGGACATTATTTCAGGGCTCTGTTCTCTTATGAGAGCAGGGCCCTGTCGTTTGCAAGCTCTTCACCGCTGGCTTTGGCGAATTCATCCATGAGATCCCTGACAGTTAGCTTTGCCTTGTCTTCACCCTTTATGTCCAGGATTATCCTGCCCTCGTTCATCATTATCAGACGGTTGCCGAAGCGGATGGCGTCCTTCATGTTATGGGTTACCATCATGGTCATCAGGCGGTTCTCTGTGATTATCTGATTGGAGAGCTGGAGGACCTTCTCCGCAGTGCGGGGATCAAGAGCAGCAGTATGCTCGTCCAGAAGCAGGAGCTTGGGTTTGTTCAGGGTTGCCATCAGAAGGGTCAGAGCCTGCCTCTGTCCTCCGGAAAGCACTCCGACCTTGGATGTGAGGCGGTCTTCCAGACCCAGACCCAGAGTGGCCAGCAGAGCCTTGTATTCATCTTTCTCCGGTTTCGTTACACCTGGTTTTAGGCCACGCTTCTGACCCCTGCGCTTTGCCAGTGCGAGGTTCTCGATTATCTGCATGGTAGCGGCGGTTCCGCGCATGGGATCCTGGAAGACTCTTCCGAGCCATGGAGCTCTCTGGTGCTCGCTCAGGGAAGTGACGTCGTTGCCGTCGATTATGACTTTGCCGTCATCGATCGGCCAAACCCCTGCGATTGCGTTGAGCAGGGTGGATTTTCCTGCTCCGTTTCCGCCGATCATTGTCACGAAGTCGCCGTCATCCAGATGAAGCGATACTCCGTCCAAGGCTATCTTCTGGTTGATTGTATTCGGGTTGAATGTCTTGCGGAGGTTTACAAGGTCAAGCATTGCGCACCTCCTTTGATGACTTGGATTTAGATAGCTTTCCCTTCCAGTAGGGGATTGCAAGGAAGATTGCAACGACCAGGGCGGAGAGAAGCTTGAGCATGTTGGTGTTGAGTCCAAGCCATAGGACGATCTGGATTACTATGTAATAGATCACAGCTCCCAGCGAGACACCCAGAAGCTTGAGTGCAAAGTTATGGAATATCTTTCCGAAGATAACGGAACTGATGATGACGGCAGCCAGACCGATTACGATTCCACCACGGCCCATGTTGACATCCACTGCACCCTGATACTGGGCATAGAGTGCGGAAGCGAGGGCAACGATTCCGTTTGAAATCATAAGGCCGATGATCTTGCATCTGTTGACATTGATGCCCTGGGCCCTGGCCATGTGCTCGTTTGAACCTGTGGCTCTGAGGGCTGCTCCGATTTCCCGGCCGAAATACCAGTAGAGCACACCGATCAGGATGGCGGTCACGATTATCATCACCAGAATCGGGTTGTTCAGTCCAAGAACCTTGACGTTTCTTGATGTGACCAGAAGGTGATAGTTCCGGACATTGATTCCCTGGTTGGCCTTGAATCCCATAATCGCAAGGTTTATAGAGTAAAGCGAGAGCTGCGTGAGTATTCCCGCAAGGATTGCCGGGATTCCCATCGCAGTATGGAAAAGACCTGTGACCAGACCGGCGATCATGCCTGCCAGGACGGCGCAGAGAAGGGCGAGCCAGAGGTTCGCTCCGTTGAGCATCATCATGACGCAGACGGCACCGCCTGTGGCCATTGTGCCGTCTACCGTCAGATCTGCTATATCAAGTACTTTGTATGTCAGATACACTCCTATGGCCATAACGCCCCAGATAAGGCCCTGTGCGATGGCTCCCGGAAGTGCACTCAGCAACGAAGAAATATTCACGACAGATCTCCAGAATCAAGAATCAGATTGCAGTATAGTCACTCGGAACCGTAATGCCAAGCATTGCGCAGAGCTCTGCATTGTACTCCTTGATGGGGTTTGCGGCGTACTCGATCTTCATCTTGGAGATGTCTTCGCCCTGGAGAACCTTGACTGCCATCTTTCCGGTTGTGTATCCGAGATCGTAGTAGCTGATTGTCAGGGTCGCGACTCCGCAGCCCTTGCAGATTCCTTCCTCACCGGCGATTACCGGGACCTTTGCGGGCTCGACTACGTTTCTGATTGCCTCAGTGCAGGAAGCGGCGGTGTTGTCTGTCGGGATGTAGATTACATCGCAGCCTTCGCATGCGCTTGCGGTAACCGATGCGACGTCATTGGAATCCGTGAATGCATATCTGGAATGCTTGAGTCCCATGGCATCGAGGTACTTCTCCATCTCTACGATCTGATAGACAGAGTTCGGCTCACCGGAGCAGTAGAGGAGACCTACGTTCTGTGCATTCGGACAGATTTCCTTGATCATCTCGGCCTGCCTGTCAAGCGGAGCAAGGTCGGAAGCTCCGGATACGTTGATTCCCGTGCATCCGTCTGCAAGCTTGAGATCCAGGGCTGTCTCGTAATCGGTGACCGATGTTCCGAGAATAGGGATGTCTCCGGTTGCAGCTGCAGCGACCTGAAGCGGCGGGGTGGCGTTGGCCATGATCAGATCGACTTTATTGGAAACAAGGCCGTTGATGATTGTTGTGACGGTGGACATGTCTCCGGAAGCGTTCTGATAATCGAATTTGACGTTTTCTTCCCCGAGGGCATCCTTGATGGCATCCATGAAGCCCTGTGATGCGGAATCAAGTGCAACATGCTGAACAAGCTGGCAGATTCCGACATTGTAAACCTTCTTAGTCTCAGCCTTTTCGGAAGAGGCTCCCGCATAAACCAGTGCCATAGCAACAATGAGCACCATAACCAATACGATGACTTTCTTCATGTTATCCTCCTATGAAAACGTCAGTTCCAAATAAAAAAAGCCCTCCGTCCAGGAGGGCCTATGTTCAAACAACTGGCAATCACCCAGACACGACGGAAGAGGTTCTAAAAAAGAAGAAAAAATAGAAACCCTTCATAGCATCCTCCGTGCGCCAAAAGCGATTGTTGTATTTTTATTAGCTCAAAACGCGTTTTTTGTCAATGCATTTGCATAAAAAACTAGAAATCGGTAATAAAAAAAGAAAAGGCAGCTCCGCGTGAAGCTGCCATATTTTTAAATATAGTTTCAAAGATTCGAGAAGATTCTCGAGCCTTTTCCCCTGAGCCAGATGTTCAGAAGAGCTGCAAGGACTATGATGACTGCGAACCAGATCCAGAACATCAGCGTTGCGTTAAGGAAGATTCCCGATACGATGATGAGGGCTGAAAGGATCCAGCCCGAGAACATTGCCACGGCTACGCTCAGACTCTGCTTTATGACAACCATCTCGCTTGTCCACTTGAGGTTCGGCTTGAGAAGGTTGATGAACAGTCCTAATTCAGCCTGCAGCAGAACCATAACCGATACGATAATCAGAATGGGGAGATACATTGCAAGGCTGACCTTGAACGCCACCATCAGGCTGATGGTGAGAAGTAGGGCGGGAATCAGCGTAAAGACAAGATGCATGCCGATCTTTGCCCTGAGGACCTGCCAGCTCTTTACCGGCAGTGTCTGTGAAATCCAGATATCCTTTCCTTCGATGGAAACAGCCGGGGCAGTGATGCAGTTCGTCGATGTCATCATGCAGGTGGCTCCTGCAATCAGGATCGGCAGCATCGGCACAATGGTGTCTCCGAATGTATCGAAGACCAGAGAACCCACCGTATCGCTCTTGATTAGAAGGAAAACGGCTACGGCAATCATCAGCAGGGAACCGATTGAACTGTTCAGGAGATAGGAGGAACTGGATGTCAGATGCTTGATTTCCTTGAACAGAAGGGCTTTGTTTACGCTTCTGCTCTTTGCTGCCTTCTCCCTGTACTTGATCTTGGCTGCTCCTGTCTTGGTGGTTACGATCCTGATGAACGACCTGTCGAGGATGATGTAGACCATGGCCAACAGGGCAATGATCACGGCACATACGACAAGAAGCGGAATTCCGCTTCCCGCTGCAGCAGCTCCGATTCCGTACAGGATCTTCATTCCGCCTTTGATCTCGATCTCCATTGTGGAGATGTTGGCAAGAAAGGCATTTATCAGGTTCACTGCCTTGAAATACACGAAGTAGTAGATTCCGAGGCCTGCAAGCGCAATCAGGGCAGTAGCGATGCTCTTGTTCTTCATCTTCAGGCTCAGCCTTGCCACAACCCAGCCAAGGCCCGTGGACAGGATAAGTACAAGAAGCGTAATCATCAGGGACATCACTATCGGGCCGATGATTGTCATGAAGTTGATTTCAGCTACAAGATAGTACATCACGGTCATCGGGATGAGTACGATCAGCGTGTACAGGAGGTCCATCAGATAGACGCCCATCAGGCGAGCAATCATTATGTACCTTATAGGTATTGGCATTGACAGCAGAAGGTCGTTGTCAGTGGAAAGATACAGGCTGGAGTAGGTGGTGAAAACACTTCCGAATATTCCCAGCACCAGGGCAATGCCCATCATGATGAGGAAATACAGCCAGCCGAAGCCTGCACTTACGAGCGGACCTGCAAGAGTATAGGCGAGGAATGAAAACAGTCCCCCGAGAAGGCCGACAAGAATCAGAACATAGAAGAGGATATAGAGGATAGCCCCTTTCCTGGTCCTGTTTTTGCCTTTCTTCGAATCAAAGAAGAAGCCCTTGTTTATCTCGATAAACTGCTTCTTCAGCAATGTTTTAAGCATACTCAGTCCTCCGATTGGTCATCTTCGGGCTTTTCTTCCAGCTCGAGGAACACGTTCTCGAGAGAGGAATCTCCCTTGACCTCTTCCATCGTGCCTGACTTGATGAGCTTGCCGTTCTTGATGATTGCGACCTTGTCGCAGAGCTTCTCAGCAACTTCAAGGACATGAGTGGAGAAGAAGATTGCACCGCCCTGGTCACAGAGCTCGCGCATCATCTGCTTCAGAAGGTGGGAGGCCTTCGGATCAAGACCTACGAAAGGCTCGTCCATTATGATGAGTTTGGGCTGATGGATCCAAGCGGCGATTATTGCCAGCTTCTGCTTCATTCCGTGGGAATAGGCATTGATGGGCTGGGCGAGATCTTCCGTGAGCTCCAGGATATCCGCATATTTGCGGATGCGCTCCTGCCTGTCAGAGGCGCTTACCCCATAGACGTCTGCAATGAAATTAAGGTACTTGATTCCTGACATATAGTCGAAAAGATCAGGATTGTCGGGAATATAGGCTATTTTCCTCTTGCACTCCAGAGGCTGGTCCTTGATTGAAAGACCGTCAATGGTTATCTCTCCGTTGTCGAAGGCGAGGATTCCGACAACCGCTTTGATGGTTGTGGTCTTTCCGGCTCCGTTGTGTCCTATGAATCCATAGATTTCACCGTTGTTGATTGTGAGAGTGAGATCGTCTACAGCGACCTTGTCTCCGTACTTCTTTGTAAGGTGCGAAATGCTGAGCATGATGCATCCTCCTTGTTTTAACCTGAAGCAAATATACTACATTGATACATCTCTATCAATTCCAAAGGCTATTGGCTATAATCTCCAGCATGGTGTCTCTGCTTCTGGCAATCATATATCTGTCATTCATCAGCCTCGGTCTCCCGGACGGCATATTGGGATCGGCTTGGCCGGTGATGTATCCGCAGTTCAGCGTCCCCGTTTCATATATGGGAATCGTGACCATGATTGTCGCAGCCGGGACCATTGTTTCCAGCCTTCTGAGCGACCGGCTCACCAAGGCTCTGGGAGTAGGGATGGTGACTGCCGTAAGTGTTGCCATGACGGCCGGTTCCCTGTTTCTGTTCTCCGTCACCGACAGCTTCATGCTCATCTGTATCTGGGCAATTCCCTATGGGCTGGGGGCCGGAAGCGTGGATGCGGCTCTGAACAACTACGTAGCCCTGCATTTCAAGAGCCGGCACATGTCCTGGCTCCACTGCTTCTGGGGTATCGGTGCATCCCTGGGGCCGTATATAATGGGGTACACTCTTTCAATCGGACAGAGCTGGGCCGTCGGCTACCGCAAGATATCCGCCCTTCAGGTTGTTCTTACCGTCATCCTGATTCTGGGTCTTCCGCTTTGGAAGAAAGCTTTCAGTCCCAAGACCGATACCCCCGAGACCGGCAGGGGAAAGCAAAGGCCCATACCTCTCCGGGAAGTCGTCTCCATTCCCGGAGCCAAGAGCATCATGCTCACTTTTCTGTGCTACTGCGCAGTAGAGATAACCGCAGGCTCCTGGGCTGCCAGCTATATGGTCATGGTCAAGGGAATTGACGAGGCAACTGCGGCAGGCTTTGCAAGCCTATTCTATATAGGCATCACCGTGGGAAGGTTTTTCAACGGTTTCGTGTCAATGAAGCTGTCGGACCATCAGATGGTGCGTGCAGGTCAGGTAATTGCATCCATTGGCATTGCCGTAATGCTGATTCCTACTGATACCCGATGGGTCTCCCTTGTTGCCTTCCTGCTTGTCGGCCTCGGATGCGCCCCGATCTATCCCAGTCTGATACACTGCACGCCTAAACTGTTCGGCGCGGATGTGTCGCAGGCCCTCATCGGGGTGCAGATGGCAAGCGCCTATGTCGGAAGCTGCCTTTCACCGACGATCTTCGGTCTGATTGCAAAGCCTCTGGGCATGAGCTTCCTCCCGATCTACATCGGTATCTTCATGGCAATCATGATTCTCATGCACATGCACCTTGTGAGGCAGAAAGAAAGATAATCGGAATCAGTCGATTTCCGGGATGTTGAGGTACTCGAGCTTGGTCTGGTACTCGCGCTCGTAGATTTCCCTCCAGATATTGCTGTTGCGCTGCTTGAGGTCCTCGATGCGTTCGCGGTATGGCAGGTTGTGGTCCGGATAGATCGGCTCGGGGATGTGGATGGTGTATTCCTGCACCGGGAAGCCGTTCTCGTCCAGGACCTCGGAGTCCTTCATGGTGATGAAGCAGGGGAGCACCGGAACATCGGTCTTGCATGCGAAGACGAAGGCGCCTCTCTTGAGCGGCTTTGGCTTGCGGTAGTTCCACCACATGCTCTGCTCCGGGTATACCAGGACGAAGTTTCCGTCCTTCAGAAGCTTGTTGGTTGCATCGAAGAACTTCTTCATTGTCTCGAGATTCGATGAGAGCGGCAGAGTGTTGCAGTGGCGCATCAGAAATCCGTAGAAGCCCGGGAAGTTGGTGTAGTTGCCTTCGCGGATGACGCGGTAGAAGGTCCTGTCGTTCTGGTCGGCTGCCTCATATGCAAGCTGGATTGCGAAACTGTCGAAGGCATTGAAATGGTTGCAGGTGATCAGGGCGCCTGAATTGAGGTTCCTGAAGTTCTCGATTCCGCGGATTTCCTTGATGATGAGTTTCTTGTCCCTGATGAGGTTGTCGACAAGCCTGTGGGCAAGCTTGAAGGCCACCTTTGTCTTTGCCTTTTCGGTTATGCTGCGCTTGAGATAGTTGATGTCATCAGGCATGAGCACGGGAGCGGGGGGATCGTTCTCGACATCCTCGTCGAAGCGTCCGGCTCTCTCGTATTCCTTTATCTTCTGGAGAATTGCGATGCGGTCTGCACTGTAGCGCTTCTCTATGACCTTGCGGTAGTTGTCTTCCTTGTTGGTTTCCTTGATTGCAAGGTTCAGAAGGTTGCGGTAGCCGTCGGTATCGCGCTGTTTCTGCTCGTCGCTGTAGTTCTCAAGTTCCTTGAGGATTTCGGGGTAGACTCTGGTCTGTCTGGCATAGCGGTAGAAGATATCAGCATGCGGGCAGGTATCATAGTGCCAGGGCTTGTTGAACATGATGTAATGCAGGACCTTTGCTTCCTCAATCGGATAGGCGATGACTCCGAAGATTTCGGTATTCCATCTCTGGTCCAAAAACAGCACATGGTCCTTGCACAGCAGGTTCAGGTAGTCCTCGTCCTGTGTGACAACGCAGTCGTAGACCTGAAGGATCTGGATGAAGCGCTCCAGGACATTGCGCTCGCGGAAGGCCCTGCAGTTGATCAAAAGCACGCCTGCATTGAAGTAAAGGTTTCTGTCCAGACCGAGGCATTTCTCGACGTATCTGCCGTACTCGTCAACCTGAACCATTGCCTGCTCGTGGCATGCTCCGAGGACATAGTTGCTGATGTCGGTATCGAAGAGTTCGGCCATATCGTCCTGGACGATGGTGTCGCTGTCGATGTAGATGGCCTTGTCATACTCGGGATGCATGTCGGCGATGAAAAGCCTGAAATAAGTGGTCTTGGAGTAGTAGTCCCTGAGCGGGAACTTGTGGGCTATGGACTCGAGGTAATCCGAAACATCTTCGAAGTAGATCTCAAGACCCTCACGCTCGAGCTGTTTTGTCTGGATCTTGCTCTCTGCGGTTACGTCGGTGTGCAGGAAGTAGACTCTGTATGTGCAGTCCTGTCTCTTTGCATTCTGGCTAAGCGAGTACAGGGAGATTATTCCGTATTTGAGGAAACGCTCATCGAGAGCGTAGAAGATCGGGATTATCTTATCGGTCATTTCTTGACTCCTTTGATTGTTTCGTTTTCAAACTGCTGCTTGAGAACAAGGTACTCGTTCAGTATATCGTCGAACTGATGATATCCGAAGACCTTGTGGATGCGCTCGACCTGCCATTGCTTGATGTTCTCCGTATGGGGATAGGGCAGATAGAACAACCGCTTGGAGAAGTGGCGGACAACAGTATGCTTGTGAAGGAACTTCTGGTCATTGAACTTCTGAGGCAGAAGCTTTTTTCTGGTGGTGCTGCGGATCAGGGCGCTCTGGTCTGCAAAGACAAGCTTCTTCGTCTTGATCCAAGTGCGGGCTTTCTCGAACAATCCGGTGCGGCGGGCTTCCTTCATGTTGAACAGAATGACTCCGGCGTTGATGTAGTGCGGATTGATCAGGTACTTGCCGTAGTGGTCGCGGGCGGCTGCGTATTCATAGCCCTCGATGTCGATGTCGTAGAGCAGATGGAAGTCATGCTGGAACATGATGTCGGCATCAAGGTACAGAAGTTTGTCGGGGATTTCCTCGAACAGGTCTGCAAACAGTCTGATGAGGGTGTAGGGTGAGCAATAGGCTCCTTCGTTTGGACAGCCGGAGAAGTGCTCCTTGTAAAGGTCCGTGACATCGAAGAGTCTTGCTTGGTTTTCCGGGTTATAGGTTTTGATGACACGCTCGAAGAACTCCTTCTGCTCCTGTGTGGTGGGAACATAGTTGTCCTTCAGATGTGATACATTCATTGTGAAAAGGTTGAAGCGGATGGGTTCCGGGTTTTTGGTCCGCTTCATGATAGAGAGGGCTGCCGTGAGCATTCCGTCGAATACCCCTACGTTGCCGCAGAACAGAATATCAACCATTTTCTTCCTCTTTCCTCTTGTATTCTATCATTTCGAAGTTCGAATTCTCTGCAAGTTTTGACATGCACTGAAACACTTCATCCCTAAGTTTTTTCCGCTGTTGCTTAGAATTCAGGCTATCGTCTGCAAAGAACGGTCCCTGAATGTAAGTTACCATACGGAACCTCTTGCCTGTCTTCTGATATGTGTTTACGAAGCAGAAGACAGGAGCCTTGAGCTGGACCGGGTAGGCAAAGGATGTGTCGGCAAACGGACGGATCTTCGTGTACCAGGGCCAGATATGGGCCTCGGGGTAGATGACCACGGGGTGTCCCTGTTCTATCTTGTGCTGGATTGCATTCTTGAAATTCCTGAATGCCCCCATCGTGTCCGGAAGAGGCAGGGCTCCGAGGGATGGGGTGAACCTTCCTATGAAGGGAACCTTCAGGTTGTTGGGATGAACGATCACATAGTTGAGTCTCGGCCAGGTGAGGCAGGCCTGCATCAGGGCATCGCCCGTGGGCTGAGTGTGGTTTCCGTAGAGGAAGATACCCTGCTTCCTGTAGGGCCTGAGAAGTTTCTTTCCGACTATCTTCCTGCGGAATACGAATTTGGAATAGAGAAACGCAACGGGGTAGGTGAATATCCTGTAGACTACGAACCTTTCCAGGCGCTTTCCGAACGAGATGCGTTCATAGTCGTAATCGTCACCTATTACCGGAGGAGTGGTGGTGAATGTGGAAAACTCGTCCTTGAGTTCATCCGTATAGTAGATTACCTTTCTCTGTTCCATATCCGTTGGCTATATACCATTTTTGCAGGTTTTTTTAAATAGGATGTTCAATCCATCCTGTCCGATGGTTAGGATTAACTACGCCGATACTAGCATTTGCCATGGGCTTCGGACAACAAAAAACCGCTGGAGCGACCAGCGGTTTAAGATTGCCCGAAGAAGACTTACTTCTTCTTATGTCTCATCATTCTGAGCTTTTTCTTTCTCTTATGTGTAGCAATCTTATGCTTCTTTCTCTTTCTTCCACAAGGCACTGCAGAACTCCTTATTGTCCCCGAAAGCAGGGGAGATTTGTAATTACGGCGTTCATTATTGTGAGTTTGGGCAAGACGGTCAAGTGCCCGCAGGAAGGATTATGAAAAAAAGTTGCTCAAAAGAGCCATTAGGGGGGTGTTTGTTAATTGACTACTTTTATATTAGATGATAGTTTTATAAAGCCTCTTTATCCATCGTTGGTGGATCAAATAAAAAGTCCGTAAGGAGGAACCCATGAGAAATTATGAGTTCACTGTCATCTTCGACGCAAACGAAGAGAAGACAGCAAAGGGCATGGAATTCGTGTCCTCAGCATTGCAGAGCGCTGGCGCAACAATCGCCAAGCAGGAAGACATGGGCGTAAGAAATCTCGCCTACATGATCAAGAAACAAGACAAGGGTCATTACTTCTACTTCGAGATCGAAGCCGATCCGCAGAGCATCAACGCCATGGCGGCAGAGTTCCTGCTGCAGGGTGAGATTCTCAAGCACCTGTTTGTACTGAAGTAAGGAATAGTCGAATCACGGACCACATTTTACAGGAGCAAAATATGGCAGTAGACATCAACGTTGTCGTTCTGGTAGGACGTCTCACAAGGGATTGTGAACTCAAATCAACGCCTCAGGGAACTTCGGTTTGCCGTTTCTCCATCGCAGTCAACAGAAGAAAGAGGACTGGAGACAGATGGGAGGATGAGGTCAGCTACTTTGATGTTGTCCTTTGGGGCAAATCCGCCGATACACTCAAGCCGTACCTCCAGAAGGGCCGCCAGGTCTCCATCGAGGGAGAGCTCAGGCAGAACCGCTGGGAGCAGGACGGCAAGACCAACTCCAAGGTTGAGGTCGTGGCCAACAATGTCCAGCTTCTGGGTGGTGGAAACCAGGGCGCACCTGCACCCATGCAGGGCGGACGTCCTGACGGAAGGGACGCATCGTCGCAGTCCTACAGTCCCGCACCGGGACCGGAGGCATTCGACGACAACGACATCCCGTTTTAATTGATATTTAGGAGACTTACAAATGCCGATGCATGAAGAAAAAGAAAACATGAACGTTGAAGCCGGTAGCTTCAGAGACAAGAAGATGGGCGGAAAGCGCACAACCTTCAAGAAGAAGGTCTGCAAGTTCTGCGCACAGAAGATCGAGCCCGATTACAAGAACCCTGAGATGCTCAGACGCTGCACCACAGAGCGCGGAAAGATTCTGCCTGCTCGCATTACAGGTACCTGCGCAAAGCACCAGAGAGCTCTTACACAGGAAATCAAGAGAGCCAGAGTCCTTGCTTATCTGCCTTACGACAAGCAGTAAGGAAGGCCTCAGGTGGAGCAGAATGACAGGACTTCGATTAGGAACCTGATTCTCGCGACGCTTCTCGGTGTGATTCTTTCGAGATTCAGTATCGGGTCGCTTGTGATGACGGTTCCCGTTCTGTTGGTGTGTCCGAGAATCAGACGCACCGATGTGAAAGTCCTGTCCTATGCCGCCATGCTTCTGGGTGTGATAATCTGGACGGTAATCCAGCAGAGGATCCTGATCGGTACGGAGTACTGGCCTACCATTCCGGTGAGCCTGTACCTGCCGGTATCGAACATAATCGGTTGTGCCGTGTGGACCTTGGGATCATCCTACAGCAGGTCTTCCATGCGCAAGTTCTTCTGGGCGGCCATCCCCGTGTTCGTGATGGGTATGGCTGTGGCGCTTTATTTTGCGTCAAGCAAGTCCCTGCCTGTGAGAAATGCACTTGCGGATGGAATCCTGATGATGTTCCCGGCTGATTCGCTGAGTATAAATCTGAGCTCGGTGATTCGGACCGTTGTGGACATGATGGCCCTGTTCTTCGCCCCTATTGGCGTTCTGATGCTGGCCCTTCCGATTGTCATAGCCGATGTCAACATAAACAGGTTCGATGAAGACTGGCAGTATGATTTTGCCAACATGAAGTTGCCTGATCATTATGTCTGGGTCTTCTTCGCATCCTGGGCGGCGGCACTGGTCTGCAATCTAGTGAAGGCTATCCCCTTGTGGGCGATGGCCGTCTGCTGGAATCTTGCACTGACGATGACTGTGCTTTACATGGTTGTCGGCGTGTCGATTCTGGTTGCATTCGCCAGAAGAAGGACTGCAGCGATTACTGCCGGAAGGATTGTCTTCACGGTGGTTCTTCTCTGCTTCCTTCCGATCGTGAATGCGGTTGTGCTCGTGGGACTTCCCTTGCTGGGAGTCCTGGAGACATGGATCGCATTCAGATCCGATAATTAGAAATATACTTTATAAGGAGTATTCATATGAAAATCATTTTGAATCAGGACGTACCTAACCTCGGAGAAGAGGGAGATGTCTGTGTGGTCAAGGATGGCTATGCTCGTAACTATCTGCTGCCAACTGGTGCTGCGGTACTGTACAACAACGAGAATCTGTCCATTTTCAAGAGCAGAGCAGCTGCTATTGAAAAGAGAAAGGTAGCCAAGCGTGAGGCTTCAGCTTCCCTCAAGGAGAAGCTCGATTCCGTCACACTCAAGCTCGTGGTTTCCGCCAGCGATTCCGGTCGCCTTTTCGGCTCCGTCACATCACTGATGATCCAGGAAGAGCTTGCAAAGCTTGGTTTCAGCATTGAGAGAAAGAGAATCGAGGTTGCCACCCACACCATCAAGCAGGTCGGCATGTACTCAGCAAGAGTCCATCTCTATGAGAACGAGTCATCCGTCATCAAGCTCGATGTCGTGAGCGAAGCAGCCGAGAAGGCAGCCCAGAGAGCCGCTGAGAAGGCAGCCAAGGAAGCAGCTGAGGCAGAGGCCAAGGCAGCCAAGGAAGCCGAGGCAGCAGCAAAGGCCGCCGCAGAAGCTGAGGCAGCAGCCGCAGCTGAAGCTCCCGCAGAGGAAGCAGCCGTTGAGGCAGCTCCTGCAGAGGAGAACTAATTCCATCTGTATACGCTATTTGCGTGTATGGGATGAGCAGCTCGCCCAATCGGGCGGGCTGTTTTGTCCTTTAGTGAATAAGGAGTCTGTATGAGCGCAAATACACTTCAGGGAAGAGTTCCGTCCCACAACACAGAAGCTGAAATCGCCTTGCTGGGCTCGATTCTGTTCAAGAACAGCGTTCTGGATGAAGTCCAGAGCATGCTTGAGAAGAACGATTTCTATGTACGCGGTCATCAGCTGATCTGGGAGGCCATGCTCGGGCTCAGAAATGAGCGTCCGAATGTGACGATCGACCTTCTGCCGCTGACTCAGTACATGCAGGAAAAGAAGACTCTTGCAGAAGCGGGAGGGGCTGCATACATTGCCAGCCTTACCAACAGCACTCCGA
This sequence comes from Spirochaetales bacterium, assembly GCA_017470995.1. Taxonomy (GTDB): domain Bacteria; phylum Spirochaetota; class Spirochaetia; order Sphaerochaetales; family Sphaerochaetaceae; genus UBA9732. The sequence goes on from JAFUXI010000072.1 coordinate 26,369, forward strand.
CCTACACGAATGCGCTCTACTATGCCGAACTCATCAAGGATGCGGCAATCAGACGAAAGCTCTTCGATGTTTCCGTCCTGACTGCCGAGAAAGCTTTCGACGAGTCCCGTTCCGTTGAAGATTCGATTGATGAAATCGACCAGCAGGTCAGTGCCCTCGGGCTTGGTTTCAACACGAACAGCTACGATGATGTCGGCAAACTTATTACTGAGGTCGTGGACAATGTCCATGACATAATGAAGGGCAAGCAGACAATCGGTGTTTCCTCGGGTTTCAGGGCACTGGACCGCTATATCGGTGCATTCAAGCCCAGCGACCTGATCATCATCGCCGCCCGTCCGTCCGTCGGAAAGACAGCTCTGGCTCTCTCGATTGCCGTAAATATGGCATTCGGCAACAATCCGGTTCCGATCGGATTCTTCTCCCTTGAAATGAGCGGAGCTTCCCTTGTGGAGCGTGTGCTTGCCAACAAGGGACAGATTAACCTCATGAGCCTCAGAAACGGCAAGCTTGACGGTGATGCCAATGCAAGGATGATGGAAGCAGCATCGGTTCTTTACAGCAATGCCCAGAACCTCCTTGTCCAGGATACTCCGAACATAAAGCTTTCCGAAATCCGTTCCCAGGCCAGGAAGATGGTACGCGACAACGGTATCAAGGCCTTGTTCATCGACTATATCGGTCTTGTTGAGTACGGAACGGACAAGAACCTGCCCAGACACGAACAGGTTTCAGCCATTTCCAGGTCCCTCAAGCAGCTTGCCCGTGAGCTCAGAATCCCAATCATATGTCTCTGTCAGGTAAACAGAGAGGGTGGTAAGGACAGAGCTCCTATTCTTGCCGATCTGCGTGATTCGGGTTCAATCGAGCAGGATGCCGACCTTGTTATTCTTCTTGATGATCCGTCCAAGCGTCTTGACGAGAACGGAAAAGCCAAGTACGAGGATGACCAGGAAGCTGAAGAGGTCCCGGGTAGGGCCAAGCCCTTGAAGGTGATAATCGCCAAGCAGAGAAACGGAAGCACCGGTGCATTCAACCTCAACTTCGTGGCAGATTACGCCTCGTTCAGGGAAATCGAGAAATTCTGATTATTCCTATTTGGCAAAAGAAAGCAGTACTATAGCCAGAACTATCATTATGGTTCCGACTATCTGAAGAGTCAGATACATCTTCGGATGGAAGGTCCGTCCTGTTATAAGCTCTGCAAAACTGACAAGAATCAGACCGCCGTCCAGGGCCGGGATAGGCAGAAGATTTGCCACTGCAAGCGAAATGCTGACACTTCCGAGAAGGAAAAGAACCATCCTGATTCCGCTGTTGAAGCCATGGGCGAAGCTACGTGTTGTAAGCATGCCTATGCTCTGGGAAGCGGCAAACGTTCCGCCGAGGGTTTCTCCCGCCGATGATTTGCCGCGTATGACGCTTATCAGAGAAGATACAGACTGTGCAAAGGTTGTGAAGCACTCGCGGCCTGACTCCCAAAGGGCTCTGAAGAAGTTCCTGCCTTTGATTTTCACTGTCTGCTGTACAAGGGTAAAGCCGAGGCTGGTTCCGGGATTCTCGAATTCGAGTTCGACATTGTTTCCGCTTCTGAGCACCGTCATTGTTATGTGGTCGCTTGTATATGAAGCTTCAAGCAGATCCATCATGTTTGTGACGGTCTTGCCGTTGATTACTTTGACTACATCTCCGCTTTTTATACCGGCTTTCTTCTCCGGCGTATCTGCCTCAACATGGGCGATGACTGCTTCCTGATACGGGAGAAAACCGAACAGACCTTCTCGGGGATGAACGGTGAAGACTCCTCTGTCGGTTTCTATCAGAACACTTTCTCTGTCTTTTACAAGCGACAGCTGTTGCTGCATCTCAGAGTAGTTCGTGACCTTCTTTCCTTCTACGGAAAGAATAGTATCTCCGGTTCTGATTCCGGCTTCCGATGCGGCGGTACTCTCTATATGATATAGAGAAGGGTAGTCACTCGAAAGGACAACCTTTGACGGATAGACGGAAGCGATTGTGGGCATCGTCATCAGAACCGCATAGCAAAGGAAAGCAAAGATAATGTTGAAAAAAGGTCCTGCAGCGTAAGCAATGATACGTTTTATCGGACTTACCGACCAGATTGAGCCATCTTCATAGCTTTCTATGTGCTTCTTCTTCTGGCTGATGGCATTCTGGATATCATCTCCGCCGCTCATCTTGCAGGATCCGCCGAAGGGAATTGCCCTTATGACATACCTGGTCTCGTTCTTCCCCCATTTGAAGATTGCAGGACCGAATCCGAAGCTGAGTACCTCTACGTTTATTCCGCATGCACGTGCTGCCAGCATATGGCCGATTTCGTGCACCAGAATCATGACGCTGATTCCCAGAAAGCCGATGAGAATGGAAATGATCGAGGACCATGTGAAGCTCATCTGTCTTCCATCTTCCTTATTACGCTGTTTTGGACATCGAGGATGTCCTCCAGACTCTTCGGCCTGAAAGACCAGTCAAGATCCAGCATTCTTCTGACTGCACTTCGGATTTCTGTATAGAGGATACTGCCCTTGCGGAAGCGATTCACTGCAACTTCATTGGCGGTGTTGTAGACAATGGGGTAGGAGCCTTCCAGCCTTACGCATTCGAAAGCATCGGTGACAAACGGAAAACGCTGGGAATCAAGCTTCCTGAATGTGAGATCCAGATTGCTGAAGTCAAGCGCTTTTCCTACCTGCCTTTCTACCATAGGCCATAGCAGTGCTCTCATTATGGGGAAAACCATATCCGGAGGGGACATCTGGGCATAGATCTGTCCGCTTCTGGTCCGGACCATCGAATGAACGACACTTTGCGGATGAATTACTACTTCGATATGGTCTGCATCGAATCCGAACAGATAGTGGGCTTCGATCACTTCAAGACCCTTGTTTGCAAGAGTTGAGGAATCAATTGAAATCTTGGGGCCCATGTTCCATGTGGGATGGTTCGCCGCCTGCTGAGGCGTAATCAGATCCAGTTCCTCGATCGGTCTGTTCCTGAACGGTCCTCCGCTTGCGGTAATCACGAGCTTATCTACGTTCTCCCTGCCGCAGTCGAGAAGAAGCTCGTCGATGGCGCTGTGCTCGCTGTCAACAGGAATGATGCGGACCTTGCACTTGTCTGCCTTTTCAAACAGCAGGTTCCCGCCGAGTACTACCGACTCCTTGTTTGCAAGAGCAAGGTCGCTTCCGGCTTCCATGGCAATGAACGAAGCAATAAGACCGGGCGAACCTGCAATGCCGTTGAGAGTCATATCGGGATGGATCTGATTGAGCATCTCCCGGAGATCCTTCCATATTCTGATTCCCTGAACGAGATCTCCATCCTTGAGGGCCTGATGGTCTGAAGTAATGCAGAGGTTTGAAATGTTGTGGGTTTTACAAAGATTCAGGGCATTATCAACTCTGCTGTTGCAAGATGCGGCCACTATTGTGACCCGATCTTTGAACTCCTCGATTCCCCTTAGTGCAGTGGTTCCTATGCTACCTGTGATACCCAGGACGGCAACGGTTCTCATAGGGCGGCCTCCAGCATCATGCTGAAGATGAGGAAGAAAATCGGAGCACTTGAGATTTCGGAATCAAGACTATCCAATGCACCACCGCGTCCGGGGAAAATGTTTCCTGAATCCTTTACTCCTGCCGAGCGCTTGAAAACGCTCTCTATCAGATCTCCGATGTTGGAGGTAATGCTCACTCCGATTCCCATAAGCAGCTTGAGAACGAAATTTGCCTGCGGAAGATGTTCACTGAATACTGCAAAACATAGAAATGACAGTCCGATTGTCGAGAAAAGGCTCCCGACATAGCCTGCAACACTCTTCTTGGGGCTGACCTTCACTATGCCCTTGTTGTTCTTTCCGAACAGTCTTCCCCATACATAGGCGAAGATGTCGTTTCCGAAAGCAAGGATGAAGTATGTGATGATGGTGAAGCTGTTGACTCCCTCAAGGGCGAGAAGTCTGAGTATGAAGGACAAAAAGTATCCCGGATAGAGAACCAGAAGAGCATTCTTTGCGCAGTTCTCCAGGGATGATTTGAAATCATCGCTTTCTCCGAGTTTGATTTCAAGAGAGAAGGCGAAGAGCAGAAGAAGCACGAAAGCCATGTCCGGAATCTGGCTGTTCAGACCCAGAACGCCCTGCAGATACTGGATCAGCGGGAGCAGGGGGGCAAGGTACGAGATTACCGTTGTCTTTCCGAAGAGAAGCCTGCTCATCTCGAGGCTTCCCAGAACGCTCATCAGAACCACGAAGAGACTGAAGGCTATGAAGTTGAGCTGCGGGACAAAGAATATCAGGGAGAGGACGAACGGTACTCCTACGACTACTGTGATAAGTCTGTCCCTCAGATTCTTCTCCATCATTGCACAAGGCCTCCAAACTTACGAACTCTCTTTGACAGGGCATCAAGGCACATCTGAAGCTGCTTTTCTCCCCAGTCCGGCCAAAGGTCGTCTATTGAAAGGAACTCTGCATATGCGCTGTCCCAGAGCATGAAGTTGCTCAGCCTCAATTCTCCTGCGCTTCTGGCTATCATGTCAGGCGCAGGAACCTCGGGCTGGTCAAGGTTCTTCTCTATATCTTCTATTGTAATGGGTTTTCCCGGATTTTTCTCTATGAATCTGTTGCAGGCTCTGGCAATCTCATCCTGGCCGCCGTAGTTGATTGCAAGAACCACCGTCAGTTTATCGTTATCCTTTGTCTGCTCAACAGTTTTGAGAACACCCTGTCGGGCATCCTCCGGCAGTGCGTCGATATTTCCCCTGAAGAGGATGCGCATGCCGTTTTCCCTCAGCATGGCAATTTCGCCCGGAAGCTTCTTGGCCAGAAGACTCATGAGGTAGTTGACCTCCTGACCGGGTCTTTTCCAGTTCTCTGTGGAGAACACATAGAAAGTGAGATAATCGATCTTGAGTTTGATTGCAGCAAGGGCGACTCTCTTGGCAGCCTTAAGCCCCTCTAGATGCCCTGCAGCACGTGGAAGCGACCGCTTGGTTGCCCAGCGGCCGTTTCCGTCCATGATAAGTCCGATATGCATCAGATCTCCATGATCTCTTTCTCCTTGGTCGCCTGAAGGTCATTGATCTTGGCGATGTGGGAGTCTGTCATCTTCTGGAGCTTGTTTTCTCCTTCCTTCTGCTCGTCCTCTGAAATCAGGCCCTCTTTCTGGAGTTTCTTGATTTCGTCCATGCCGTCGCGGCGGATGTTGCGGATTGCAACCCTGCTGTTCTCGGCAAGTGTCTTGGACTGCTTTGCGAGCTCTTTTCTTCTGTCCTGGGTGAGAGGAGGGAAGTTAATCCTTAATAGTTTTCCGTCATTGGAAGGATTGAATCCCAGATCACTTTTCTGAATTGCCTTCTCAATGAGGCTCAGAAGGCTCTTGTCCCAAGGCTGGATGACCACGAGTCTGGCTTCCGGAACGGAGATGGAGGCAACCTGATTGAGCGGAGTCTCCTGTCCGTAGTAGTCAACGCGGACCTTGTCGAAGATGGCGGCGGAAGCTCTTCCGGTTCTGAGTGCCATATAGTCTGTTTCAAGGGCGCTGACGCTCTTCTTCATTCTGTCTTCACAATTGGCCAATACCTGTTGCATGGTGTTTCTCCTGTTATGTCGACAATAATACGGAAGCCGCCCTCTCAGGCGGCTTCGTAGCAGTTAATATTAAGCTCCGGCAAGGAAGCGCTCGTAAGCGGCGATCTTGACGTCCGAGCCGTTCTCCTTGTTGAACTTGGCAAGAAGCTGGGAAACGGTAAGTCCGTCGTCGTTGCTGATCTGGAAGACCTGATCGAGCAGGCAGATCTCTGCATAGTGCTTCTTGAGCTTTCCTCTGACGATACCCTCGAGAACCTTCTCGGGCTTGTTCTTGAGCTTCTCGTCTCCTACAACCTGTGCATTGAAGATCTCAAGCTGCTTCTCTTCGTAATCCTTGGGAACATCGGCATCGCAAAGATACATCGGGGAAGCTGCGCAGACATGCATTGCTGTGTTGAATGCGAAAGTCTGGAAGGCTTCGCTCTTGAAGATGGCGGTGTTGGAAGCTGCGAACTTGACCAGAACACAGATGTTTCCGTCAGCGTGGTCATAACCCATGACGAACTCGTTTGCTGCGATGTCCATCAGAGCGACCTTCTTGACCTTCATGTTCTCGTTGATTGTAGCGATCAGGCCGTTGACCATCTGCTGCATCTCGTCGTTGGGCTCTGAGTAGTTCTTCTCGATAGCCAGGCAAGCAAGATCCTTGCAGAGCTTCTTGAAGGAATCGTTCTTGGCGACGAAGTCTGTCTCACAGGTGACCTCGATGAGAGCGGCCTTCTTGTCTGCGATGACGAATGTGACTCTGCCGTTGTCTGTTGCACGGTCAACTCTCTTCTCGACTGCTGCAAGACCGACCTTCTTGAGGTACTCTTCTGCCTTGTCGAAATCGCCGTCAGACTCCTGGAGAGCCTTCTTGCAATCCATGATGCCGGCGTGTGTGATTTCACGCAGCTGCTTGATCATATCCATTGTGATTGTCATATCTTACTCCTCGTCCTCTGTCTCTTCTTCGACTTCTTCCTCAGCCTCGGCGTCCTTGTCCTCGACTACCTGTGTCTCGAGTGCTGCAGCCTCGTCCTCACCGGTCGGGATGCTCTCGATGATCTGGATTCCACCGGCCTCTGTGTCAGCATCGCAAACTGCGTTGGCGATGATCTCGACGAACAGGCTGATGGCTCTGATTGCATCGTCATTGCCCGGGATGGGGTAGGTGATGTCTGTCGGGTCGCAGTTTGTGTCGACAACTGCAACAACGGGGATTCCGAGTCTCTTGGCTTCTGCTACTGCCAGGGACTCCTTTCTTGTGTCGATGATGAAGATGATGCCGGGAAGCTCGGTCATGTCCTTGATACCGCCGAGGTTCTTCTCAAGCTTTGTCTTCTGCTTTGTGAGAATTGCAACTTCCTTCTTTGTAAGTGACTCGAAGGTTCCGTCGAAGGTCATCTTCTCGATCTTCTTGAGGGTTGCGATTGACTTCTTGATTGTTGCGAAGTTTGTGAGCATTCCGCCGAGCCAGCGGTTGTTCACGTAAGGCATTCCGCAGCGCTTTGCTTCTGTTTCGATAGCCTGCTGGGCCTGCTTCTTTGTTCCTACGAAAAGAACACTCTTGCCGGACTTGACGACAGCGCGTACTGCCTCATAAGCCTCTACGATGCAAGCAGATGTCTTCTGCAGGTCGATGATGTGGATTCCATTTCTCTCTGAGAAAATGAAACTGGCCATCTTGGGATTCCATCTCTTTGTCTGATGACCAAAATGAACTCCTGCCTCAAGCAGGCTCTTCATTGTTACTACTGCCATTTCTGACTCCTAACATTCGACGGAAAATTGATTCCGCCCCCTAGTTCTTTTTCTCGCTGCATCCCCGAAAGGACCAGCGGATATTCTGCGCATACGCACAGTGCTTCATATTATGTATATTATTGTGCTTTTGTTCAAGAGCCGGAAAACAGGGTTGACGGAAAAAGGGAAGGGCAGTAGATAATGGCAGGTATGGAAGTGTTGGAATACTACTCTACGGACAGCAAGAAGCATTGGCTCAGCGAGATAGAAAAGAGCGACTGGGGAGCCGGAACATACCTCTATGAACTTCTCAGAGACGACAAGCTCAAGGAGCTTTGCGGAGCTGAAACCAAGGTACTCCTGCTGGTTGACGGCTCTTCCCTGGTTTCTTTCTGCACCTACGCTCCCCAGGATGATATTCCGAATACTGAGCTGACTCCGTGGGTCGGTTTCGTCTACACATTCCCGCAGTACCGCGGTCACCGTTGCATGGGATATCTGTTCGATTATGCCGATGAACTTGCTTTGGCTGAGGGGTATAAACACCTCTACGTATCTACTTGGGAAGTAGGGCTTTACGAGAAATACGGATTCTCATTCCTTCAGCATATGAAGGATGTCCACGGAGACGAGAGCCGGGTTTACAGAAAAGAGATCAAACGCTGAAGCGGTCGATTACGGCCTGGGTGCTGTTTTCTATAGAGGCGGGCATTTTCACGCGGCCGTCGAAGACTGCCATGTCCTTGAAACCTATGCCTGTCAGCAGCACGCAGATGTCGGCGTCCTGGCCGAAACGCTGTTTGAGCATATCCTTGTCTTTGATCATTGCAGCCCAGGCAGTTGCGCTTGCAGGCTCTACGAAGATTCCGCTGTCATGTACAAGAGACATCTGGGCGTCGAGGATCTCCTGTTCAGAGACCTGAGTGCACCATCCGCCGTACTCCTTGAGGTACTGGACAGCCATGCGTCCGCTTGCCGGAATATCCACTGAAATCGAGTCGGCTCTGGTGGTGGCGCTGATGCTCTTGAACTCTCCCGTCTCAAAAGCCATGCTGATGGCATTGGATTTCTCGCTCTGTGAGCAGACGATGCAGGGGATTCTGTCTGTAAGTCCTGCCTGCATAAGGTCATAGAAGCCTTTGTATACTCCGCTGATTATGCAGCCGTCTCCGACCGGTACATAGACTACATCGGGAATCTTTCTTCCGAGCTGCTCGAAGAGCTCTATGGAAACACTTTTCTTTCCCTCAATGGTCATGGGGTTGTAGGCGGTGTTGCGGTTTATGCCGCCGAAGTGCTTGGTATACTCGATCGAAAGAAGGAATGCATCGTCATAGCTGCCCTTAACAGGAACGACGGTTGCTCCATAGAGGACGCTCTGCATCAGCTTGTTGATCGGTGCTGTCTCGGGAACGAAGAGAATGATGTCCAGCCCGTAGGCCGCTCCTGCGCAGCTCATGGCCGCTCCCGCATTGCCGGTGGAGGCGAGGGCGATACGCTTTTCATTATGTGCAATTGCCTGCGCAGCAATCAGTTGGCTAGCTCTGTCCTTGAAGGATCCCGAGGGGAGATAAGCATCCATCTTGCAGAAAACGTTCTTAAGTCCGATCTTCTGATTCAGACGCTTGGGGACCACAATCGGAGTTGTTCCGACAGGGTATGCTTCCTTATTCGGAACATCATATGGGAAGAAGTCATAGATGGAAACATGGTCCTTCTCAGCCAGTTTTCTGAGATCCTTTTCGTCATAGATCACCTTGAGATATCCTCTAGGAAACTCTCCTTCCTTCTGCTTTGCGGCACACTCCGGGCACTGGTAAATGATTTTGTCGGTGACAAACTCTTTCTTGCAATCCACGCAGACATATCTGAACTTCATTCCGAACTCCTGACTGAAAAAAAAGTTAGTACAGAATGACCTTGACTAGGCTTTTGTACTAAGAAGTTAGTACGGAAAGCACCAATAGCTCGTTTTGTACTAACTTTTCCTAAAAAAGAAGGCTGCCCGAAACAGGCAGCCCATGGAATAATCTCTTACGCAAGTACTTCTTTGTTAAAGGCTTCTATCAGCTCATCGATCTTGGCAGCCATCGGCGGGATTGATTTCCAATAATCCCTGTCGTACCACTGCCTGTTGAGCTCCTCGTAGGTCTTGCCCTGCTGCTCGACCCATGTGTAGTACTTGAGGTTGTGGACCCTGAGTCTCTCGTAATAGGTAAGCTCGAGGGCATCCTGGATGCTCTGGTGCAGGAGTGCTCCGCTGTGGACTCTCGCAGCTTCCATCTCGGTGAACTTACCCTGCTGCTCTTCAAGCTCGGCAAGGCGTGTCTTGTACATGATCGAGGAGTCGGTGCAGATTGTGAATACGACATCGTCCTCTTCCATCTCATAGTACTTGGCCATCTTGATTGCACTGAGCATGTTGCCGATTCCGGAAATACCGAAGAGCTGGAGGTCTTCGATCTGCTTGTCAGTCAGTCCGACTGCTTCCTTGAGATACTTGATTCCGGCAGGCTCGTTGAAGAGTCTGTAGATGTCCATGCAGTCCTGGTCGTCGATGGCGCAGATCATGTCGGTGTTCTTGACGTTGTGGATCCATGGTACGTGCTTGTCTCCGATTCCCTCGATCCTGTGTCCGCCGAATCCGTTTCTCAGGAGGGTGGGGCACTGCTTTGCTTCGCCTGCTGCGATCTTGAGGTGAGGATAGACATCCTTGAGGTGGTCGCCTGCAGCCAGTGTTCCGCCGCTTCCGGTTGAAGATGCATAGGCGCGTACGTTCTCGGGCTTGACGCCGAGGTTCTTGAGGACCTCGAGGATAGCAGAACCGGTTACGGTGTAGTGCCAGAGGTAGTTCTCGAACTGCTCGAACTGGTTGAAGATAACGATGTGTGCACCGCGCTCGGCATCGAGCTCATGGCACTTGTCGAAGATTTCCTTGACGTTGGACTCGCAGCCGGGGGTTGCGATGACCTCGCCGGCTACTGTCTTGAGCCATTCGAATCTCTCCTTGGACATCTCTGCCGGGAGGATTGCGATGCTCTTGCAGCCCAGAAGTGCGCTGTTGTATGCTCCGCCGCGGCAGTAGTTGCCGGTTGACGGCCAGACAGCCTGCTGGTTCATTGCATCGAAGTTACCTGTTGCAAGTGCCGGGGCAAGGCAGGAGTATGTGGCTCCGACCTTATGTGCGCCGGTGGGGAAGTACTTTCCTACCAGGGCAAGGATGCGTGCCTTGACTCCTGTCAGCTGCTTGGGAATCTCAATGTAGTTGACGCCACCGAAGCCGCCGCCCTGCATGACGGGCTCGTTCTTCCATGTGACTCTGAAGAGATTGACCGGGTTTACATCCCAAAGCCCGGTCTTGGCCAGCTTGGCCTTGATTTCCGCCGGGACAGTGGAAGGATCCACCATCTGCTTGAATGTGGGAAGGATGATTCCCTTCTCCTTGCACACCTGAATGTTCCTAGCTCTGACCTCAGGATTCACGTTGAGATTTATAAGCATTTTTTCCTCCGATTCGGATTGGTTCAGAGGCCGTAAAGCCTCAGTCTGTATTATCGCATAGGAGTGCCCGATTGTAAACAATTTGTTGCGCTTTGTTGCAAAAACAATTTGACTTTGCACGGATGTAGTTTAGAATGAACTTAGGAATATATAACAAAAGGAGAGTTGCCATGGGTGACAGAATGCGTCCGGTTCCCTTCGAGGAGCTGATTGAGAGGATTTTCGGGGAATACCGCAACCACGGTTCGATATTCGGAATCCACAAGGAAGACTTCTTCAGACCTAGCGGAAAGCATTCCATCGAAGTCTTCGGGCAGAAATGTGCAACACCGCTCGGACCGGCGGCAGGTCCTCATACCCAGCTGGCACAGAACATAGTCAGCGCATACATGGTCGGCGGACGTTTCATGGAACTCAAGACAGTCCAGATAATGGACCATCTTGAGATAGCCAAGCCGTGTATCGATGCCCGCGATGAGGGCCATAACGTCGAGTGGTCGACTGAGTATACCCTTGAAAAGGCCTACGACGAATATCTGAAGGCCTGGTTTGCCATCCACCTTATCCAGGCTGCATTCACAGGCAAGGCAGAGGATCCCGATTTCATCTTCAACATGAGCGTGGGCTACAACCTCGACGGCATCAAGCAACCCAAGATGCAGACCTACATCGACAATATGATCGATGCAGCTAAGAGCCCGCTCTTCGAGCAGTACAAGGCAGAGCTCAGGAACTTGATAGAGGAGGGTGATCTTCTCGAGGGTACGGACCTTGAAGGCCATGAGAAGGCTCTCAAGGGCCTTGCTGACCGCATAAGCGCAAACATCTGCCCGAGCGTGACAATATCGACCATGCACGGATGCCCTCCGAAGGAAATCGAGGCCATCTGTTCCTATATGCTCACGGAGAAGCATCTGAATACCTTCGTCAAGCTCAATCCGACCCTTCTGGGATACGATGAGGTACGAAACATCCTCGATACCATCGGATTCACGCATGTAGGACTGAGAAGGGAGAGCTTCGAGCATGATCTCCAGTACGGTGATGCCATTGCCATGCTGCACCGCCTGGTGGCTCTTGCAAAGGAGAAGCATCTGGGATTCGGCGTCAAGCTCACCAATACCCTGGGCAACATCAACGACGGCAGCGTGCTTCCCGGAGAAGAGAAGTATATGTCAGGCCGTGCTCTCCTTCCTATTTCCACTACAGTCGCTAGCCGCCTCAGCACAGAATTCGACGGAAAGCTTCCGATTTCCTACAGCGGCGGTTGTACCATCTTCTCGGTCAAGGATATCTTCGATACCGGCATAAGGCCGATTACCATGGCAACGGACATGCTCAAGCCGGGCGGATATGCCAGAATGGCCCGCATGGCCGAGAAACTTGAGAAGGAAAGCAAGACATGGGCCAGAAAGGACATCGATCCCAAGGCCGTGACCGAGCTTTCGCTTGCTGCAAGGAACGCTTCCTATACCCAGAGGGAATTCAGAGGAGACAAGCAGGCTAAGGTTGCAGACGATCTTCCGCTGTTCGACTGCTACGTTTCACCATGCATGCAGGCCTGTCCGATCCATCAGAATATACCGGACTACATCGGTCTGGTGGGCGAGGGCCGTTATGCGGAGGCCCTGGGTCTGATCTATGACGGCAACGCTCTTCCGAATATCACATGCAACATCTGTGACCACCAGTGTCAGTTCCACTGCGCCAGAATGGACTATGAGGGTGCAGTGAACATCAGGCAGATGAAGAAGATCGCAGTCGAAAAGGGAACCTCGGACTATCTTGCCGGATGGCAGGCTCCCGGAGCTCCGGCTGATGTAAAGGCAGCTGTCATCGGTGCAGGCCCTGCAGGACTATCTGCAGGTTATTTCCTTGCACGCTCAGGCTTTGACACCACGATATTTGAGAAGGCTCCCAATGCCGGAGGCGTAGTAGCCAACATCATTCCGTCATTCAGGATCGATCCCAAGGCAGTCCAGGCGGATATCGACCATGTGGTCGCCCACGGAGTGAAGTTCCATTTCAACGCCAAGATGGATGATGTCAGCGTAAAGGCCCTCAGGGATGCCGGATACGACTACATCTACTACGCGATCGGAAGCGAGAAGGACAATCTGATCAAGGTCCAGGGAGACCAGAAGAAGGTCATCGGAGCTCTGGCATTTCTGGAGGCATTCAGGGACGGCAACGCAAGTGCAATCCTCGGAGAGCATGTAGTGGTGACAGGCGGCGGAAACACCGCCATGGACAGCGCAAGGGCTGCAAAGAGAACACCCGGCGTAAAGAGTGTCAAGGTTGTCTACAGACGATCCCAGGCCGA
>JAFUXI010000073.1 GCA_017470995.1 Spirochaetales bacterium
CCAAACCCATGACCACAAGGATAATGGATGCGAAGACCGAGAAGTTCAGGGAGTTTCGCCTTGTATTGAGGAATTCCTGATACTCTTCAAGGCTTCTTCCGTTTCTGCAGAAGCGTTTTTCCCTTATCTTCACAAAAAGCGCAAGGATTATGAAGGTGACGAAAGTCATGGGCGGTTTGACCGTAAGCAACGGATAGATGATGAACGGAAGTCTGATTTCGTTGCCGGTGCTCAGCCACTTCAGGTAGAGTGACAATGCCTCGTAAGCGATGGGCAGGATTGCGAATAGTCTGAAGATTATACGTTTCTTGCCGACAAAGACACGCTTGGGCTCATGGTTAAGGAAGTACATGACCGAAGTGCAGAGAAAAAGGTCAACGAAGATATTGAACGCAAAGAAACCTTTTCCCTTCGTTGCAGATCGGATTATCTCAGTCATGGATTCTTTTGCCGCTGCGGGATTTCTTATCAGGCCTGCATAGGTTCCGAGTATGAAGTGATGGAAGAAGAGTACATAAAGCAGGAAGATTCCGACTACAAGGCCGCCGTATGAGATCAGTTGCTTCTTGTATCCGTTTTTGTTCGAAAGGATGATTGCGAAGTTGGAGAAGAGCAGCAGCGGGAGCGACAGATTCGAGACAAAGGTCAGCACGCTCCTACGCCCGGCGATTTTCAAGGCGAAATCCGGGTTGAACTTTCCGGCGAAATTCATGAGGATTACCACCTGGGCGAAGATGATACACAGCCATCCGAGAATCTTGAATTCCCTGTAGGATATGGGTCCGAGGAATTTGATGTCATCCGCTGCCGTGAACTCATGCAGCTTCTTGCGTCTTGTCTTGGCCTTGCCTTTTTCCATTTGTTTTTCTCCGTTTGCATAAATGTGTGTTTAGTGTATCATATTGATAAACAGAGGAACAGAGAGAATGGACAAGGAAGGGAAGAAGAAAAACATACTTCATTACGTGAATATCTCCGTATGCATCGGCGCCTTGGCAACTTTCAGCTTTATCATCAGCGGATTCCTCAAGGGAACGGGAATGGGCCTTCCGGCCGGATTTTTCTTTTTCTTCCTGGTCATGGACCGAATTATCCGGACTATCTGGGAGGGTAAGTCCTCAAAGCTTTATCTCTGGATTCAGATCTGCATTTCGCTGCTGTTTGTCCTGTGTTCGGTCATGTCCTTTCTGGGATTGCTCGAAGCACACATGATCGTCGGCGGACTAATCTGTGCCCTGACGGTGCTTCTAGACAGCATCATTTCGATGGTTCGCAAACACAAGTATGTCAGCCGCATCATTCTGGACATCCTGTTGGTAGTTCTGGTTGCGGCAATCCCCGAAATGTCTCTGCTCATCATGCTGTTCGTTCTGATCTGCAAGTCGTTCGTCCGGATCATCTGGCTGTCATTTTCCCACGTCAGGCTTGACCTCATTGCCAAGATCATCCGCAAGACCTATGCATCGGAAGTCCTCATCGGACTGCTGTTCCTTATCGTGGCATTTGCTCTGATGATGAGCAGCGTGGATCCCGGAATCCCAAGTTTTGCCGAAGGGCTCTGGTACTGCTTTGCAATAGTCACGACCATAGGATTCGGTGACATCACCGCAACAACCATCGTTGGCCGGATACTTTCTGTGATTCTGGGCATGTACGGAATCATTGTGGTCGCGCTCATCACTTCCGTGATCGTGAACTTCTACGGAGAGGTCCGCAATGAGGATGACAACAAATCAGAAACTTCCGATGCGGACAGTACGAAAAAATAGTTGGCGCAACTACTAGACAAAGTGTGCCCCTCAAATATATTATTCACTTCGTGCGCCGTCATGGCACGCTCCTATTCAGGGACTCAAACCCCTTTCCCACGGGGTTCCGAAACAGGAGAAGGCCAGAAGCGGGTCAGAACCGGGAAGGACCGCTCATCCGGATCGGCGGAAGGCATGCACGACAAAATCACTTTTTAATGTAGGTGTTTACTATGAAAACTATTATTGTAAAGCCGCAGTCAGTCGAGAAGAAGTGGTATCTCATCGATGCAGAGGGCAAGGAGCTCGGACGTGTCGCTGTTGCTGCCGCAAACATTCTCCGCGGAAAGAACAAACCAGAATATCTGCCGAACGAGGACATGGGTGACTATGTCATCATCATCAATGCAGCCAAGGCCGCTCTCAGCGGAAACAAGGCCAACGACAAGATGTACTACAGAGTGTCCGGTTATGCCGGCGGTCTCAAGCAGGAGACCTATGCTCAGACAGTCGTACGCAAGCCGACCTATCCGATGGAGCACGCCATCAAGGGTATGCTTCCCAAGGGACCGCTCGGACGCAAGCTCTTCACCTGTGTGAAGGTCTACGCAGATGCAAAGCATCCTCACGCTGCACAGCAGCCAATCCAGGTTGAGATCTAAGGGGTACGAATATGGCTAAGACAGAAGAAAGAAGCATCAATCTCGGTCAGGGTACCGGACGCAGAAAGACCGCAGTCGCTCGTGTTTATCTTCGCGAGGGCAACGGCAAGATCACAGTCAACGGAAGAGACGTCGAAGAGTACTTCAGCGATCCTCTTTGCGTATATCAGGTCAAGCAGCCTCTTCAGGTTACTGACAACGAGGGCAAGTATGACATCGTCATCACCGTCTGCGGTGGTGGCCCCTCCGGTCAGGCAGGCGCCTGCCGCCATGGCATCGCCCGCGCTCTTGTCGATGAGAACGAGGCAAACCGCCCGGCACTGCACGCCAACGGCTTCCTTACCAGAGACCCGAGAATGGTCGAGAGAAAGAAGTACGGTCAGCGCGGAGCTCGCCGCAAGTTCCAGTTCTCCAAGAGATAAGTTTTCTTATCTTATCTGCGATTTCCGCGCTTCGGTTCGGAGCCGTGCAGAAAGCACTGCCTCCTCGCCTCAGACGCGGTCTCGCAGCGATCTAAGAAAACTTCATATTCAAAGATTGTATGGATACGAAATACAACAAGAAAGAGCCATCCGGAAAAAAGGGTGGCTCTTCTGTTTCCAGGACATGCCGTGACCAGGCTCTGGTCTATCTCTCGATGCGCGAGCACAACCGCCGCGAACTATCACTTAAGCTCAGAACAAAGAATTATTCTTCAGATGAGATTGAAAGGACTTTGGATGAGCTTGAGGATGACGGGCTTCTGAGTGAGGTCCGCTACGTCCAGGCCTTCGTGCGCTCGAACAACAGGCGTCATCCGGAAGGCAAGGCCCTGGTTCTCCGGCGGCTTGCAGCCAAGGGAGCAGACAGGGAAACATCCGGACAGACCGTAGATGAAGTATATACAAGGGAATACACGGCATCACTGGTCTCTCAGGCCAGGGCTCAGATCCTGAAGAAGGGAAGGGCTGAGACCGAAGAAGATATCCGCTTTGAGCTTAGAAAGCTCGGTTTCTCCAACAACGATGTCACAAATAATGAATAAGGTGCTATTCTATACAGTATGAGTTACAGATACAGACTACCGTTGCTTACAGACCAACTGCTCTCCGAAATCATTTTCGGAATGGAGAATCAGGATGTGGACTATGTATTGGATCTTAAGACCGGCACATTGTACATCCCGGGTTCCGATGACCGCAATCCGCCTGACGGTGACGATGTAGTGAACCTCCCGCCATGGACGAGTTCGGACGGCTATGAGGTGATGGTTGCATTTACGAATGCCTGCAGTGACAGGGATCTCAAGAAGAAGCTCTCATCGGAGCTCAGCTCCCGCCAGAAAGGGGTTTTCCGTAGATTCCGGGATGTGCTTGCCGAAGATCCGGATGTGCTGAACAGGTGGTATGATTTCAAGGACAGACGTATGAAATCCTTCATAAGGTCCTGGTTCAGGTCTCAGTTCTCCAGAAACATGGATGGTCTGGAAGAGGGCGATGATGTGCAGGAAGGCGAGCTTCTTTCTGATTTCGAGGTCTGCCACCTGAAGCCTTTGGATGATTACTGCAAGACTCTGCTTGATTCGGTTTGTGAA
This sequence comes from Spirochaetales bacterium, assembly GCA_017470995.1. Classification (GTDB taxonomy): domain Bacteria; phylum Spirochaetota; class Spirochaetia; order Sphaerochaetales; family Sphaerochaetaceae; genus UBA9732. The sequence goes on from JAFUXI010000073.1 coordinate 3,984, forward strand.
GGAAATCCCGTGAAAAAGAAGATTTTCGATGCTTTTTCTGCAAAAGAGGCCTTCGTTGTGAAGAAAGATGCCTGCGAATGCGGAGCAATTATTTATGAGACAGTAGGGAATGAGGCCTGCATTCTCTACTATCAAGTAGATGAGAATCTTCGGGAAATGGGTCTGTTTTCGCTTATGTTCGACCTGTTCAACAGGGAAATGGAGCGCTCCGGTGTGGAGAAGGTCATTATGCCGTTCTCTACGGAATCTGCATTCCTGAAGCAGTCTCTGACAGGCCATGAACTGGGACTGGATATGTCTGATGACAATTATATGTATAAGGTAGAAGAATGGACGGGAAACAACGCTTCTTCGGAATATGCATATGTGCTCTGAAAAAGTGGTGAAAAAATCATAAAAATACATGTAACGTTTTCTGTTTTAATTGGTTTTTCTTGACAGTTAAGGTGCTCATTGTTAGAATGGGTTCTGTATAACGAGAAAAAAGGGACAAAGCTGGTCTTTGGCCAGTCCCGAAATTATTGGAGGAAGTATGAAAAAAGTTATCATCGTACTTTTGATTACGGTGCTGGTCGCTGGCTTCGCTTTCGCCGGTACCCTCAAGGGTTCCGCTGGAATCGAGTTTGGTGTCGATTTTGATGACCAGGAATGGGGTTTCAAGAACGTTGTTACCGGAAAGTACACATTCAAGTTTGAGTTCGACAGCACAAAGGTCGAGATTGGTGCAGACCACAAGACCGATGTCTGGGCAGAGTTGGCAGCAGAGGCTTCCGCTTGGGTTTCACTGAGCAACGCAGCTCTTGCAACCAATGCTAATCTTGCTCCCAAGTACACAGCTAAGATCACAAAGGCTAACATCCATGTCGGTGAGATCACATTCGGTATTCTGAATGCTGGTAAGGCAAAGAACTTCGCAGCATCCTACTACACGGATGCAGACGGAAATCCGATCTTCAACGTTGTCAAGTCCGTCGGAACAGCTCCTGGTTTCACAGTCAGCTACAAGGATTGGAACGGTGGATTCGGTGCCCAGGGAACTTGGGATGCTGATGACAGCGATCTCAATACTTACAGAATCTTTGCTCATGTTGAGACTCCGACCTTCAAGTTCGCAGACGATGCAGTTACAGTTGATGCCGGTGCTTATGCATTCGCAATCGACAAGAACTATGTCGGTGATCTCTTCACCAACTTCGGTGGCGGTTTCAAGGCTGCTTATGCTGCTGACAAGTTCTCAGCATTCGTAGGAACAGACCTCCAGTATCTGAAGGCCGGTGACGAAGGCAAGTTCGCATTCGAAGTTGCTGCAAACGCAACATACGATTTCGTAAGCCTGGATGTCTACGTTGCTCCTGGTGCATTCTTCGGTGCTCTCGGATACACAGACGACGATCCTATCAAGCTTGATGCCAAGGTTTCCGCAGCTTACACATTCGACCTGTCAGACGACATCGCTCTTGATGTTGACGGTTATGTCGAGGTAAGAGATGCTCTGATCAAGGCTATGACTCTCTATGCTGGTTCTTCTCAGTCCACAACAGTCAAGGCTTTCACATTCAGCCTGTCTGAGGATCTTGAGATCGACAACCTGGCAAACAGCGATGTTGATGTTGCAATCCTGCTCGACCTCGGTGCAAAGGTTACCTACACACACGAGAAGTTCGTTGCATACTGCAAGCTCGGCACATCATTCGATTTCAGCGCAGACGAGGCTCTCTACGAGCTCGGAGTTGAGGCTGGAATCTCAACAGAAGCAATTGTCGAAGGCGCAAAGCTCGCTCTCGTCTATAAGAATGCAACTGACGATATGGTTGCTTTCAAGGATACCAAAGGATCTGTCACAGCTTCCTGCACAATCAGCTTCTAATCTGGGAGGGTGATTCATGAAGAAAGGAATTATTGTACTACTTATTGCAGTACTGATCTCCGGTTTCGCATTTGCAGGCACATTCCATGGTTCTGCCGCCATCGAGTTCGGTGTTGATTTCGATGAGCAGTCATGGGGATTTGCAAACAAGACCGCAGGAAAGTACACATTCAAGTTCGAGTTTGATACCACAACCGTTTCCATCGGCGCAGAGCACAAGACTGATGTCTGGGCAGAGTTGGAAGCAGAGGCATCAGCTTGGACACAGCTTAAGAATGCAGCTCTTGCTACCAATGCTGATCTTGGACTCAAGTATACAGCCAAGATCACAAAGGCCAACATCCACGTTGGAGATATCATTTTCGGTATCCTCAATTCCGGTACGGCTGTTGATTATGCTGCTTCATACTATGATGATGACGAAGACGGCAATCCCGACTACGACTTCCTCGGCGGAGAGTCGCAGATTGCTCCCGGTTTCACTGTCACATACGACGGTTGGTACGGTGGATTCGGTGCAGAGGGACTCTGGGATGATGACAGCTCCACATACAACATCTGGGGCCATGCAAAGACAAAGTCCTTCGAGCTGACTGAAGGCCTTACAGCTGAAGCAGGCGGATACGCTGTTCTTGACAAGCTCAATGCCGGTGACCGCTATCTCGGCGGTGGCCTGAAGGTTGACTATGCAGCTGATAAGCTTTCTGCCGGAATCGCAGGTGATGGTGCTCTCAAGAAGGGCGACGTCAACTTCGGTCTCGAAGGTGCTATCTATGCCGAGTATGCTTTCGCAGAGGAAGGCAATGTCAGATTGGACATCTACGGTGCAAGCAAGGAATACATCCCCTACTATGCAGAGGATGATTTCCTCCTGAAGCTTGATGCCATGGTCAGTGCCGGTTACAAGTTCAACTTCAACGAGGATGTTGCTCTTGATGTCAAGGGATTCGTAGATGTCAGAGATATCGCTCAGGAGAACCTCATACTTGCAGTCGGAGCTGAAGAGTCCACATCTGTCAATGCATTCGATTTCTATGCATCAGAGACACTTGTTACTCTCTTCCTTGCAAACAAGGATATCGATCCTATTTTCACACTCATGCTTGACTTCAAGGTTACATACAACCATGAGAAGTTCACAGCTTGGGCAGAAATTGAGCCGACATTCCTGTTTGACACAGATGATTCGACTGACACATTCTCGATGCTTGAGTTCAACTGCGGTATTTCCACAGATGCCATCATCGAGGGTGCA
>JAFUXI010000074.1 GCA_017470995.1 Spirochaetales bacterium
AAAGGTACAGCACTGCTTATCAAAGGTCAGCCATTCATCTGCGTTGAGCGCGAGTTCGTAAACCCCGGAAAGGGTTCTGCATTCGTCAGACTCAAGCTCAAGATCCCCACGACAGGCCAGGTTCTCCAGGAGACAATCAAGAGCCAGGACAGCGTCGAAGACATCAACGTCGAGAACATGGATTACCAGTACATGTACAACGATGGTGAGAACTTCCACATGATGAACGTCGACACATACGACCAGTTCGAGGTCCCGATGGCCAACTTCGAGGGCTATGAGCTCCTCATGAAGGACGGAGAGACCTACAGATGCACAGTCTACAACGACGAGATTCTCGACATCCAGATTCCTTCAAAGGTCGTCTACCTCGTAGCAGAGGCCGAGGAAGCCATCAAGGGCGACACCGTCCAGGGTGCAACCAAGTTCGTCACGACGGAGACCGGACTCAGAGTCAGAGTTCCCATCTTCATCAAGCAGGGTGAGAAGATCCGCGTCAACACCGAGACCAAGGAATACCTTGAAAGAGTCAACGGCTGACGGGAAACTCTGAAATCCGAAAAACACAGAGGGGCTTTCATAGCCCCTTGTTTTTTGCAGTACGATGGCAATTACAACACTTGAGCAGCTGAGTAAGTATCTTGATCTCACTGAGGAGGAGAAATCCTGGAAGCCGGCTTCGGTCGGGGTTCCTCTCTGCATAACCGAGCACTACCTCTCCCTCATCGATCCGAAGGACCCTTCCGACCCGCTCAGACGCCAGGTTGTCCCCACATGCCGGGAGAACGAGAATCTTCAGTCCGAGTCAAAGGACCCGCTGGCGGAAGTTGATCACAGCCACGGCGAGCGTCTGGTGCACAGATACATGAACCGCGTCGCATTCCTTGCAACGGACATCTGCCCCATGTATTGCCGCCACTGCTTCCGCCGTCGCTTCACCGGAAACATGATGGGATCTGCAAGCCGGCAGGAAACCGAAGAAGCCGCCCTGTATCTGAAGGACAGACCCCAAATCAGGGAGATGCTTCTGACCGGAGGCGATCCGCTTACCCTCTCCGATATGCAGCTGGATGAGATGATAGGAACTTTCAGGAAAGCCAGACCGGATCTGATAATCCGCATCTGCACCCGCTACCCCGTCTCCCAGCCATCAAGAATCACGGACAGGCTCGTAGCCATGTTCAAACGCCACGACAGCGCGCCTTTCTACCTGATGACCCAGTTCAACCACCCGAGGGAGCTTACACCCGAAAGCATCAGGGCCGTCTCCCTCTTCGTGGACGCCGGAATCCCTGCCCTCAATCAGAGCGTACTTCTGCGGGGTGTCAATGACGATGCCGATATCCTCGAGGATCTGTGCAACAAGCTGCTCTTCAACAGAATCAAACCCTACTATCTCTTCCAGGGAGACATGGTCAGCGGAACCGGAGACTTCCGTGTCCCGCTCAGACGCGGTATGGAAATCGAAAAGGAGCTCAGGCTCAGGCTTTCGGGACTTGGGATGCCCAACTATGTGGCTGACCTCCCCCAGGGCGGCGGCAAGGTTCCGCTCTGCGGAAACTACATAATTGAAGAACCGGACAAAGAAAAAGGGTCCTGGCTTATCAGGACCCCTGAAGGCGAGACTAGGATTCTCGCCGATTCGTAACAGCTCTCAGTCGTGGAGCTGCTCAAGCATCTTCTTGATCTCAGCCTCTCTCATCTGACGTCTGACTGTTTCGTAGTCATCGGCCTCGACTGAAATATCCGAACCGAGCTTTGCAATCAGCTCATCGACGATCATCTCAACGAGCTGATCCTTGTACTTCTCGAACATGAGAGCTGCAAGCTCATCATCATACTTAAGAAGCTCCGGAACTACAGCATTGACGATCTCATCGCGATGCTCATTGATATCGAACGGAATGGTCTGGATGATTGTATCGCCCTCGAACTCGAGGTTTGCGAAAGCATCTGCAACTGCCTTGTCGATGATGGCCTGGAAATCTGCGACGGCTGCGTCTGTATATTCGGCTGAAGCGGACTTTGCTGCATCTGCCTTCTCTGTGGCGATCTTCTCTGCCTCGGCAATGATGGCATCATGATCTGCCTTTGTTGTCTCGGGTGCAGGAGCTGCAGCCTTTTCTGATGAACCGAAGATGGCTGAATAGGCATTCGTGTTTGGCTTTGTGACGAAAATCACTGCACCGACATAGAGTACCAGAACAATAAGAACTGTCAGCAAAACAAGTTTATTCTTCTTCACGGCAATCACCTCACTGGTTAAAAGCGTATAACAATTACATTATACTATACCAAGTGTATCACAGATATCAATTACTTGTCGATTAACTTCTTCCAAATTCGAATCGTTATTCGTGACAATATACAGCGGAATGCCATAATCCACGTCCCTGAAATCCACGTCGCCCTGGGATTTCTCCCTCAGCAGAAAAGTCTTCTCGTCGATGCCGTCCCTCAGCATGGCCCTTGATAGCCTTACATCATAGGAGGCATCAACGTAGATCATGCAATCGCAGAGATCGCAGAACCCTGCCCTGTAGAGCAGAGCACCGTTGAGAACCAGAATCCCGTCCGGGTTGGAAGCCTTCCATTCAAGGACGAGTTTCCTGAGCCATGGATAGAGAATCCCCTCAAGCGCCCTGAGCTTCTGAGGATTGGAAAACACGATCTTTCCGATTGCCGGCCTGGAGGCTTCAAGGTGTCCGTTACGCCTGATCACAACGCCTTCACCGAACTCGGAAACAATGGCCTGTATATTCTCAGACAGTCCATTATGGCACATGACGTCCGTATCCCAGACCTCCAAACCCATGGACCTGAGAATCTCTCCCACATAGTTCTTTCCGCTGCAGCTCTTGCCGGCAAGACCTATTATCATCAGTGCATCTCCCCCCAGCGCCCTGCGGTTTCAAGACCTACCTTGAGTGGAACGCTGAGCTTCATTGCATTCTCCATACAAGTTCTCACAAGGTCCTTCATCTGCTCGGTCTCATCTTCCGGAACCTCGAAAATGACTTCATCATGGACCTGAAGCAGCATCCTTGATTTCAGCTTCAGCTCCCTCATCCGGCGGTCTATGGCCATCATAGCCAGCTTCATTATCTCGGCGGCGGTTCCCTGTATGACGGTATTCACGGCCACCCTCTCCGCTGTGGAGCGGACCGTCTTGTTGGAGCTCTTTATCTCCGGAATGTATCTGATGTGACCCATGGCCGTCCGTACGAAACCGTCTTCATATGCCTGGGCCTTGATCTTCTCCACGAAAGCACTTACACCGCTGTAGCGCTCGAAGTAGCGCTCTATGAACTCCTTTGCGCTCTTGAGGCTGATCTTCAGCTCTCCCGCAAGACGGAACGGGGACATGCCGTACATGATTCCGAAGTTGATGGTCTTTGCCATGCGTCTCTGTTCCGGAGTCACCATCTCCGGGAAGATGTCGAACATCTTGGCTGCGGTCTCACGGTGGACGTCGTTGCCTTCCAGGAACGCCGAGCGCAGGTTCGTATCTCCCGAGACATGAGAAAGAACAACAAGCTCGATCTGCGAATAGTCTGCGCTCATAAGAGTGCATCCCTCTTTTGGAACGAAGGCATCGCGGATCTTGCGGCCCTCGTCCGTCCTTACCGGAATGTTCTGCAGGTTCGGGTTCTTGCTCGAAAGCCTGCCGGTTGCAGTTCCGGTCTGCAGAAACGTGGTATGGAGCCTTCCGGTTCTCGGATTGACCAGCTCGGGCAGTGTCTTGACGTAGGTACCGAGAAGCTTGCTCAAGAGACGGTACTGGAGGATCAGGGCCGGGACGGGGTCATCGGTGGAATATGAAAGGTCCTCAAGTACCTCCGAATCCGTGGAAAAACCGGACTTGGTCTTCTTTCCGGTAGGCAGATTCCGGTCCACGAACAGGACTTCCTGCAGCTGCTTGGGGGAATTGAGGTTGAAGCTCTTCCCGCACAGTTCGTACACAGCACCCTGGACCTCTTCCATTCTGGATTCAATATCGACTTCAATGGTCTTGAGGTGATTGCAGTCAAGCAGAATACCTTCCATCTCCATGTTGCAAAGGATCTCGCACAATGGCATTTCCATGTCCCGGAACAGAGAAAGAAGCCCTTTTTCTTCCAGTTTCTTCTCCAGAGAGGCCAGCAAATTGAAGCTGGTGCAACAATCTTCGGCATCGAATCTGGAAACGGAAGTCTCCAACAGCCATCTGGCAATCATGGTATCGGCATAGGGTCTTATGTCCGTCAGTCCCCAGATTCTCAGGGCCTTGATAGCGCGCTTGAGATCCTGGCCGATAATTCTGAGTCTGCTCAGATGACGCTGAAGGACGGCTTTGTAACCGTCTTCAGGCTGAAGCACAAGATCCGTCTTGCCGTCACATGTCATATGGATTTCCGTGATGGAAGCTCTCATCTCGTCCTCTTCGGACAGGAGAACCCGTATGGCAACGGGAGAATCGTCTTTCAAGGCAGAAAGAATGCCTTCAAGCTCATCGGAAGCGACCCTTTTCTCCTCTGCTTCAACGGCGGCCACTTCTTCGGTATCTTCTTTCTCTTCCTGCTCGGCCTCCAGTGAAAACCGAGAGGCGGGAACCAGACGCTGGGCTGCCTTTGCAAGGCTCTCCGAACCGATGCTTCTGAACAGGCGGATCGCCTCGTTCCAATCGATGTGCGAGGTTTCGAAATCGGAAAAAGCTATCTGTTCATCGGGCAGGATATCATCCTTGAGAGTGACGAGGATCCTTGAAAGCTCCACATGGTCCCTGGCGGCCTCAAGCTTGGCTGCGATTCCCTTTGCAAGCGAGGAAATGTTCTTGTACGCATTTGAAAGAGAACCATATTCTGCAAGCAGCTTGACGGCTCCTTTTTCCCCTATTCCATTTATTCCCGGGA
>JAFUXI010000075.1 GCA_017470995.1 Spirochaetales bacterium
CCGTCAGGTTTTCTTCCCTTTCATAGCGTCTGAGGAATTCCTCCAGGAAGGCGTGACGTTCTTGGGCAATGGCCTTGGCAGCGGGAGTGTTCATGCCGTCCTTTGATGTGATGATCCTCACTTTTACACCCTGCCGCTTGTGGGAAAGTATATCCAGCGTTCCCCTATCCACATAGTTGTCTATGAGTATTATCCCGCTGCGGGCTTCTCCATGATCCGGCACAGAAAGCTTGTGGCATCATACATATGGCCGCAGGCAAAGACATAGTTGTTCAGCTCCGGATATTTGGACTCAAGATTCTCCACTCTGGAGATCAGTTCTGCCTGAGTGCTGTCTATGCGGTTGACCACATTCACCAGACTCAGATAGTTTTCCCGGGTGACAAGTACACGAGATGGTTCAACGGCGTAGCCTTTGAGCATGTATTGCTTGAGAACCGAAGTTGCCCATTTTCGGAAAGCTATTCCACGCTGCGACTTAACCCTGAATCCAACCGAAATAATCAAATCTAAATTTTAGTGGGGAATATAACGAGCAATCATTCGATTTCCTTCAGATTGAACCATTCGGAATTTCCGAATAGTTGCCGATTCTTCTAGCTCTGATTCGGCATAGATGATTGTTCAAACTAGGCTAAAACTGTGGCGTATTCCTGTTGTAGTGTTCCGGCACTATCTTCAGTAGATTGAGCAGAGTTTTCTCTGGTTGCCCTGATCATGTTGATCTGATAGATGCTTTCCAGATTACACCAGAATTCTGCAGGTATTCCTAGGATATACTCAAGTTTAAGGGCTGTACTGGGAGTAAGCTGGACCTCACCGTTAATGAGCTTGCTGATATGCTTGGTGGACATTCCCATTTTTTCTGCAAGGTATTTCTGTGTCATCTTGCGGTCTTTGAGTTGCTCTCTCAGAGTAGCCCCCGGGGGAATTGCAATATATGTTTTGCTTTTAACTATGTTCATTTAATCTCCTCAAAGCTGAGCCTATTATTTACCTCCAAGGTAAATTTACGATAAGTTATTTTGGTTGTCAACAAGTTGATTTGTCGGCTTGTTGACCTCTTCATAGCCCTATAACAGAAAAACTGCAGTATTCATTGGAAATGTTTGAGACTTTTGTTGAAATATTGATGATTTTATTTCTTGTGGTTGGAAGAAATTAATCAGAGTTTTGATGCTTTTTCTGAGGTTGTCAGTCCTTTAGGTTCTCTTCCCGTTCGTAACGTCTGAGGAATTCCTCCAGGAAGGCGTGACGCTCTTGGGCAATGGCCTTGGCAGCTGGGGTGTTCATGCCGTCCTTGAGCAGAAGGAGCTTCTGGTGGAAGTGGTCTATGGTGGACTCTATGCTCCTGCCGTGCTCCCCGCCGAAGGCGAAGGTGCGGGCAATGCCGATGGCTCCGAGGGCATCCAGGCGGTCAGCATCCTGGACGATCTTCCCTTCTATGGTCGAAGGGGCTTTGGTGCGGTTCTTGCTGAACGAAACACCGTTGATGGCCTCGCAGATGAGCTCGACGGTATCGGTCTTGATGCCGTTTTCCTGAAGGAAGGCCCTGGCGTTGGCATTGTCGTTGGTGTTGAAGAGCTTGTAGTCATCAGCATCGTGAAGCAGTGCTGCAAGTGCGACGACAGTCCGGTCGCATTCCGGCTGGGTGTCTGCGATGCGCATGGCAAGGGAGTACACCCTCAGCGAGTGATTGGCATCGTGGCCTCCGGAATTGCCTCTGAAGAGCTCTCTGATGTATTTCTGGGCCTTTTCAATGAGTTGGTCGTTCATGGACATATGTATGTGACGGGATTGCCCTTGCGCTCGAGAGGGGTCCTGCAGGGAAGACCGTCTGCACTGTATCCCAAAGCTAAGGCACCGGTGACGGTCTCGTTTTCTTCCAGGCCTATGGTATTCAGGTAAGCCCTCACCCTATCGTTGTCTGTCAGCCAGTGAAGCTGGTTTATCCAGCACGAACCCAGATCCAGGGCATTTGCTGCAATCATCATGTTTTCCAGAGCGCAGGCACTGTCTGCCATCGCATTGCCGTATCCGATTCTGTTTGCAGCCACAATCAGTACCGGGGCGTTGTAATGGAAAACATAGCCGCCCTTCTTGGCCCTCTGAATGGAATTACTCATCGAGACGTACATCCCGGGCTTGCTGTCCATGGCTGAGAATTCCTCACTGACAAGGGTTGCAAGTTCATCGAGCACCTTTCTGTCAGTGAGGACGATGAAATGCGTAGTCTGGTTGTTATGCCCGCTGGGCGCATGGCGGCCTGCCTCGATTACCTTATCCAGCAGTTCCCGTGATGGGACACGGTCTTCGAATCTTCTTGTGCTGCGTCTTGTGATGATTGCCTGCAGTGCTTCCATTTCTTCTCCCCTCATCTCTCGTGAACCAGCTTGCCGGTCATGTGCTCGATGTCTATGCGTACAAGATTGATGCGGTCCATTCCGCTGTCCAACTCCTCTTCCACATCCACTGAAGCCGGGAAATACTTGAGGCCGAATCTCCTCAGCTTGTCACGCTTTGTTTCCCTGTCCGTAACCAGCGAGGCACGTCCGAAGACAATCACGCTGGTGACGAAATAGGACCAGTCGCCTTCCTTTCTGTAGCCCTGGTCATGGACCATGAAACAGACCTTGTCGCAGTTGTTGATGGCATCGGTCTTATGACCCTTGGTGGCGCTGTGAAAGAAAACGGCATTCTCGGAGCTGTCGTAATAGTAGTTGATCGGCACACAGTACGGATAACCGTCATCGCCGTTGACTGAGAGTGAACCCCTCTTTTCCTGCTCCAGTATGCGGATGCACTCATCCTGCGGGATCTGCTGGCCCTTTCTTCTCATTTCCCTGAACATTGTCTTTCCTTTCCTTCCTTGAAGAGCCTCATCATCTCGTTTGTCAGACTCAGGTTGTTGGGCTGAAGAACGATGTCCTCACGCTTGACCCACTGGGCATATTTGAGCTCGTTCTCATCCATGCGGATGACTGTATCGCCGTCTGCCTCGCAGAAGAACCCTGCAAGTATGTCCTGTGCCATGCCCCACGGCTGGGACTTGTAGTACCTGATGTTCCTGACCTTGAGGCCGGTCTCCTCCATCACTTCCCTCTCCACCGTCTGCTCCAAAGTCTCGCCTATCTCCGTGAAGCCGGCTACAAGCGCATTGTGCGAGTATCCGTTGCGATAGCGCGTGATCAGAAGTCTGTCTCCGTCGGTCACAGCGACTATGACTGCCGGGTTTATCCTGGGATAGATGATATTGCCGCACTTGGGACATCTGAGAGCCCTCTCCCTGGTATCCGGGACAAGAGCCTCGGAACATCGCCCGCAGAACCTGTTGTCGGCATACCAGCGCCACAGATGGTAGGCAGTGAATGCTGCAAAGACTTCCTTGCCCTCGAAAAGGTCGCGCACCTCACGGATGGTGTGAAGACTGTAGTTGCATCCTTCGGTTGCCTGACAGTCAGGAGCAAGGAAGAAACGTCTTTCATCTATCGAAAACAGGTAGATATAGTCGTGTCCCGGGAACTCTGAGACCTGAGGGAAATCCATTTTCCCGTCTTTTTCGCGGATAAGAAGCCTGCCCGAGTCATCGAAGACGGCAAGGCTGTCCGAAGGAGTGGCCGTGTACTGTGAGTAGCTGTTGTTCAGTTTGCTCGGAAAGATATCCTGGATCATTTCAAAGCCCCCAGAAGGAACCAAAGTCCCACACTGATTGCAAAGCTGGCGGAGAACATGGCAATCATGCTCCAGAACCAGCTTACGCCCTTCGTAAAGCCGTAGAGGTCATCCCAGCGCTTCTCTGGGGGATCTAGGACGACTTTTTTCAGATAAAGCAATGCATAAAGCACTTCGGGCACAAGACCCGTAAAAACCACGGCGAAGCTCCATTTCAGCGGGGCGCGAAGCAGAAGCGATGCTATTGCCAGAAGCGGACAGATCAGATGCATCCAGAGATTGGGACCTGAAAGCAGAAAGCCCCAGTTCCTGAAACGCGGCCCCAGGTAGCAGAAAACGGTGAGAAAGGTCACCGTAACCGCACAGGTTGCAGCGAACTTTATTATCTGGAGCCAGAACGGCTCGGGTGCAAACAGGGACCAGATCGCACATACCAGGCTCACCGCCGCACAGAGAAGGTTCGACTGCACGGTAAAGTAAGGAATCACCTTGGCAGGATCCTCCTTTTTGAAGGCAACGGCCGCGATTACGGCAGTCACGAGCCCTATGACAAAATCAATTGCAATTCTGAGAGTCATCATCTTGCCTTCCCGAATCTGATTGGAATCAGGCAGTTCTTTCCTTTCCTGTACTCTTCATACCCGGGCTTCCTGGCCTGTCTCTTGTCAGCCATCGGTATGCTGATGAATAGGAACATGAGGTTGTTAACTGCTGCCCCCAGAATAAGATACCATCTGAAGCCCAAAAGACATATGGAGAAGATTGCAACACCCCACCACATCAGGATCTCTCCCAGGTAATTGGGATGGCGGGCATACTTCCACAGCCCGGTTTCGATGAATGTGGTCTTCCGATCCCTGCGGTAGGTATGCATCTGGGTATCGGCTACAATCTGAAGCACCACGGCCCCTATTGAGATGCAGAAACCTATCAGGCACAGAGCAGAGAATGCGGGAGACTCCTGCATCACAGAGACGGCAGGCAGGACGCAGAGGAAAACCACCAATGTGGGGAACATGTGGATTCCCGCAAGATTCACGAAGGGATAGAGCTTTCCTGTAGCCTCCTCGAGCTGGGTGTACCGCCAGTCCTGGTATTCCATTCCCGTGAAGGTATGGACCCAGTTTCCCGTAAGCCTGATACCCCAGATGCAGACCATCACCAGAAGAAGAACTTTCGCGGTTGTCGGGGCCTTCAGGGCCATGGGTGCTAGGATCACGATCGGCTGGACGCTCCAGTAAGGGTCATAGAAAGAAGCATTTTTGAATATGCAGCTGAAGACGAACACCACGACGGTTGCAACGACATCCGCAATCAGAATGCGAGACCACAACTGCCCTTCAAGGGCACCGAAAACCCAAAAACTGCACAGTGCAGCAAGCACATAGACCGCTGCAATGAGAATGAAACTACCTGTTCGACTAATCTTCATATCCCTTTTTCCGAAACTATCCTCATTCTAGCATCGATTGCATTTACAGGGAAATAGATTAATGTAACTGATGATAATGGCATCTTTTCATGTAGCAATACGCCAAAATGGCATATTATATTTGACAAGTATGCCAAAATGGCATATTATAATGATCATGATTGCCACATCGATAAAAGAAGCCAGAATCAAAGCCAATCTAACTCAGCTCCAGGCAGCAAAGTACGTTGGAATTCCATTGAGGACATACTTGCGTTATGAGCAGGAAAAAACCGGATCAATGATCAAATATGAGTATATCTTAGGCAAGTTGTCTGACCTAACGGAAATCACTGAAGAAAAAGGTATTCTTGACATAGAAACAATACGTCAAACTGTTTCCAAAATCTGTTCCGAAAACAAAATCAACCTATGCTATCTTTTCGGAAGCTATGCAAAAGGTTATGCAACGGAAAAAAGCGATGTTGATTTACTCATAGATACAACAATCACAGGACTACCCTTCTTCGGTCTTATCGAAGAATTCAGGGAAGCTCTTCACAAAAAAGTTGACTTGCTCAGACTTGATGACATAAAAGAAAATAAAGAGCTGTTGCTCGAAATCATGAAGGATGGAGTGAAAATATATGGATAATACAAAGGATGATAAGTATTATCTTAGAAAGATTATAGAAAAGCCGTTTCGCGATTCCCTGGCAAAATACCTCTGATTGATTTCTCAGTCAGTAAAATGAACAATGGCATCCGTTCCCTTGAGGATGTTCTTGGCAGAAGAAAGAAGCGTTGCCCACTGTGAACTCGTTCCGTCGTAGTAGATGTCGGTCAGGCTCTCGCAGTATGCAAGACCCTGGGCACCGATGAATGTCACGGATGCCGGGATGTGCAGGCTTGTGATTCCGCTGCCCATGAATGCCTCCTGCTCTATCGTCGTCAGGGTGCTGGGAAGAACTACCGTATGGAGGTTCGTCTTATTGCTGAAAGCCTGATAGGCAATGGTCGTCACGCCCTCAGCAATGGTCAGCGTTTCCAAAGTCGATGTACTCACGGAGCTGACGACTTCCGGAGCGTACCACGCCGTGTAATTCCAGTTGGGAATCAAGCTGGGCATCACCAGCTCTGTAAGGCCTTTGTTCATGAATGCCGCCCTCAGCACGACCTTGTTCTTGTTGGCTTCCCTGTTTACCTGGAAGTAGAAGACCTCATTGCAGATCTTGCAGGTATGGGTTGTTTCATCGATGTCATGGTAATCCTCTTTGGGCACAACCTCGGTATATAAATAGCCGCAGACCGAACAGGTATGCCTGATCTCACCGTCAGCAGTGCAGCTTCCCTCTTTTATCGGCTCGTCTGTCCAGGTGTGGTCCTCTTTCACGGTTGTTCCGCCATGCTCGCAAGTGGCTACATGCCAGTGCTGTTCCTCGTCGTAGGTCCACTCCTGGCTGTATTCATGCTGCGTATCATCCGTATACTTCTCGGTGACCTTGTAGCCGCAGACGGTACAGGTCTTCTCCTTCGTTCCCTCTGTGGTGCAGGTTGCAGGTACAAGGACGGTAGCTTCTCCGAACGTGTGCTCGGCGTAGCCGTCCATCTGATCCTTTGTCAGGACATGGCCGCAGGTGTTCTTATGCCAGTGGTGGGTCTGGTCCTTTGTCCAGGCGGTGTCGAAGTAATGCGGAGCGCTCTCCTTGGGTATGATCTCGGTCTTTGTTTCATCGCAGCCTTCATGCTGACAGGTATAGCGGATTTCTCCATCGACCCAGCAGGTTGCTTCCTTCGTTATCTCCCCGCTGTCCCATTTGTGAAGATGATAGCTTTCGGTCTTCGTCGCATCGCAGCCCTCACGCTGGCATTTGTAGGTGATTTCTCCATCTTCCGCCTCGGTAGCAGTCTTTGTTATCTCACCCTCATCCCAGGCATGCCCGAGGGGATCGGTCTCAATGGTCTGCTGAGCCTGGCAGAGTTCACAGGTAAAGAGGCGCTCGCCCTTCTTCGTGCAGGTTGCGGGTTTTGTCTCCTCGCCGTTGCCGAATACGTGATATAAATCTGAGGCCGGTACCACCTCGGTCTTGGTCTCACCACATGTACTGCAGGTACAGACCCTCTCCCCGTCGGTCTGACAGGTGGGCACGACGGTGAAATAGCCGTCGTCCCAAGTATGGACGTGCTGGTTCTGAGGTTCCTCCTCGGGGGGAAGAATCTGGTCACAGGATGTAAGAATCAGGCAGACTACTATCAGCAGGAAGAAGATTTTTCTCATGATGGCCTCCGGAAACGGATACAATCCGCTTTGCTTGGTAACATGATAGCACGAATAAAAGCTTGTAAAAAGGAGTTTAGTTTATGCTATCATTACATCAAACGGAGGAAACAATGAGAGTAGATGTAGGTAAAAAACCCCTTATTTATCCACAGCCCGTGCTGATCATCGGAACATACAACGATGACGGCAGCATCGATGCAATGAACGCCGCATGGGGATCCGTAGGCGATGACCATCAGGTCTTTCTGTGCCTCAGCGCTGGCCACAGGACCACGAAGAACATCCTCAAGCGCAGGGCCTTCACGGTCCACATAGCAGAAGAGCCGCTTCTCGTAAAGTCCGACTACGTGGGAATTGTATCCGGCAACCGGGAGCCTCAGAAATTCGAGAAAAGCGGCCTGAATGCCCAAAAATCAGATAAGGTCGATGCCCCTATTCTCACCGACTATGCCATCTGCATGGAATGCGAGCTCGAATCCTACGAGGAGAAGAACTGTCATCTGTTCGGCAACATCGTGAACACATCCGTGGACGAGCGAGTACTCACCGACGGCAAGGTCGATGTCGCAAAACTCAAGCCGATCATCTTCGATATCGACAATGCCCTGTACTACAGCCTCGGTTCTGTTGCAGGCAAGGCTTTCAATGCGGGTAAAGCATTGATGTGACAGCAGTTAACTGGAGAAAAGATGTACATAACCGATGATGGAATCAGGCTCAATGCGACGATCACCATGCCCGAGGGAAACCCTTCCAAGTGCCCTCTTGCAATCATAATCCACGGCTTCACAGGCCATAGTGAAGAACCCCATATCCTTGCAGTATCCGACATGCTCAACGGCATCGGGCTGGCTACATTGAGAGTGGACATGTACGGCCATGGGAAGAGCGATGGAGATTTCAAGGACCACACCCTGTTCAAGTGGATGAACAATGCCATGGCAGTCATCGACTACGCGCTGAAGCTTCCTTTCGTCACGGACATCTATCTTCTTGGGCATTCCCAGGGCGGTTTGACTGCAATCCTGGCTGCAGCTCTCAAGCATGACAAGATCAAGGCCCTGGTTCCGATGTCCCCTGGGACAATGATCGTTGACGGCGCACGCAAAGGAAATATCCTGGGATATGAGTTTGACCCGGACAATCTGCCTGATGAGTTGCCCCTGAGAGACGGTGAAATGATCCTTGGAAGCAATTATGTCCGAGTCGCTCAGACCATCCATGTCGAGGACGCAATCGACAGATATACGGGCCCGGTCCTGCTGGTACATGGAGATGAAGATATGACAGTACCCGTTTCCTGCTCAATCGAAGCCGCAAAGCGGTACAGAAATGCGGAGCTGGTGATAATCCACGGAGAGGATCATTGCTACCACTTCCATCTGGACCGGATTGTTGATGCAATCAGGAATTGGATGCTGAAACAACTGAAGAAATAAGGTATCAGGACACAACAAAGCGCCCGGAGCTCATGCCCGGGCTCTTTTTTTCAAAAACAGGAACTACTCTTCCTTTACGATCTCTGCATCAGGAGCATTGCGTCCGATGCTGTCAATGCCGTTGAGGCATCCCGCCTTGGCCGTGTAGCCCTCACCCGTGAGGATGATCTGGCCGTTGGAAGCTCTGAGACGGAAGCGGAACTCACCTGCCTTGTCCTTGTAGACCTCATACTTCGGGCACTTGACTGCCACAACCGGCTCTACCGTCTGATCCTCGACAGCGACCTTGCAGTTCCTGACAACCGAATTGATGCCGTTCTTGAGTGACTTCATTGACTTGTAGACCTGTGAGTTTGCGATTATCTGCTGGTTGACGGCCAGAAGATCGAACTTGAAACCTCCGTTCTTTGTTCCCTTGATAACAAACTTGCCCATGCTATTCTCCTTTTGAATTCATTATAAACCAAGAAAGAAGACTGCAAAGAGAATTTTTTAGTTAATTGGCGTTTTCAGTTTGAATAGTGACGGTCAGAGGCGAATTATATCTTTCGCTTTTCCTTCTTCTTGCAAAGAAAACAATCATCAGAATCATTATTACAAGATCCGCCAGCGCCAGCAGTACGGATATGACGGCCAGATTGTCGTTGAACTCCAAAAGCTCAGGGACAAGACCGAAATCGTAGATTGCGTGCAGCAGATAAGGAATCATGAACGAGAGGACATAGTAGAACTTCTTGCCTGTCTTCAGGGCTTTTGCGTAGAAATAGCCCATGATAAAGCCATAGACACCATGGCTCAGCGTCACTCCCCTCACTATTGCGGATATTACATCGATATTCAGGGAATAGAGAACGGATTCCAGCATGCCGAAACCCGTACCCACCAAGGTCATGAAGGCAGTGACGTCATACCAGGAGTATTCGAACCTGGTCTTATTGAGGACTTGCTTGAAGAAAATGAACTTGAATGTCTCTTCGGTAAGGGCAAACAGAATAAAGGTCTTGTATATTGCCCAGACAAGCCAGTGAAGCTTCTTCAGCCCTGCCAGGGATCCTATGATATCCAAAGCCAATGCAGCTCCGGTAATCGCCAATGTGGAAAGAAGTCCCATCAGAAGGGACTTCGTACATGTCTTCCTGTATTCAGGTTTATCCTTATTGCGGCTCCTGAGCCAGAAAAAAAGCAGGAGCGATGGAGCAAGAGTCGCAATAAATGCAATTACAATAATCATTTAAATAAAGGCTTGATCAGTCCTTCAGATCCCAGAGCATCTTCTTGAGCTCCTGACCGGGTCTGAAATATGCAACCTTATGGTCATCGGTTGAAACGGTCTCACCGGTCTTGGGATTGCGGGCCTTCTCCTTGCCCTTGCGGGTGCGGACCTCGAAGGTGCCGAGGTTGCGAAGTTCAATGGTTCTGCCCTCGACAAGGCCGTTCTTGATTTCCTCGAAGAACAGGTCAAGAACATGATGGATATCATCGCGGTTGAGTCTTCCCCTCTCGGGATCCATTGCTTCATATATATCTTTGATTATCTCTGCTTTAGTGAGTTTTTCCTTGTCCATGTTTAAATGCCTCCTTGCTCACGCATTTTCACTGTAACTTCAATCATTATAAACGGAATCGGGCAATACTGCAATGCTCAGCTTTTCGTCTCCGGACGCCTTTTTCTCTCCCTGACAAGAGTTGCCATGGCCAGGACGGATATCGAGGCGAAGATGCCTATGAACAGCAGAAGACGTTTCCAGTAGAAGGCGATGTTGGAAGCCTCATGCACGTATTCGGGCACCTGCATGGCATTGGTGGTCCTCTCGATGACATAGCTCTTCACCCTATCCCTGCCCACGATATCCATGAGCTTTCCGATGGTGGTGACCAACTTGATTTCCCTGCTCCGGAGGTTCCGGATCTCCTTGATTGACAGGATGTAGTCCAGAACTTCGCCTACGTTGAAGCGGGCATCGATCTCGAAGTCATCATAGCTGTCCAGAAGATCGATTGCACCGACCTTCTCAAGAACATCGCGGGCACTCATTCCCTCCAGCGGACGCAGATCCAGGATTGCAGACACCTCTTCGTTTGCAAAGGCTGCCTCCAGGACCTCCCCCAGATTGAAGGAGACATTGACTTCCGTGTCATTGAACAGCTCCACGACCAGATCCAGGATCGATCCCACCGAGATCGAGTCGAAAAGAATCTTCTTTTCCTTGAGCCCCTGAACGCCCTCGGCTTTCTCAAGAAGCGAATAGATTTCCTGAACGGTGAAGATCCTGCCGACTTCCTTCTCCTTCAGCTCATCGAAGTCCGGGATGATGTTCTTCTCCATGAGGGTAAGGACAAGCTCCCTGATGGACATGTCCATATCCAGATCGGCATCAAGAGCGCCGTTGATTGAATCGCTTCTGCCCAGAAGATTGCGTATGTCCCCTATCGTGAACACCTCTCCGATGTAGCTGGACCGGATGTTTGCAATGGCAGAGTATTGTGTGTTCGGTCCCAGCGCATCTATAATCTGACCTACCGTGATGGTGGTCCCCACCTCGTTGTCGCTGATACTCTCAAGAAGGTTCCACCCCAGAACCATGGGACGGCTGTTGTAGTCCGACTGCGAGGCAATGCATTTTACACCGTAATTTGAAATGGTGAAGCGCGAGATGCTGTTGCTCCAGGCTGCCACGTTTAAGACTGTTCCGGAGAACACAAGCTGAACCACAAGCAGAAACGGCATGATCGTCATGGCGTTCATAGGCTTTCTCACCAAGGCCGAAACGCACAGGCTCATGAGGTCAGACCCCAGCGTTATCAGGAACATGGTCATTCCGATTTCGGAAATCAGCAGCGGGAAAAGTAGCCCTGTATGGGGGAAATCAATCTTAAGCAACGTACAGGTGTACATCACCAGGGCAGTCTCCAGAAGACAGAGAACCACCTGCGTCAGCAAGGTCGAGATGATATAAGCCGAGATATGAAGGCCCTTTGTCCTCAGCGAAGCCATGTATCTGCGGTCCTCGCAGACAGAGAGAATCGAGTTGAAGCACCCGTTCCAGATTGCTATGCAGGTAAGGGCAAGAGAACCCTTTATGGTTCCCTCCATGGTCTGGAAGAAATCGTTCCTGGCAATCGAGGCAACAAGGGCCGTGATTGCAACTGCAATGGGCAGGCATCTCCATTTGCCGTCGAAGAAGAAGCGGTCCGATGACCGCTTGAGACAGAAAAGGAGGTTCCCGAACCAGGTTTTCCCGAACTCCGTCCCATCCTTCTCAACAGCCGTATCGTCCGCACGGACGGGCATGATCCTCTTTGAGAAGCCCCAGTAAAGCGCTGTGATGCCCTTGAAGAACAGCCAGGCAAGGACCCAGGCCCGCTTTACCGAGAAGACTTCCGTAAGGCCTCTGTATATCTTTATCTGATAAACAGCTATAAAGAGAATCAACACCAACGCCAGAGCAGCCATCGGAATGCTGAACCGGACTATCACAAGCTGCTCGGCACCCCATTCCATTACCAGGCTTAACACAGAGAATGCCATGCGCAAAAGAAGAACAACAAGACCGGCTTTCTTTCTGTTGGCACACAGTGCAAGCCTATAGTCCCTTGCAAAGGGAACAAGGGCCCACCAGAAGGCAATTCCGGTCTTCCTGAAGATCGAGCTCAATCCGATGATGAAGAGCACTTCAAACAGCACTCCCCATCCTGCCGAGCCGAAATATATAATGGCAAAGGCTTTCAGAACAGTCAGCATGTCTCTTAGGCCTTCCGATTGTCTTTTTACTTCTCGAAGCCGAGGCGGAACCTGACGGTGAGCTTGTCAACTGGCTTCAGTCCGTACTCTCTTCCTGCCTCATGATAGCCGTAGGAAAGCTCGACGAGGTTGCCGAATGCGTTAACACCTACTGCGAACTCTGGATATCCGTACCTGTAGGAAGCCCTTAGTCTGACAATATCCACTATGTCCAGCTCAAGTCCGGCATCCAGATATCTGAATATCTCACGACCTGGATCGCTCAGGCTGCCGGCCTCTTCTATATACCGGTTGATGCCTGTGAAGAAGAGCGATACCTCGGGGTTCACGATTCTGAACTTGGGAGTATAGAGAACACCCAGCTCCAGGGAGAACGGTGTGTAGAACTTGTATTGATCGTTTCCATCCTTGAACATAAGTGCGTTCTTGCTGTTCTGGTAGTTCTTCATGTAGTAGATGCCGTTGAGATTATCGGCACTTGCCTGAACCTGAAGCCTTTCGCCGAACAGCCCGAGCGTAACGCCCAGGTCGAAGGGAATTGCAAATCCTCCGCGTGCAGAGAGGGTCTCGAAATCCTTGCTGCCGCCGATGAGGTCCGAAATCTGTTCTGCATTGATCTGAAGCATGTAGACCTTCTGTGCAAACCGGACGGCCGCACCGAAATCCAGGGTAAGTAGGTCACTGTCCACGACCCTCAGACCGTATGCCACGGTCAGAGCGGTATCGAGCTGAGGCACATAGCCGTTTCCGAGCGCCGAAGTGGGTTCCTCAAGCTCCCCTGCCTCGTTGATCTTGGGCATGGAACTGACTTTCATTCTGGTATTGAGACCGAAGGCAACATGGCCGAGCTGTGCGCCCAATCCGATATCTGCCGAAACAGCATCGTTGTATCCGGCGCCTGTTGCCATGACAAGGCCCAGCAGGTATGTGATCCAGTTGTCCTTGTTGAACCTGAACTTCGTGATTCCGGAAAGAGCCTCCGCAACCCCGCGGTCCTTGAGGGCCTCGGCGATGTTGAAGGAAGATGACTCGAAGTACGGAAACTGAATCCTGAGACCTCCCTCGCCAAGCGTTGCGGCATTGCCGAAGAGGCTGTAGTTGAGATCCCTGTTGCGGTCAAGCGAGGTGGGTCTGTAGGCCAGATCCGTGACCCCGGTGTACAGACCATCGCCTTCTGCAGCGAACAGCATGGAAACGGAAACTATCAAAATCAATGTGATCAAAGCTTTCTTCATAGCGTCATTTCCTTACAGCTGCGAGAGATATGAACCGATAATACCTGCTGCGTCTATATGGGTTCCGTTTATATAGCCGATAGCGTTCACATCGGAAACCACCCTATCGACGTAGCTTCCGCAGTTCTTCATTATCCACTGGAAACCGAAGTCCGAGAAATCCACGTCTGAGTTCGGATTCTCCGGATCCGTGAGGTGGGTGCTTTCATAGTTCCTGAAGACATTGTCTGCTGCATCCAGGATGTCATAAAGAAGGGCAACGCTGATTTTATCCCCTACCGTCTGATATTTCCTGTCCCCGGTGTGTTTTGCAATGCCTTCGGGGATGGCAAGCAGCGATGTAAAATCAAAGGTCGCACCGGATCCCGACGGTTCAGGTTCCGGCTTGGGGTGATCCTTGTTGTACTGGACAAGCTGGAGGATGTGGCCAGCCAGAGACAGTGTCCTGTTGAGTATCGGGAGGGTGTCATAGGCCTGAATGGGAATCGGAACAATGTAATTGGTGATGTTGCTCACCAGGTTGGGATCGACCTTGATTCCGTCCATCGTCATCATCATGGTAAGCAGGCCGATTATTCCGGAACCTGTTTCTGAGCCGGCAAGAGCATCTCCGAACTTGCGGAAGATCGGGCGGCCGTAGGTTGTTCCTGTCTCCGGATACGGCTTGTCCAGAGCTTCACGCAGAGCTTTGTCCGATGCTGACGTTCCCGTTGCCTTCCCTACCTTGGCCACGAAGGAAGCGCAGAGCTCCCTGAGAGCCTTTTCCCCATCAAATTCCTCGTATTCGAGGGTCTTTACCGTAACAAGCTGGACCTTCTCCATCTCCTGCCCGGTAATATCATCAACGACAACAACATAGAGAGGGTCGGAATACTTCAGACAAAACTCGTTCTTTGCTACGAATCCGTCCGTCTCCGTGACGGCCGCCTCGACAAAGGTCTCTCCGGCCTTTCCCATTCCGGCCTTGCCCATGCCTTCCATCTTCTCGGATGTCTGCATCAGTGCATCCGCGCTGCAACCTGCGAGAAGACCGATCATTGCAAGAGCAATTACAATCAGTCCGATTCCTTTTATCTTCATGTCTCGATTCCCCGTGATTTCCGTCAGATTCTATTCATCCTGAGCCAGCGGACTACGGCATCCGTGCAGTTCTCTGCATTCTTTCCACGTACGGAAAGACCCAGCTCGACATTACCGCCCTTTGACTTGACGGCAGCGGAAAGCTCCAGATCGGCCATGCCGAATCCCCCCTCCTCGTTCGTACAGAACGGAAGGACCTTCTTTCCGGTGAAATCGAACCTCTCGACGAATGTGGCGATTACGCGCGGATAGCTTCTGTACCAGATGGGGAAACCGATGAAGATGGTATCGTATGCATCAAGCGTCTCAAGCGGAATGCTGATTTCCGGTCTTGCGCTGGCCTCATACTCTGCCTTGGCCCTTGCGCAGCAGGCCTCATAATCAAATGGATACTCCTCTTTCGGAACGATTCTGAGGATATCCGAGCCGGTGAGCTCGGCAATCTTCTCGGCCACCATTCTCGTGTGGCCCTTCTTTATCTGGGTAACGGCGAAATCAACCGTGTTCTGACCTTCATGTGAGTAAAATGCAACCAATGCCTTCATAATGCCACCTCTTATCATTAAATGTTTATCCGATGTCGTATAAATAAATCAAGTAAAAAAAACAATGGTTACAGTGCTTATTTCTTTTCCAGACTGATGACTTCGATGTACTGGCCGTCGTTGAAAGTTGCAACCAGTCTGTTGTCATTGAGAGTAAAGACTCCCTTGTCGGAATCGAAGATGAGATTGTTTCCGTCAACGGACCATTTGACGCTCTTGTTCTCCTGCCCTTCAAGCTCAATCACCGCTTTGCTGTCATCCGTGAACGTGATGGTGCAGTAAGCCCTCTGGGCAAGTGCACCGCCGGAACCCTGATAGAGGGCAGCGGTGCCGCTCCATTTGCCTATCAGCCTTGAATCGGCTTTGCTGCACGATACAAGCAGCGCTCCGGACAGGACGATTATCATGATTACGGCAAGGACCTTTCTCAACATCTGATTACCTCTTCTGTTCTCAATTACTATTTAGAACCTTAGACTACCGAAGGAGAAACGTCAACCGAGATAATACAACACTTGCCCGTACGAAGCGTTGCCTGTATATTTCAGATATGAACATCGAAGCATACATTTCATGGATCTGGGTCGGTATCTTCGTCGTCCTGGTGGTCATAGAGGCTGCAACCCAGGGCCTTACGACCATCTGGGGAGCTGCAAGCGCCCTCATCATGGTATTCATCTCGCGGACGGGAATGAACATCGGTTGGCAGATTCTGCTGTTCCTGGTCATGACCCTCGGATTCGTCGTCACCACACGGCCGGTCCTGGTCAAGAAGCTCAAGGTGGGCAACAACAGGACAAATGTCGATACCATGATCGGTGAAGAGGTCATCGTCACGAAGGCAATCAGTACCTTCGAGAAGGGCGAGGCAAGAAGCAAGAACGGAGTAATCTGGTCGGTAACCAGCACCGATGGTACCGAAATCGGAGAAGGTGCTGTCTGCACCGTGCAGTCGGTCGAGGGAAACACCCTCAGAATCGCAGTAAAAGCCTGAGACAAGGAGGTTCCCATGCTTTACATATTTATCGGAGTACTTGTAGTCATAGTTGCGGTAATCATTGCAAACATCAGAATCGTACCGCAGTCGTTTGCGTTCGTAATCGAGCGCCTCGGGGCCTACTCCACCACCTGGCATACGGGTCTGCACGTTAAGGTCCCCTTCATCGACCGCATCGCCAAGAAGGTCTCCCTGAAGGAGAAGGTCATGGACTTCGTACCCCAGCCTGTCATCACCAAGGATAATGTCACGATGATGATCGATACGGTCGTGTACTTCCAGATCACGGACCCGAAGCTCAATGCCTACGGAGTCGAGAACCCCATCAGCGCCCTCGAGAACCTCTCGGCAACAACCCTGAGAAACATCATCGGTGAGCTTGAGCTGGACCAGACCCTGACCAGCCGTGACGTCATCAACAGCAAGATGCGTTCGATTCTGGACGAGGCCACTGACCCATGGGGAATCAAGGTCAACCGCGTCGAGGTCAAGAACATCATGCCGCCTGATGCAATCAAGGAAGCCATGGAGAAGCAGATGCGCGCCGAGCGTGAGAGACGAGAGTCCATCCTCATCGCAGAGGGTCAGAAGCAGAGCGCGATTCTGGTCGCAGAAGGAAAGAAGCAGTCCATGATCCTCGAGGCCGAGGCCAACAAGCAGTCGATGATCCTGCACGCAGAAGCCGAGAAGGAAGCCGCAATCCAGAAGGCACTCGGAGAGGCACAGGCCATCCGCGAGGTACAGAAGGCCAAGGCGGACGGTATAAAGATGATCAGGGAGGCCGATGCCGACGAGGCTGTCGTCAAGCTCAGAAGCCTCGAGGCCTTCGAGAAGGCAGCCGACGGTCAGGCAACCAAGATCATCATCCCGTCAGACCTTCAGAGCATGGCCGGAGTAGTCACTGCAGCTACCGAGGTTGCCAAGGCAAAGAAAGCCTGAATCAAAACAAATAGTTGAAAAATGTAAGGGGCTGTAACAAAAGTCGGTCTTGCCGGCTGAGGGTTACAGCCTTCTTTTTTACCCGGGACCTACCATTTGTACTTGTAGTCTCTGGCCGTTTCATTCACTGATTTCGAGCGGGATTTCGACACTCTGTTCGCCAGTC
>JAFUXI010000076.1 GCA_017470995.1 Spirochaetales bacterium
CGGCTCCTACCCCTATCCAGACAATCGGGTGCACCTTCTTGAACTTCATCAGGCAGAACAACAGCACTGCAAAGGCTACGACCGGAAGAATCAGGATGTTCTTCTCGGGGCCGAGGAATGTGAGCGGAACCAGCTGCCACAGGGCAAACATGATCAGACCTATGACCGCAGGCCTTAGGTACTTGAACACTGTCTCAACCATGGGATTGCCCTTGATACGCATAAGTATCTTTGCAATCAACAGGGTTATGATCAGCGCAGGAGTTGCCAGTCCGATTGTCGCTATTATTCCGCCGAAAATGCCTGCCGTCTCATAACCGACATAGGTTGCCATATTCACGCCTATCGGCCCCGGAGTTGATTCCGAGATTGCAATCATGTTCGCCAGTTCTGCAGTAGTGAACCAACCGGTCTTTGCGCTGATGTCGAACAGGAACGGCACCGTAGCCATACCGCCGCCCATAGCGAACATGCCCGTCTTGAAGAATTCCCAGAAAAGCTGAAGGTAGATCATTTTTCTTCCTCCTTCTTTTCACGGGTAAAAAAGTGGATGATCAGGCCCACTGCGATGGTGCTGACAACGATGATAACCGGTGAGGCATTCAAGAAGAGTTCAAGACAGAAGGTTGCTATGGTAATCATAGCCGCTATGATTGTTTTTATCGTCTTTTTTGTAAGCTTGATTACAGTAGATGCTATCAATGCACAGACTGCAATCCTGATTCCGCCGAAGGCTTTCTGGACATAGACATTGTCCTGAAATAGTTGGAGAACAGAAGCAAGCGAAGTGATTATCACAACCGAAGGGAACAGAATGCCCAGTATTGCCACAACCGCGCCTATGAATCCTCGTTCCTTGAATCCGGTGAATGTTGCAACGTTGACGGCAATGATTCCCGGGGTGCACTGCCCGATGGCATAATAATCCAGCATCTCTTCGCTGGTTGCCCAACCGTGGTTTGTGACAACTTCCCTTTCCAGGATCGGAAGCATGGCATAGCCGCCTCCGAAGGTCATCACGCCGACCTTGGCAAAGGTCAGAAAGAGAGTCCAAAGCCCTGTCTTCTTTTCTTCGGTTTCGCTCATTTCAGGTATTTGTCCATTTCCTTACGGACCAGGGAATCGCACATCTCGTTGTACTTTATACCGGCATGGCCCTTGACCCAGTTCCACTGGATGTCATGCTCGGCATTAAGCTTGTCCAGCTCTTCCCAGAGCTCGCGGTTCTTCACCGGATCCTTGGATGAGGTACGCCAGCCGTTTCTCTTCCAGTTGTTGATCCAGGTCGTTATTCCGTTCTTGACGTACTGACTGTCAGTGGAGATGCTCAGCTTCTGCGCACCCAGAAGAGAGACATCCTCTATGGCATGGATGACCGCAGTAAGCTCCATCTTGTTGTTGGTTGTCTGAGCCTCCCCTCCGCTTGAGTAGGAGATCATCTTGCCATCGGCAAGGGCCACATATGCCCAGCCTCCCGGACCGGGATTTCCGGAGCATCCTCCGTCAGTGAAAATGTCGACTTTATCCATATGTAAATGATACTTCAATAGTGCCTTGACATCAAGGTAACGCGATTACGATAATTATTACATCCCGAATCAGGGAAACCGGTCAGAAGCCGGTGCGGTCCCGCCACTGTAGGAAGGTGTGCCGTTGCAATATGTCACTGGGGAAACCCGGGAAGGCGCAACGGAAGTCCTTCGAGCCAGGATACCTCTCGGGGGGCGCGTAATGCGTACCGAACCTGTTTGGGCCTTACGGCCTAGTCTGCGATGTACAGACTTGGGGTGCAGTCTAAAAAACCCCTACATTTCTCTTTATGGAGGGGTAATATGAAAAAAACCCTTGCTCTCATCCTTGTACTGGCATGCCTTGTCCCCCTGTGTGCACAGGCAGTCACGGAGGTCTCACAGTCATCCGATGACCTGAGAATCGTCTCTCTCGGTCCCAACGTGACCGAAATCATCTATGCCCTCGGTTCCGGAGATCAGCTGGTCGGAAGAACCGACTACTGCAACTATCCCGAAGAGGCACTTGCAGTGACAAGCATCGGAACACTCTGGGAGCCTAACCTTGAGGCAATCCTCTCGCTGAATGCAGACATCGCTATCGCATCATCGATCGTCGACCCCTCATTCATCGAAAGCCTGAACAAGGCAGGAATCCAGGCCTATCAGTTCTACGAGGAAGAGAGCCTCGAGGGAACATATAAGCTGGTTCAGGAAGTTGCAGATGCCGTCGGTAAGGCAGCTGAAGGTGAAGCACTTGTAAAGGGAATGAAGGACCGCATCGAAGCCGTGAAGGCCAAGGTGGCAACCGTACCCGCAGATCAGAAGAAGAGCACCATGTACATCATCAGCTACGGCGACTGGGGCGACTACGCAGCAACCGGCGAGACATATCTCAACGACGTGATCGAAGCCGCGGGCGGAATCAACGCAGCCAAGGACGGCTCATACTGGTCGATCAGCAAGGAGCTTCTGATTTCCCAGGACCCGGATACAATCCTCCTCGGCGCCTACGCCTACACCGATGAAGCAGCCGCAATCGCAGACTTCTCAGCCCTTGCCCCGTACAGCGAGCTTACCGCCTCGAAGACCGGCAAGGTCTACACCATCAACGGTGATGCCGCCGAGCGCCAGGGCGTAAGGACAGCAGATACCGTCGAAGCAATTGCAAGGATTCTCTACCCGGAGCTTTTCTAAAAAATGAAGCGAAAACCCGAACTCCTAGCTTTGATTCTCATCATCTTGCTGATTATCATGATGATAGCCGGAATCTGTCTCGGTTCCGTAAAAATCACAGCTTCTGATATAGTTCGGGCTATCTTTTCACCTCAGAGCATCGGCAAAAACACTGCATATATCATTAGGAATCTGAGGATTCCCAGAATCATCAGCGCCATCCTGACGGGGGCTGCACTGGCCCTCTGCGGAGTGGTTTTCCAAAGCGTATTCAGAAATCCCATGGCCGATTCCTACGTCCTCGGAGTGTCCTCGGGGGCATCGTTCTTCGTAGGTCTGGGCTTCGTGCTGGGAATCAGCTTTGCCGATGTATCGCTGCCTGTGGTGGCCTTTGCGGGAGCCATGCTGACGACGGTGCTGCTCTTTGCCATAAGCAGGAAGAATACCTCGACTCTTCTTCTGTCGGGCATTGCCCTGAACTTCTTTCTCAGTGCAATGACCACGCTGACAATCTATCTTTCCAACCGCCAGGCGGATAACATCCTGTTCTGGACTCTGGGAAGCCTTGGAAACTCCAGCTGGGCACGTGTTCTGATCATGTTCTCAGTCCTTACTGCCGCTGTAGTTGTAGTCGGAAAGAACTGCAGTGCGATGGATCTGCTTCTGATGGATGACAGTACCGCAATCTCCAGCGGAGTGAACGTAAAGGCCACAAGAATCATCCTGCTGGCAGTTGCCTCCATTGTAACTGCAACGGTCGTGTGTTTCTGCGGCATAATCGGATTCGTGGGTCTGATGAGCCCGCACTTCGTACGCATCATCGTAGGACCCAAGCACAAGAGGCTCCTGCCGCTGTCCATGCTGATGGGCTCCGTGATCCTTCTGTTCTCGGATATCGTCTGCCGATTCATCGTCGCTCCCTCGGAGCTGCCTATCGGCATAATCACATCGGTTCTCGGGGCTCCGGTGTTCCTCACCCTTCTCAGAAGGAGGCGCCATGTCTGAAAACGCAATCACAATCAGAAACCTGACCGGAGGCTATGAGGACAACACCATCATAAGGGATCTGAGCCTCAAACTGTCCAAAGGCGGATTGACTGCCATAGCAGGCCCCAACGGTGCAGGGAAAAGCACGCTTCTCAAGTATCTGATAAAGGAGCTTCGGTGTCCCGATGGCACTGCCCTGCTCTTTGACAACGATATCAACTGCTTGAAGCAAAAGGAATTGGCAAAACTCATCAGCTTCCAGGACCAGTACGTTCCCAAGACCGATGAGTTTACTGTACGTGAACTCGTGGAGCTCGGACGCTTTGCCTACGGAGACAGCATGGCAAACAGTGAATCGGTAGATGAGGCGCTTCAGCTCACCGGAATAGGACATCTTGCGGACAAGTACATAACACGCATCTCGGGCGGCGAATTCCAGCTTGCCATGCTTGCAAGAACCATCTGCCAGAATGCCGGAATCCTTGCCCTGGACGAGCCGGTGAACAACCTGGATCCCAGGCACCAGATAATGCTTCTGGACCTTCTGAGCAATCTTTCGGCACAGGGAAAGACCGTCATCTGCGTCCTTCATGACCTTAATGCGATCATGCGCAGCTGTAGCTGCTGTATCCTGATGAAGGACGGCAAAGTGTTCGCGTATGGAAAAACAAGGGATGTGCTTACGGAAAGCAACATCAGAGAAGTCTATGGGGTTGACGTGCAGATCATCGAGAAAGACGCAAAAGCGGTAATCCTGTTCAATTAGCCCTTGTTATGGCCGATGGCCTTGAGCATGCGGCTGTATCCCCTGCTCTCGACTGCATCTTCCGAGATGCCCACCTCAGCGAGGATTGAGCGCAGGGCTCTGTCTGCACCTTCGATATCGAAGCCTTCGGAAGATTCCGGACAGATCTCCATCTCCAGGAACCATCCCAGATATTTTACATCCAGGACCTCGGCATGGACATCGAAACCGTTGTACATGACATGGAAATGCTTTCCCTTCTTCCATTTGAGCCGGCAGACCTGAAGTCCTATGCCGCTGCAGAAATTGAGGATGTTGTCCCACTGATTGTCCGAAGCGGTGAACTCAAGCTCCTGGTTCTCCTCGGTTCCCTTCTCGGTCTTGACCTTATTGGGCTTTGCGGTAAAGAGGATGTCCGGACCGTCGGCAGTCATTTCTCGTCTGACACGAAAGATCGGCTCACCTTCATCGGTCTGCGACCAGTACATGTCGAACTTGCTGATAGGACCCAGGCTCTTGGCCGAAGGCAGGGCCGAAATCGCAGAAAGAACTGAATCAACCTGATCTTCTCTCACATGTGCCTTAAGCTCGATTTCAAAGCCCATAATTGCCCTCCTCTCAGTATTTCCAGGGGAATATCATGCTCTTGAGACTTCGCGGACCCACAAGCTGCCTTTCCTCGTAGAGCAGGTCCTCCCAGTTCACATCCTTTCTTGTGGCTTCCGGATTCGCCTCCAGAAAGTCGTACTTCTTCATCAGAAGCCTCACGGTATCCATCCTCGAAAGGCTGATACCCCCAAGGCCGGGGATAAGCGATGCAGTCAGGATTGTCAGAACAAGATCGAAGACAGTCCTCAGAAGCAGGAACATAGTTGCTCCGAAGTTGTCTGAAACAACCAGGAAGCACTTCTTCAGGGTCTTGAGCGGGCTGTCTGCCTCCATGTGGAAGCAGAGCGGGAAGAAGTACTGCAGGGCCATGACAATGGCAACTATGATCCAGAAAAGGATCATTCCCATGATGAGTCCGAAGTAGTTGCCCATCGAGAAGTAGAACGGAATACCGAACATGATCGTGAATCCGATGACAATGCAGATGCCGAAATGCAGAAATGCATGTCCGATGTGGAATCTGAAGGCTTCCTTGAAGGCCGCAAACCCGCCCTTCTTATAGCGGCTGTATCCGAATGTGACCGCACTGACGCCGAGCGAATACAGGCTGAAGATCAGCACGGCTATGACCATGATGATTATTGAGAGCACCATCGAATAGTCAACTGCGACCGCAGAAGCATAGACAAGGGCCAGAGGGACTACAAAGCCGATATTCATCAGGACAACGAAAAGCAGGTTGTCCCATAAGTCGAAGAAACCTTTCTTTATCAGAAAACCTATCATATATGAAATCTACAATTATCTCGGAAGAAAAACAACACCCTAGTTTGAATCACACGAAATCCACATAAACCGGAGCGTGATCGCTTCCGGTAATCGCTGCATCAATGCCGGCGGCCTTCACCCTGCTTTCGGAGCGCTTGGACACAAGCCAGTAGTCGATTCTCCAACCTGCATTGCGCTCGCGGGCCTTGAAGCGGTAGGACCACCAGCTGTAGGCATCCTTCAGATCCGGATAGAACATCCTGAACGTATCGGAGAACCCGCAATCCAGGAGCTTGGAGAAGCTTTCACGCTCCTCGATTGTGAAACCGGCATTCCGAAGGTTTGCCTTGGGATTCTTGATGTCGATCTCCTTATGGGCCACGTTGAGGTCCCCGCAGATGAGCACCGTCTTCTTCTCATCGAGTTCCTTCACGAAGGACCTGAAGTATTCATCCCACTCCAGACGGAACGGGAGCCTGGCAAGCTCGTCCTGGGAATTGGGGGTGTAGACGTCCACGACATAGAAATCATCGAACTCAAGGGCGCAGATGCGACCCTCGTTGTCCTTGCCGAACTTCACCGAAAGCGGCTCTGCCTTCGAGAAGACGGCGGTACCCGAGTAACCCTTGCGCTCGGCATAGTTGTAGTAGCAGTGGTAGCCCTCCAACGGAAGATCCAACTGACCCTCGGAGAGCTTTATCTCCTGAAGACAGAACACATCTGCATTCTGCGCATGGAAATAATCGAGAAAACCTTTGCCCAGCACCGACCTAAGTCCGTTGACGTTCCAGGAAATAAAACGCATGAAACACCCTCTTTTGTAACGTATAGTTAATATATACTATCACGCAATTGACGTTTATTAAAACAACATGGTATAACAAACCATCTTTATATTTTCGGAGAACATATGGCGAAGAAACGTAAAGGCGAGAAATATGATGCATACCTGGTAGAGAATGTGGAGCCCATCCAGGAATTCATGCTTAACCTGCTGGGAAACCGGGCAGAGAACGAGGCGGTCTGCCGCTTTGACATCGACATGGAGAATCTGGAAGCCTACATCAAGCGAAAAAATGATGAGAATCCGGAATTCAGATACACATTCTTCCATATCTTCTGTGCAGCTCTAGGCAGAACAATCGCCGAGCGCCCGAGGATGAACTACTTCATCAGAAACACCAAATACTACGAACGCAAAGTCATCTCCATCACCGCAATCGCAAAGAAGCAGAAGAAAGACGGTGCCGAAGAAGGCATGATCATCATGAAATACAATAAGGACAGCGACACAAGCCCCGTCGAGCAGATGCACGAGTCCATCTGCAAACAGGTCTACAACATCCGCAAGTCCGAAGACAGCCATGACGATACCACGAAGATCATGCAGACCATAGTGAATCTTCCCGGATTCCTCCGTCGGATAGTTTTCTCCATGATCCTCCGCTGGGACCGCAAGGGGAACCTTCCCAAGGAAATGGCAGAGGCAAGCCCCTATTCACACACCTGTTTCGTCTCGAACCTCGGTTCCATCAAGATGGATGCACAGTATCACCACCTCTCCAATTTCGGTTCAAACTCGTTCTTCGCGATCATCGGACAGAAAAGCCTCAAGCCCGTCTTCCATGAGGACGGAACCTATGAGATGAAGACCTTCCTGCCGGTTTCCTTCACGATCGACGAGAGAATCGGCGACGGAGTTTACTTTGCAAACACTATCAAGATCTTCAAAGCATACATGATGCGTCCGGAGCTCCTCGACAGACCTGCGAACGAGGCCATCGACATCAGGGCAGTCGAAGACGAACTCGGACTCTGACATATAACTGGAGACAGTAAAATGAATTATACACAGGAAGAGCTCAAGGTCGCGCCTTGGCTCAATAGCTATGGGGAAGTGCCTTTCCACCTGGACTACCCCGATATTTCCATGAGCGATGCCCTCTTCGAGAGCGCACGCAAGTATCCCGACCAGGTCGCCCTGACATTCCAGGGCAAGGACACCACCTTCTCCCGGCTGGTTCCGCAGATCCAGCAGGCCGAGAAGGCCTTCAGGGCATTGGGAATCAAGGAGGGAGATACCGTCACGATCTGCCTCCCCAACATTCCCCAGACAGTAATCTGCCTCTACGCAGTCAATGCCATCGGAGCAATCGCCAGCATGGTGCACCCCCTTTCGGCAGTCCACGAGATAGCCTTCTACCTTAAGGAAGCCCAGAGCCGCACCATCGTTTCAATGGACCAGTTCTATTACAAGCTCAAGAAAGTCCGCGAGCTCGTCGAACTTGACCACATGGTCATAGCAAGGGTCTCCGATGCCCTTTCCCCCATCAAGAAGGTTGCCTACAGGCTTCTCAAGGAGCGCAAGTTCGAGTCCTTCAGTGAAGACGGTACTGTCATCAGCTGGAAGACCTTCATCGAGGGAGCCAGGCACTGCGACATAGATCCGTCGGTCAAGAAGACCGGCTCGGATCAGGCAGTAGTCCTCTTCTCCGGCGGAACGACCGGAGTGACAAAGGGAATCAGACTCACCAATCTGAACCTGAACGCACTTGCCCTGCAGACAGGAACAATGTGCAACAAACCCATACAGGGAAAGACAATGCTTGCAGCTATGCCCATGTTCCACGGTTTCGGCCTCGGTGTGTGCGTCCATACAATGATGTACTGGGGCGGCCGCAGCGTCCTGGTTCCGCAGGTCAGCGTCAAGGGCTATTCCAACATGCTCAGGACCGCACAGCCCAACTACATAGCCGGTGTCCCCACCCTCTATGAGGGAATCACCCGCAACAAGGATATGGACAACGTCGACCTTTCCTGCCTCATGGGAGTATTCTCCGGCGGAGACAGCCTCACGGTCGAGCTCAAGAAGAAGATCGACAAGTTCCTTGCCGACCACGGTGCAACCGTCAGAGTGCGTGAAGGCTACGGAACAACCGAATGCGTCACCGCAAGCTGCCTTACTCCCTACAACAAGGAAAAGGAAGGCTCGATCGGTATTCCCTACCCCGACACCTACTACTGCATCTGCCAGCCCGGAACAGAGCAGGAAGTCCCGTTCGGAACCGACGGTGAAATCTGCCTCAGAGGACCTTCGGTCATGCTCGGATACATCAACCATGAGGAAGAGAACAAGAACACCCTCAGACGCCATGCGGACGGAAACATCTGGCTTCACACCGGAGACCTCGGATACATGGACGATGAAGGCTTCATCTACTTCAAGCAGCGTATCAAGCGCATGATCATCACCAGCGGCTACAACGTCTATCCCTCGCAGATTGAGAACATAATCGATGCTCTCGATGAGGTTCAGATGAGCTGTGTCATCGGAGTACCCGATTCCTACAAGATCCAGAAGGTCAAGGCATTCGTACAGCTCAGGCCGGATATCCAGCCGAGTGAGGAAATAAAGACCAAGATATTGTCCCATTGCCGTGAGAGAATCGCCAAATATGCAATGCCCTACGATATCGAGTTCCGTGAGCAGCTTCCCAAGACCCTGGTAGGAAAGATCGCCTACACCGTCCTTGAGAAGGAAGAGCTCGAGAAGCTCAAGGCTCAGGGCTGACTGAAGTCAGACACTAAAAAGAGAGGTCCGATGGAATTCCACCGGACCTCTTCTTGTATAATCTGAAAATCGATTACATGCAGGTGTAACCGCCGTCGACGGCGATGTTCTGGCCGTTGACATAGCTTGAGAACGGAGATGCAAGGAAGATTGCACAGCTGTCAAGCTCGCCCTCGTTTCCATAGCGTGAAAGAGGAATCATTGTCTTTGCATAGTTCTGGAAGAACTCGCTCTTGAGTGTCTCTTCCGTCAGCGGAGTATAGAAGTAACCCGGGCAGATGGAGTTGACTGTGATTCCGCGCTCGCCCCACTCTGCGGCAAGAGCTCTTGTCATGTTGACGACACCGCCCTTGGCTGCATGGTAGCAGACAGTCGGTGCGATCTTGTTTCCTACAAGGCCGTACATGGAAGCGATGTTGATGATTCTTCCGTACTTTGCGGGAAGCATTGCCTTCTTGGCAACAGCTCTGGCAACCTTGAAGGTTCCGAACAGGTCGATGTTGACCTCGTTCTGGAATGTTGCATCCGGCATATCCTCGGCGGGAGTAACTCCACCGGTTCCGGCGTTGTTGATGAGGATATCGATACGTCCGAACTCCTTGAGAGCTGCATCGACTGCAGCCTCAACGCTTTCGGTATCGGTGATGTCGCATCTGATTCCGATGGCCTTGACACCGTAAGTCTCCGAAATCTCCTTGGCGACCTCGTCAATGAGGTTCTGTCTTCTTGCCATGGCAACGATGTTGCAGCCCTGGTTTGCAAGGGCCTTGGCCATCTGAACTCCGAGACCTGTTGAACAACCGGTTACAACAGCCACCTGACCTGTAAGATCGAAATACTTCTTCATTACTGTTCTCCTTTTTATAATCAGAAAAAACGTTTATTTAACTATATAGATTGTACAGTATCTTTGACTTCTAGCCTAGTATGTCAGCGCTTGTCCTTGTCGATGAATTCCAGGCTCACCGTAGCCAGAACCGCACAAACCAGGGAGAATATGATCAGGGCGCCCCAATACTTGTATACGTTCTGCGAGGTCTTCTCGTAGTAGGGTCTTCGCAGCGTGGCGGATGTCGTTTCCTTCACGTATTTGCCTACAGCCTCCTCTCCTACAAGGTTTATCATGTCCTTTATGGTGAAGCTGAAGGTTATCTGATCCTGGTTTTCCCTGAGATTGAATGTACCTATCACAGTATCGGCGAACTCTCCCACATTGACGCTTGTGTCCAGACTCTTGATGTTGACATTAAGGCTTCTGAGCTCCTTGATCGCCGTAAGGTTCTCGTTCTGGAACGTCTGTGCAATCTGGCCCTTAGTCAGCGTCACGGGAATGTCGGAGTCCTTCATCTTCTGTAAAGTATTCCATGCCGTTACCGACGGAAGTTCGTTGAAATCGGCCTGGGCGGCGATGCACCTCAGTCCGTAGTGGGAAACCGTCAGCTTGGCAATGCCGTCACTCCAGGAAGGAAGCGTGAAGATTCCGCCGGAGAATATCAGCTGAACAATCAGCAAGAACGGCATGACGGTCATGGCCGTCGTGGTGTTCCTGACGATGGCTGAGACAAACAGCGCCATCATATCCGCCGCATAGGTAATCAGAAGCAGCGTGATTCCCATATCCACGACAAGGTAGGTTGAAACAGCTCCGAAAAGAGGGAATTTAATTCCGATGACAACCAGAATTCCCATAGTCGCAACAGTCTGCAGGATACAGAGAATCAGCTGGTAGAGCATGTGGGAGAAGATATAGGACGATATGTGCATGCCCGCGCGGTGCTCTCTCTTGACTATATCCCTCTCGCGGCAGATGACCTGGATGGAGTTGAAACATCCGTTCCAGATTCCTATGCATGAGAGCGCAAGGGCGCCCTTGAGCGTTCCTTCCATGTTCACGAAGAAATCGTTCTTGACGACGAGTGAAACCACTGCGGCAATCAGCATGGCCATCGGGATGACCTTCCAGTCATTCTGATACAGGAACATGCGGATCAGTTTTCCGAAGCAGATGGCCACCTGGTCGATTCTTCTTCTGTGCCTGTCTGAAATATTGTAGCCCTGAGTCATGTTTTCAGCCATTTGCAACCTCCGCATTACCGCACTTGGCGTATTTCTCGATGAACTCGTCTGCTCTGCCCTCGCCTCCGACGTTCTTGGCGTTGACGGCCATGACTATCTTCTCCATCTCCTGGCGGTCGAAGAAGGCCCTTGCCTCATCGATGGGTCCGTAGAATGCAAGCCTGCCCACGCGGTCCTTGTCCCTGGCCAGGACGATGACATCATCGAACAGATCTATGACCCTGTCCGGAGTATGGGTGATCACTATGACAATCTTTCCCTGGTCAGCGATTTTCCTCAGCTGGACCATGAGCTCACGGGCCATGACTCCGTCAAGACCGGAATCAGGCTCATCCAGGATGAAGAGCGACGGATTCGAAACGAACTCTATGGCAATCGAGAGACGTCTGAGCATACCTCCGGAAAGCTTCTCGACCATGCTCTTGCGGCTCTGCGCCAGGCCGAAGACTTCCATGACCTCGTTCTCACGGGCGATCATGTCCTCTTTCCGGACCGACAGCGGCAGACGCATCTTGGAGGCATCGTTTACGGTATTCTCGACCGTATCCTTCCCCCTTATGAGATTCTGCTGGGGTACGAATCCTATGTCGTATTTGATTTTCTTGTAGTTGGCATAGACATCCGTTCCGTTGAGAAGAACCCTGGCCTTGGCCTTCTCGTACCCGTTGACCGCATTCAGGAACGTGGTCTTTCCGGATCCGGAACCGCCCAGAAGGAGGACCATGTGTCCGGGTTTGATATTCAGATGGATATCACGCAGAAGACATTTCTTGTGCATGAAATCGCTGACGGTCCTTTCCTCCAGATTCACAGAAAGACCTGTATCAGTAGGATCGACGGTACCTCCGGAAATGGCTGCAAGGGATTTCGCCCTGAGGTCCTCGACCTTCATCGACGGCTGCCACTTCTTGGAATAGCCGGTGGATATGGCGGCGAATCCTCTGAAGAAGAGCCAGATCCAGATGTGTCTTCTCTTTCTTCCGTAGACCTCATCCAGGCCCTGGAAGACCCTGAGGTTATAGATTCTGAGAATTACGAATACCGTCAGTGAAAGGATACTCAGAAGTATCTGGGACGTCTGGTCAATGTAATCATAATTCAGAAAGACACCGGAAAGCGTATCCAGCTCATAGAAGAGCTCGGCGAAGAACAGGGCCTTGCCTTCGGCCTCCCTGTCCGCGCACTTTGCAAGGACGAACAGCCTGTAGCACGGAACCAGCGCCCAGTACGGACTCACACCCGATTTTCTGAAGATTCCTGCAAGTCCTATGATGAACATGATTGACAGGACAAAGCCGACTGTATTTAACTCGTTGATGAAATGTACACCGGTCAGAATTACAGACAGCACGTTAAGAATTGTTTTCAATATGGCCATGCATTATTTATATCATGAAAATCAATATCGTAGAGGTATTAAATAATAAAGAAAGCCCCATCGGAACGTTCCGACGGGGCTTTGTCTTTGCCTTCAGGGCCTTGTGTCAGGCACCTTCGAAGTATCTCTTTGCATTGTTGAACGAGATGTCCTGGACCATGCCTCCGACGAGGTCGAAGTCTGCCGGAATCTCGCCGTTCTCCATCCAGGTTCCGAGCATGTTGCACAGGATTCTCCTGAAGTACTCGTGTCTGGGATAGGAAAGGAAGGATCTGCTGTCTGTGAGCATGCCGATGAAGCGTGAGAGCAATCCGAGGTTGCCCAGAACCTTCATCTGCTCGGTCATGCCGTCGATGTGGTCGCAGAACCACCAGGCGCTTCCCATCTGGATCTTGCCCGGGATATCGCGCTGGAAGCATCCCATCAGGGTTCCGATTGCATAGTAATCCTTCGGGTTCAGCGAATAGATGATCGTCTTGGGCAGTGCATCGCGCTGATCGAGGGTATCCAGGAACCTCGAGAGGTTGTAGGCGCAGTCGACATCGGTGACTGCATCGTAGCCGGTATCGGGTCCGAGGGTCTTGAAACCGCGGGTGCTGTTGTTTCTCTGGGCCTGCATGTGAAGCTGCATTGCGATGTTGCGCTTGGAATACTCCTCCGCCAGGCTCATCAGTATGAATGTCCTGTAGATCTCAGCCTCCTCTGCCGTGACGGCTTTGCCGCTTCTGGCCTTGAGGAAGACCTCGTTGACCTTGGCATCGCTTGCCGGTGCATAAGGCGGAACGATGATTGCATGGTCGGTTGCGACGCATCCGTTTGCCACGAACCAGTCAAGTCTCTTGGCAAGGGCCGTCATGACATCTGCCGCGCTTGTGATCTTCACGCCGGAAGCTGCGCTTAGCTTGTCGATGTAGGCGTTGAAGCCCTCTGCATCGATGTTCATTGCCTTGTCGGGTCTGAATGAAGGAATGACCTTGGTAGCTGTCTTGCCGGCCTTTTTGATGGCTGCATGATACTCGAGGCTGTCGATGGGATCATCGGTGGTGCCTACTGCGTAGACATTGAACTTTCTGAAGATTCCGTAGGCGTCGAGATCAGGATCGCTCTTGAGTTTCTCGTTTGCGGCATCGTAGATCTCGCGGGCTGTCTTGGGGCTCAGCGGAGTGTGGATGTCGAAGAATCTCTGAAGCTCCAGGTGTGACCAGTGATAGAGCGGATTTCCGATTGCATGGGCGACTGTATCGGCATAGTTGAGGAATCTCTGGAAGTCATCTCCCTCTTTCTCGTCATAGCCGTTGGTTCTCATCTGGCGCCACTTGTAATGGTCGCCGTAGAGCCATGCGCTTGTGATGCTGGGCTCACGCTTGTTGTCTGCAATCTCCTTGGGAATGAGATGGCAGTGATAATCGAAGATCGGCATCTGCTTGGCAAACTCGTGGTAGAGCTTTACAGCACAGTCGTTGTTGAGAAGGAAGTTTTCATCCATGAATGCTTTCATTTCATACTCCTGTCAGGAATTGAATTTCTCTCTGTTGATCCAGAGTCCGAGGGCGGGATTGGGGATGTAGAAGATCTCTTCCCCATCAACTGTATTATAGCCGTACTGAAGCTTGGCAGGATCATACTTCTTGGCAAGCTCTTCATAGGAAGCCGGAATGAATCCGACGTCCTCGATCTCCTTCTGGGAGATATCGCGCACCGCATAGGTGATGCTGAATCTTCCGTCGCTGGAGCCGTGGATCAGGTGGGCTGCAACACCCATGTTGGCCTGAAGGTCCTCGTTCTGGTTCAGAAGCTCCAGGGTGTGGATCCTTCCCTTGTAGCCGTACTTCCTGATCAGGGCGTCATTGGTCTTGTCCTCGCCGAACTTGTCCACTGCCGGAGCAAGGATGATCAGCTCTCCGCCGTCGGCGATTGCCATGCGTGTGCGGTAGACGGCCTTGTTGCCCAGCCATGTGCTGTGGAACTCCTTCTCATTGAGGTACACGACGCACTTCTTGATTCCGGTATCCACATAGTCGATGTTTTTCTCCTGTGCCAGGGCAACTGCATCCTCGAGGGGTTTGCGGTCCTCTCCGATGAACAGACCGTGGGTCTGGATCACATCGTTGGGAGCGGTACAGACCGTGAGCATCCACAGAAGGTGGCATCTCTTTGAAAGGAAATGCTCAAGGGCATAGTCGAAGATTTTCCTGACGGGTGTGAAGTCGCGGCCCATCATCCTCTCCATGCCGTAGACGGCACCGATGATGTGGCTCTGGTTGATCATGTCCGATCCGCCGGCTCCGACAAAGAGGTTCTTTGCCTGGTTGGCCATTCCGATGACCTCGTGGGGTACCACCTGGCCCGGCGAGAGGACAAGGTCGAACTTCGGGTCAAGGACCATTCTGTTGACCTCGACTGCAACGGCCTTCTTCCAAAGTCCCTCGGTGACCTCCTCCACGAATGAGGCGGGAACCTCACCGATCTTCTCGACATCGTGGCGCCAGTCATGGCCATGGAACTTCTCGAGCGGGATATCCCCGTACATGGCCTTGATTTCCTTCTCGGTCATGGGAACGTGGGTTCCCAGGGCCTCGAGGATCTCGACTCCCACATTGTTCTCCACGCACCAGTGATAGGCGACGTTGGCAATCAGACCGGCATTGGAGAAACATCTGGTGTAATCAGGCACCACCATGAGGATATTCCTTGGCTTGCGCTCCTCAAGGGCCTTGATGACCATTTCTTTGATCTGTTTATCAGTAAGCATTAGCTTTCCTTCTTCAAGTCCTAAATGCAAAGTTAGTACAAAACGCCGCTTAAGGTCGATTTGTACTAACTTCTTAGTACAGAAACCACCTTGCATGGCTTCTGTACTAACATTTCATTCACTGTTCCTGACAATCAGGCGTTGTAGGTGGATGCGGAAGTGCTTCCGCCCTCGCCTGTCCAGTTGGTATGGAAGAACTGTCCGCGCGGAGCATCGACTCTCTCATAGGTGTGGGCGCCGAAGTAGTCTCTCTGTCCCTGAAGCAGGTTTGCCGGCAGCCTGTCCGTGGTGTAGCCGTCGAAGTAGCTGAGGGCGCTTGAGAATGCCGGTGTCGGGATTCCGCAGAGAGCTGCGTTTGCAACTACCTGTCTCCAAGCCGGTACCAGGCTCTCGATGAGTGCCTTGAAGTACGGATCCAGAAGGAGGTTCGAAAGCTCGGGATTCTTGTCGTAGGCTTCCTTGATCTTGCCGAGGAAGGTCGAGCGGATGATACAGCCGCCTCTCCACATCAGGGCGATTCCGCCGTAGTTGAGCTTCCAGCCGTAGTTCTTGGCAGCAGCCTTCATCAGGACATAGCCCTGAGCGTAGCTGATGATCTTGGATGCAAGGAGAGCCTTGCGGATGTTCTCGATCATCTCCTTCCTGTTGCCCTCGAACTTGCCGCGCTGGACATTGTAGGCCTTTGAAGCCTCGACACGCTCTTCCTTCATAGCAGACAGGCAGCGTGCGAAGACGGCCTCACCGATCAGTGTAAGGGGAACGCCCTCATCCAGAGCGGCGATTCCTGTCCACTTTCCGGTACCCTTCTGACCTGCAGTATCGAGAATCTTGTCGACCAGAGGCTGTCCGTCCTCGTCCTTCTTGGCAAGAATCTCGCTTGTGATCTGAATCAGATAGCTGTCGAGCTCGGTCTTGTTCCATGCATCGAAGACCTCGTGCATCTCGTCAGCGGACATGCCCAGGAGGTCCTTCATGAGCTGATAGGCCTCGCAGATGAGCTGCATGTCACCATACTCGATTCCGTTGTGGACCATCTTTACGAAGTGGCCTGCACCACCGTTTCCGACCCAGTCGCAGCAAGGACTTCCGTCCTCGACCTTGGCGCAGACAGCCTGGAAGATCGGCTTTACCAGAGGCCATGCAGCCTCAGATCCGCCGGGCATCATCGAGGGACCCTTCAGAGCTCCCTCTTCTCCGCCGGAAATACCTGTTCCGATGTAAAGAAGACCCTTGGACTCGACGTACTGGCATCTTCTCATTGTGTCCGGGAAGTGGCTGTTGCCGCTGTCGATGATGACATCGCCCGGCTCAAGGACAGGAATGATCTGCTCGATGAAGTCATCGACAGGCTGTCCGGCCTTGACCAGAAGGAGGACCTTCCTTGGTCTCTCGAGATTGTCTGCAAGCTCCTGGATGCTGTGGCAACCGATGATGTTCTTGCCCTTCGCTCTGCCCTCTGTGAAGGCGTCGACCTTTGAGACTGTCCTGTTGTAGACGGCGACTGTGAAGCCCTTGGACTCCATGTTCATAACAAGGTTCTCACCCATGACGGCGAGACCGATAAGACCGATATCTGCTTTCTTTGCCATTGATTGCTCCTTATCTCTTGACTCTGGCGTTGCCCTTGTAGACCGACCAGATCTGGTCCTCGTCAGCAGGTGTGCTGTAGTCTGTAAGGACTGTGGCTGCAAGAACGCCGGTTGCCCAGCCGAACTTGATCCAATCCTCTTCGTTCTTACCTGAGAGGATGGCGTACAGAAGACCGCCGACGAAACCGTCACCACCGCCGATCCTGTCCATGACCTGGATCGGTCTCGGAAGCTCCTCATACCAGTTGTCACCGACTCTGACCAGGGCGCCCCAGTTGTGCTCGTTGGCGCTCACGACCTCTCTGAGTGTCGTTGCATAGACCTGTGCGTTCGGAGAGCTCTTCTTGACCTCTCCGATCATGCCCTTGAACTGCGCCATCTTCTTTCCGAGGTCCTTGCCGCCGGCCTCCGGTCCCTTCATGCCGAGGCAGAGCTGGAAGTCCTCCTCGTTGCCCACGAGGATGTCGGCCACGGACGCGATCTGGTGGAAAGCCTTGGCGAGCTCGGCCTC
>JAFUXI010000077.1 GCA_017470995.1 Spirochaetales bacterium
GTGGTCATGGGTTTGGTCGACCTGTTCATCACCATCATCTTCCCTGCCATCCGTTTCGGAATGCAGAGCACCGTAGATATCGCCACAGCATCGGCAGAAGCCATCCAGGTCAGGCTGATGTCGGACCTTACCCGCATGATGGACATAGGCTTCGGAGACTCTGTATCCCTGATTCTGCTTGCTCCGTTCATGCTGCTCTTCTCATACAACAGGACCCGCAAACATCCCGAATACG
The DNA here is from genome assembly GCA_017470995.1 of Spirochaetales bacterium. Classification (GTDB taxonomy): domain Bacteria; phylum Spirochaetota; class Spirochaetia; order Sphaerochaetales; family Sphaerochaetaceae; genus UBA9732. Next base: position 236 of record JAFUXI010000077.1, read on the forward strand.
ATTTTGCCATTCCGATAGCGGCTGTAGTTCTCATCGTGCTGACTTACTTCCAGGGCATCTATCAGACGGTCAGGATTCTTCCGATCAGTGAAACTCTCCAGGAATCAAATCAGAGTACGGAAACGGATTCAGAAGAGGGGCCGGACCTCAGTGAGCTCCTGATGCTCCTTATGATGATGTCACCGACGGAAGACATGGACTTCTCCTCCATGGACATGGAGATTCCTGCCGATAATCCCGAGACCGGCCTTCAACCTCAGATAGAATAGGATTTCAGATTTTCTCGAAAGCTACCTTGTCGCTTGCAAACGTTCCGGTCCTGCCGGAATCGAACTTCACATCCAGAAGCTCACGTCCGCCGAATGTCCTCTTGCCGGTGACGGTTCCCTCGCCGTAGAACTTGCTGCGGATGCGGTCGCCCGTCTCGTACTTCACTGTTCCCGGAACCGGGGCGCTCTTAGCGGCATCGGCCTTTTTGACCAGGATGGGTTTCTGAGCCATGTTGCGCACATTGAATCGGCTGGCCTCCGACGGCTTGGGACCTTCGGACTGGGAGTAGCTGCTTTCGGTGTTGACATAGCTCGTCGAATAGCGGTGGGAGGTATAGCTGTTGCCGAACCCGTTGCCGTAGCCGCTGCGGTAGTTGCCCTGCCCCCTGTTGTCGAAGCGGAACTGCCCTCCGAAACGGGATTTGAGCCTGAGGTCGATCTCGTCGATGTGGTCCTCGTTGATTTCCTTGAGGAACATGCTGGGAGTCTCGCTCTGCATGGTACCCCATCTGAGGCGGCTTGAAGCGCAGAACATGCAGAGCTCTTTCTTGGCACGGGTCATGGCCACGTAGCAGATGCGCCGCTCTTCCTCGATGTCCTCGGCAGTGCTCTCGTCCATGCGGCCCGGGAAAATCTCGTTCTCCATTCCGACGATGTAGACGCGGTCGAACTCAAGGCCCTTGGTGTTGTGCATCGTTATCAGTGTCACCCCGTCCTGGCTCTTTCCCTCTTCCTCTCCCAGAGAAGATGCATCCAGGGATGCCAGTTCCAGGAAGCTGTTGATACCTTCCTGTCCCTGGGAGAACTGATCCAGACTGAGCATGTTCACCAGCTGCTCTATGTTCTCGGTGCGCTTGTTCTCCTTGAGCTTCTCGGTACGGTCGCGGGAGACATAGTAGTCCAGAATCCCGAAATGGATCAGCACTTCCTTGAGGAACTTGCCGTTATCGATGGTTCCGAACAGCTGTCTGCAGACATCATAGGCTTCGGTGAAGAAGTTGTTTCCGCTTACTGCACCGCCCTTGATCAAGTTCTGAGAGACAGCCGTGCGGCAGGCGGCAATCACATCACCCCCGAGGCTTTCGTCTTCCGCAGCCAGACTCAGAAGCTTCTCGATGCTTACATCTCCGATCTTTCTGGCAGGCTTGTTTATCATCCTCTGGAAGGCAACGCTGTCGCGCGGGTTTGCCAGAAGGGAAATCATCGCGATACAGTCGCGGATTTCCTCGCGGTCGTAGAACCGAAGCGATCCGACGATGTGATACGGGATATCGTTGATCATCAGGCGGTCTTCGAAGTCCTTCGACTGGGCATTGGTCCTGTAGAGGATTGCACTCTTCGAATAGGCGGACGGATCCATATCATGGGCCTTCTTCAGCAGGGAGATCACCTGCTGTGACTCCTCTATTCCATTGTCTACGTAGTAGACTTTCGGAAGGGCCCCGCCATGGTGCTCGGCACTCAGTGCCTTCTCCGCCCTGCTTCGGTTGTTTGAAATCACATCCTTGGCGACATTCAGGATGCTCTCGGTACAGCGGTAGTTCTTGCCTAGCGTGACCTTTCTGGTATTGGGGAATGACTTGGCAAAATCGAGGATGTTCCTGACCTCCGCTCCACGGAAGCGGTAGATACTCTGGTCATCATCACCGACAGCGCAGATAAAGCTGTCCTTGCCGACAATCTGCTTCAGAAGCTGGAACTGGGCCTTGTTGGAATCCTGGTACTCGTCTACCAGAATCATCCTGAAACGCTTCTGGACCTTTTCCCTGATGTCATCGTTGGCGGCAAGCAGCTCTATGGATTTTATGATCATGTCCGCGAAATCCACATTGCCGGTCCTTGCCAGCATTTCCTGATACTTGTGGTAGTATGCTCGCAGCCGCTCGTCCAGCTTGTTGGGCTTCTCCATGCGGTCCTTGAGAACTGCAATCTTCTTGTAGTAGGCGGTAATCTCTTTCTTATTGTCATCCGGGAAAGCCTGACACAGAAGCGCCACGCTATCGTCGTCATCGTAGATCTTGAAGTTGGGGTCCAATCCCACGCGCTCGCCGTACTTGCGCAGGAGCCACACGCCGAAAGAGTGGAAGGTGCGGATCATCACCCGCTTGCCCTCTTCTCCGACCATATTCACCACACGGTCCTGCATCTCCTTGCAGGCCTTATTCGTGAATGTGACGGCAAAGATGTGGTACGGGTCTACGCCCAAGGCATCGATGGCATATGCGATCTTTGTGGTAATCACCCTGGTCTTTCCCGAACCTGCGCCGGCAAACACCAGAAGCGAACCTTCGTTTATCATCACAGCCTCACGCTGCTCCGGGTTCAGCTGGTCCAACAGCTCCTGCATGCTCATAGCTTCACCGCCTCCAGATCTATGCCGTTTACCTTGGTCACCCCGCATCTGTAGACATTTCCGGGTACCATGTCACGCCCCATCACTACGGTCAGTCCGTCAACCTCCGGAGCCTGGGCCCAGATTCTGCCGATGGCAAGGTCCTCGCCTTCCACCAGCTCCTCGATGAGGACATCGTATTCCTTTCCGACAAAACCCTGCAGGCATTCGGCAGTGATCTTCTCCTGCAGTTTCTGCAGCCTCTTCTGTCTGGTCTTTGCAACCTTCTGAAGAGCGTTGTGCTCTTCTTCGGTCGTCAGGCCGTATGCATAGGTACCTTCTTCCCTGGAATAGACAAAGGAGCCCATCCAGTTGAATCGGTTTGTCTTTACGAAATCATAGACTTTCCTGTAATCCTCATCGGTCTCTCCGGGGAACCCCAGCATGATAGTGGTGCGGATGACACACTCCGGCAGAGCAGCTCTTATTTTTGAAACCAGATCAGTGTAAATGTTCTCGTCACCCATTCTCTTCATGGGTCTCAGAAGCTTCTCGCTTGCATGCTGTATGGGAATATCAAAGTACGGGATTATCTTGTCATTGTTCTTGATCATATCCAGAAGCTGAAGCGGGAATGCATCGGGATGGATATACAGAAGCCTGACTTTGAAGTTACCTTCGATATCTACTATTGCCTGAAGCAATTCCAAGAAGTGGCTTTTGCCGTCCCAGTCCGTTCCGTAAGCTGCCAGATCCTGGGCAATCAGATTGATTTCCCTTATGCCTCTCTCAACAAGTTCCCTTGCCTCTTCCAGGATCTTTGCCCTAGGCCTCGAGCGCAAAGAGCCTCGGATAAGAGGAATGGCGCAGAAACCGCAGCGGTGGTTGCAACCCTCCGAAATCTTGAGAAAAGCACTTCCCGGATAATTGAACAGTTCGTTTCTCTCGAAAATGTCCTCATCGGGGTCCGGGTACTCGGGCACTTCCGTCTTTGCCGCATTCTTCCTCTTGCCGATTTCCCTGATGAAATCGTTGACCTTGGAAAGATCCCTGTTGCCGAAGATTCCGTCAGCTTCCGGAATCTGGGCTGCCAGCTCGTCTGCATAGCGCTGGGCGAGACACCCTGAGATCACGATTTTTGCCTTGGGGAACCGGTTTCTGAGAGAGAAGAAAGTATCGATCGATTCCTCCCTTGCGCTCTCTATGAAACCGCAGGTGTTGACGAATATCAGATTTGCCTTGGAGGCATCGTCGGTAAGGACCCAGCCGTCCTTCTCAAGGCTGCAGGCAAGCACCTCGGCATCGACCTGGTTCTTGGCGCAGCCGAGGTTTTCTATATAAAGATAATTCTTGTTATCGGATTGCATGCTTTTAGTGTCCATTTTCTTCAATCTCTCGTCAAGTATTGATGACAACGACAACAAGGATAACCCCCTCGAAGTGAGACGTTTTGAGCATGTTTGTCAGTTGCCGATTGGGGATTTAGGGTTTACAATTGTATTGTAATGAACAGGACGCTTTCCCCTGGTTCCGTCTGGGGCCAGATCGACATACCGGCTTCCAAAAGCCAGACCATTCACGCGTTGCTGATTGCCCTCTTTGCAAGAGGTGTCAGCACTATTACAAACCCGCTTTTCTGCTCAGATACCCAGGCTTGTCTGGACTTCTGCCGGAAGCTCGGTGCCAGCATTTCATTTTCCGGGAATACCCTTACAGTCGATTCAAGCAATCTAGAGCCGCGCGACGGACTGGAAATCGACTGCAAGAACAGCGGAACCACGCTTTATTTCGCTACCGCCCTGGCCTGTACGCTGGGAGTGGATATCAGTTTCACCGGAGACGAGTCGCTGAGACAAAGACCTGCAAGAGCGCTTCTTTCCAGCCTCAACGACCTGGGAGCCAATGTGGATACCAAGGCCGAGACAGCTCCATACAGCGTCTGCGGACCTCTTCTGGGCGGACACACCAGCATCCGATGCATGACCGGACAGTTCTTGAACGCCCTGCTTCTGGCCTCTCCGCTTGCAAGACAGGATGTAACGATAGACGTGCATCTTCTGAAGGAGAAGACCGCAGTAAGGACAACCGAAATCTGGCTGGAAAAGCAGAACATCGAATTCATGCGCGGAAGGGACATGACCCACTACACGATCCGCGGCAATCAGTTCTACAGACCTCTTGAAGCAGATATCAACGGAGACTTCTCGTTGGCTGCCTTTTTCTTCTGCGCCGCAGCCATCACAGGCAGCACGATCACGGTGACTCACTTGGATGCAAAGAGCTCCCAGGCAGACAGGACAATCCTTGACATCCTGGCCAACATGGGATGCTCAATCCGCAGCGAAGGCCACCAGGTGACGCTTACCGGTCCGTCCTCCAGACTCAAGGCGGTGGATATCGATCTGGGAGGAACTCCCGATCTGTTGCCCGCTCTGGCAGTGACTTCGTGCTTTGCTTCGGGACCGGTGAGGCTTCTTAACGTAACGCACAATGTAGTCAAGGGCTCGAAGGAGAGAAGCTCCACAATCGCCCAAAACATAAACGAACTGGGAGGCAAGGCTCAGGTCCTGTACGACTCGCTTGTGGTCTACCCCATCTCTTCGTTTACGGGCAACACCAGTGTCCGCAGTTTCGGAGATCCCCGTATCGTGATGGCGATGGCACTGGCTTCCCTCAAATGCCCGAAAGGTCTTACAATAGAGGACTGTGAGTGCGTGGAGATGACTTTTCCGTCATTCTTTGATAAATTCGCAGCCATAAAGGCCTGACCGGCCATCCTTTTCCCGGAGGAAACATGTACAAGATCATCCATACAGCAACATGTGCTGATGTTGCAGGCAGAATCGCAGCCAGCCTGAACGGAAGTCAGACAATACTTATCGAAAGCGCTATTGCAGATCCCGAGTCCCTCGGGGACTTCGATTGTCTTGGCCTTGTTTTTGAAAGACAGGAAAACGGTGTGCCTGCCTCGGTGGTATCGTTCATAAACGATGTGCTGGGAGAATATGACCTGAGCGAGCTTCAGCACATGTTCAGCATCTGCGTCTGCGAAGGAAGTCCCGCTCATGCGCTGAAGATCGTCGAGAAGCTCTGTTCCAAGGTTGGATGCGCTCCGAGCCTGAGTATCGCAATCCCGCCTTCGGCTGACGTTGCCTCTGCCGTGGAGAAAATCAGAAGCGGAGAAATCATTCTGGCAAAGGGATCTCTCGGAACCATGTTCTACATGAAGGCCCATGGGATCAAGGGCAGAGGCCAGCGAAGATGAAGAACATTCGTAAGCCCATGTACGGAAAGGAAGAAATGGGGAGACTCCTGAAGTGGTTCTTCGGCCTTCCCCTGATATTCGTCCTCTACATAGTCCTGTCCATGATCATGCCTGCCCGGGCCGACGGCCGCAGGATGGTGCTAGTCCTGAACATAATCAGCTATATCGTCTTCATCATGGTGACGGCAGTTGTGGTCAAGAAATTCCTGAAGTTTCCTTTTGGAAAGCTGATTTCATTCAACCGGCCGTTCTCAGGCAAGTATCTTGTCATCGGTTTCTGGCCGATGTTTGCTCTTTGCCTAGGTACCTCATTTCTCTGGAAAGCCCTTCAGCCCGAGAAGTTCACCTACTCGCTCCAGCCGGGCTGGCCGGTAGATTTTCTTCTCAGCTATGTGCTTCTTGTCTTGGCGGCACTTCTGGAAGAGCTTCTGTGCAGGGCCTACATAGCATTCTTTGTCAAAGACGATCTCGAGAAGAGACCGAAGCAGTCGCTGATCTATTGTCTCAGCTCTGCGGCAGTCTTTACCATCCTTCACTTCCAGAACCCGGAAGTCCACGGAAGCGGCGCAGTCTATGCCATGGTCTTCTACTTCATCATGGGATTTGCGCTCATGGCGGTCTATCTCAGAACAGAAGGCATCGAGGCAGCCTTGGGCATCCATATCGCAAACAACCTCGTCAGTGCATGGTTCTTCACCTACGGCGATGCGGCGCTGAGAACCAATGCAATCTATACCCAGACGAGTGAAATCGGACCTCTGACCTTGCTTCAGGCGGTTTTCTGCACCGTAGTCAGCACCTTAATCGTGCTTGCCTGTTCCCGCAGGCAGCCTTCCTCTAAAAGCCCGGATAAGCTATAATATCCGACGTAAATGAGCAAGAAATCCAACACAACCAAAACCACACGCAAATCCGGAAAGCGCAGAACGGGCAAGGCTCTTCTGATAACCATCCTTGTAATCATCATCGCCGCCTTCTTGGTGGCCCTCTCCCCGCTCTTCCTGCCCAGGGCGACTGCAAACAGAGTCACCTCCACGGTAGAAAAGATCGTAGGAATTGATTCGGTTGTAAACAAGGGCTACAAGAAACTTCTGGCCTTCCTCCAGGACTTCACAAAGAACATCAGACCTGCATCTTCTGCAACAGAATCAGCACCCAGAATCGAAGGGCTGGAAATCCCGGCATACGTGGAAGGTCATGAGGTTGTGCGCCATACAGGTTACACCCTTTCATGGAATGAGCAGTACCTCGTTGCCGACTGGGTGGCTTATGAGCTTACGGCAACGGAACTGGACACTCAGGAATCGTCAAGAAGCGAGGATTTCAGACCCGACGAGTCGGTCCGCCGTTCCAGCCAGCTGGACGATTATCGCGGCAGCGGCTACTCGCGCGGGCATCTTGCACCGGCACAGGACTTCAAGTGGTCAGCCAACGCCATGAGCGATACCTTCTATCTGACGAACATGGTTCCCCAGGAGCAGGACAACTACAACGGCGGCATCTGGCTCAAGGCCGAGAATGCTACACGCGACTGCGCCCGCATAACCGGCACTGTCTATGTGGTAACCGGACCGGTCCTGACCGACGGACCTTTCGAAACGATCGGAGCCAACAAAGTCACGGTTCCCAAGCAGTGCTACAAGGCGCTTCTGATCATCGATACCGACGGTACGGTTCAGACGATTGCCATGTCCATCCCCCAAACCGCAAAAAAGAAAGAGTCTATCTCAAACTACCTGATGACCGTAGATGAGCTGGAGGAACTCACCGGACTGGACTTCTTCATCGAGCTGGATGACGAGATAGAGAAAGCCGCCGAGTCCAAGTACGACATCGACTTCTGGCCGAAATCCTTCAGATAAATCAGGTTCTACGAGCTGAAAGAGAAAAACTTGACGGCCTGGTCGCACATAGCAGACAGATACCGGAAGCTATGTTGGACAATTTTTGCAGTTTTTTTATTTTTTGTCCCATTTTTCTATTTTTTTGGGCTTGAATTTACAATCTAAGTGCAACAGATGAAGAAAAAGGAAGTGACCCAGAACTTCTGATAGAATGGTGTTTGCGACGACATCACTCATCGGAGGTTACAATGGGTCACTACAGACATCTTACACTGGAAGAACGGGAAA
>JAFUXI010000078.1 GCA_017470995.1 Spirochaetales bacterium
ATGCAGTGCGGTTCTGCTATATTGTTCCATGGCGGTACCTGCCTTGTTTAGTGTGGTAACTAAAACTTAGCATGGTTTACCGCCATTTTCATTTCTTTTGTGCTTCTGTCTCAAATCCCCACATTTTCGGGCAAGAACCAATTTTCTTTGATTTTATAGAAATTGTCCCTTTCTGTTTGATTCCCTTGCCAATAATGAACCATGCAGCTCGCTTCAAATGAAAAAGACCAGCCGAAAAGCTGGTCTTTACATTTGACCGCGGTTGGGATTGAACCAACGACAACCAGTGTGTAAGACTGGGGCTCTCCCGCTGAGCTACACGGCCATGCGGATTAAAAACTATCATTATTGCCCAACTGTGTCAATTGGATAAAAAAAGGCTGCGGAATAAACCACAGCCTCTTATCCGATAGTTTTCCTTACTTGATTATCGTTATTCGTCCCTTGGGCTGAGCGTACTGCTCGTCGATTACGCCTCCTAGGCCATCGGTAATGTAACTCTGTACGACTTCATTGAGCAGGAAACCGGTATCGAAGCGATCCGCCGCACTTCCCAGGACAAAGTAAGTATCTCCGCCCAGCGAACAGAAGTCATTCGTCACAACGGCATAGACGGCATCGATATCGAAAGGCTGACCGTTCACGTCATTGATCGTCACCCTCTTCAGAGAGGCAGGACCATGGTATGAGGATCCTTTGTAGGGCTCGGGATTTGCATCGTACTGAACGGTCGTATTGATTGTGATGTTCATTCCTGCAATCTGAGGGAAGCCTCCGATCGTATCGGGAGTACAGAAGGTCGATGCCTCAAGAGCTTCAAGAAGATCGTGTCCGCTGACATAGACCACGGTAAGGGTATTGATGAACGGGAGAACGGTCTCCACATCCAGCTTCGTGATGTCTCCGGCTGCAAGGCTTGCCCGGATTCCGCCGCCGTTCTCGATGGCAACTATCCTTTCCTTCGGAACCTTGATTGCTGAAGGATCTTTGAGGATATCCCAAAGCATTGCATCAGCAATGAGGTCGCCGAGGTTGGTTTCTCCGCTTCTGTTCGGATTTCTTTCTCCGTTCAGGGCAACGAGAGTGCGTGCGAACGGCTCCGAGAGCACCGTATCGGCTTCTGCTTCAATCTCCTTGGCGGCGGCAAGAACAGTCTCGTCATAGGCAATTTCTTTGCAATCAGCAAGATAATAGTCCTCGATTGCTCCGGTTGCATTGTCAATGATTATGACTCCGATATAGGCAAAGCGTGTTCCTGTCTGCTGCATCGGAAGGCCTTCGTATCCGGAAAAGACCGAATGGGAATGGCCGTCGATCAGGAAGTCGATTCCGTCGACGTTTCTCATCAGGTTATCAGAGGTATTGGGGAATGAACTGGGATCTATTCCGAGGTGACCTACGCAGATGACCAGGTCCGAACCTTCATCGTTTCGGAGATAGTCAACTGACTTTCTTGCAAGAGCAAACAGATCCTCTTCAGCCGGAATGATAATTTCCGCTACCAGCGAAGGTTTTGTTTTTGTCTTGGTCTCGGGGGTATCGAGAGCGAAGAATCCGAGAGTGATTTCATCCGAGATATCGATTGTCTTGTATCCGCTGAACATCGGGCTCCCGTCTTCCAGGAAAAGGTTCGTGTTGAGAACATAGAACTCTGCATCATCGAATTCAGACTTCAGATTATCTACGCCGAAATCGAACTCATGGTTTCCGATGCATACGATATCATAACCGGCAAGGTTCATCATCTTGACGGCATTGCGGCCTTCCGTGGAATTGACATAAAGAGTCCCCTGGCTGAAATCACCGTTGTCCACCACGATCACGTTGGCGCCCTCATTCATGAAGTCACTTCTAAGCTGTGCCATCTGGGCATAGCCTTCTATGGCGCCGTGGACGTCGTTGGAATGAAGGATAATTGTCTTTCCGACGTATTTTCCCGTCGATTTCTCGACGATAGACTGTGAAAAGACACAACAGACAGAGACCAGAAGCACAACGGCTACGGTCAGGACATTTCTGAAAAACCTAGTCATAGGACCTCCCTGTCAGGAAATGAAACTCAGCGGAGGAACGTTGCATCCCCATAGCTGAAGAAATGGTATTTCTGCTCAACTGCATGCTTGTACGCATTGAGGATATGCTCGCGGCCGGCAAATGCGGAAACAAGGACCAGCAGGGTGCTCTCCGGTGTATGGAAGTTCGTAAGCATCTGATCGACTATAGCGAACTGAAAACCGGGAGTGATGAACAGGTTCGTGGAGGAATTCTTTGCTTCAAGAAGACCCGTCTCTCTGTTGACGGCACTCTCGAGCGTTCTGACGCTGGTAGTACCGATTGCAACTATCTTTCTTCCCTCTTTCTTTGCCCTGTTTATCTTTTCTGCCACCTCTTCCGAGACATGGTAGCTTTCGGTGTGCATCACATGGTCTTCGAGGTTCTCCGTCCTGACCGGAAGGAATGTTCCCATTCCGACATGCAGCGTAATGTGAAGAACCTCGACGTCCTTCTCTGCCAGTTTCCCGACCATCTCAGTCGTGAAGTGAAGACCCGCAGTAGGACTTGCCATACTGCCGCACTCATTGGCAAAGATGGTCTGATAGCGCTTTTCGTCGTTGAAGTCATCTTCCCTCTTGATATAGGGAGGAAGAGGAACATGACCGCACTTCTGGAAGAAATCTTCATCCACCGGTCGATCAAACCTTATCACCTTCAATGATGAGCCGCTGTCATGGTCATCGACATCAGTATCTATGATTGCCTTGCAGTAAAGCTGACCATCGGGCGTAAAGAACTCATAACCTTTGCCAGGTCTCTGCTTCTTGCTCTTTGAGACCATTGCCTGCCATCTGTCGGGTCCCAATGCACCGGTAAAGAGGAATTCGACCTTGCCTCCGGTTTCGGAAATGCCGAAAACACGTGCCTTTCTGACTCTTGTATCATTGACAACAACAATGGAACCTGATTCAACCAAACTTGGAAAATCATGCATAATCATGTCAGAATAGGCACCAGTTTCTCTATCAATCACAAGGAGCCTGTCTTCACCGCGACGCTCTGCAGGAGTCTGAGCAATCAGCTCCTGCGGCAAATCGAATGTAAACTCACTGATCTTCATATCCGGCCTCAGAACAGATCCAGGGTTCCCTGGCTGTCGGCAGTACCGCCGAAACCGGGAAGGAAGTTGCTTCCGTTGGTATTCATCTGTGCTTCCATGAGGTTCTCCAACCCCAGAAGCTCGTAGGCCTTGGCAGTAACCATCCTTCCGCGCGGAGTGCGCTTGAGGTATCCTTTCTGGATCAGATAGGGTTCATAGAAATCCTCGAGGGATTCGATGGCCTCTCCTACGGAAATCGAAAGGGTCTCGGCTCCTACAGGACCTCCGCCGTAGAACTCTATGATGGTCCTCAGGATGTTGCGGTCCTGGTCCTCCAGTCCATTGAGATCTATTCCCAGATTCTTGATGCTCTTGTTCACAACATCTGTCGTAATCGTACCGTCACCGATAACCTCTGCGAAATCGCGGAATCGTCTGAGCAGCCTGTTGGCTATTCTGGGTGTACCTCGGGAGCATTTGGCAAGAAGCAGAATCGCCTCATCTTCTATGGGAACATTGATCAGGGATGCACTTCTCTTGATGATCTGTCCAAGTTCCTGCTCGTTGTAGAACTCGATGCGGCAGTTGATGCCGAATCTTGTCTGAAGCGGAGAGCTGACCATGCCGGCCTTGGTTGTAGCGCCGATAAGCGTGAAATGAGGAATGGGTATTCTCATCGTCCTTGCGCTCGGCCCCTGCCCTATGACCCAGTCGATCTCGAAATCCTCCATGGCAATGTAGAGCATCTCCTCCAATGCAGGCTTCAGACGATGTATCTCATCGATGAAGAAGACGGAATTCTCAGTGACGTTTGTGAGAATTCCGGCAAGATCCTTCGGCTTATCCAGCGCAGGCGCACTGGTCATGCGAATCTCTGAGCCCATCTCATTGGCAACTATAGCAGCCAGAGTGGTCTTTCCCAGTCCCGGAGGACCGATCAGAAACACATGGTCCAGGGCCTCCCCTCTGTCGCGGGCGGCCTTGATGAATACTCCAAGATTGTCCTTGATCTTCTTCTGACCCTGGAAATCCTTGAGATACTTCGGTCTGAGGATGTTCTCCTGTGCATCGGCCTCCTGTGCGGAGGTTGACATGATTGATGTGCTCTGCAGGAAATCTACATCGTCCATAGGATCCTCCTCAGCTCAGGCCAACGACAGCACTGCGGAAGAGCCACTCCTCCACGGCGCTCTGGCTGTGTGAGGAAACATACTGCTCATTGTCCTTCAGCAGGTTTGCAACGGTCTCGAGGACCTTCTTCTTGTCATAGCCCATCTCTATGAGGGCATCGATTATATCCTGATATTTCTTGGAATTACCTGTAGCCACATTCTGGGGTTTGGAAGCTTCCTTCGTAAAGACAAGCGTATCCCTTAGGGCAAGGATTATCTTCTGCGATGTCTTGGCACCCAGGCCAGGAATCTTCGAAAGGAAGTTGACATCGCTCTGATCCAGAGCATAGATGAAGTCTTTGACTCTGACTCCGGAGAGAATCTTCATCGCCTGCTTGGGGCCGATTCCGTTGACTTTGATCAGTTCCAGGAAAAGCCTTCTCTCATCCTCGTCAGAGAATCCGAAGAGTGTCATTCCATCCTCACGGTGCTGCAACCAGGCCAGAAGCCTGACGTTGCTGCGCTCTGCCCCCTGCAGATTGGAAAGCTTCCTTGCCGTCTGGGATGAGATGATCAGTTCATATTCCACGCTCCCGCCGAGAAGAACAGCGCTCTGTGCGTTGACGCAGACAAGTTGACCGATGATTGCATTGATCATTTTATGAAGCCTAGCCTCCCTGTTGTAGCGCTTGTATTGCAGAAACACACGGCAGCGGCAAGCGCATCGGCTGCGTGGTCCGGTCTTGGAATCTTGTCGAGCTTGAGAAGTATGCGGCACATTTCCTGAACCTGCTTCTTCTCCGCTTTTCCGAAACCTGTAATTGCCATCTTGATCTGCATAGGCGTGAACATCGAAACCTCAAGGCCCAACTTGTAGGCGGCATAGTTTATGGCTCCGATGACCTTGGCTACTCCGATTGCGGAGACTTCGTTCTTTGCAAAGAAGATGTCTTCCATGGAGATGTGGCCTACCTGATATTTCTCGGCTATCCGGCCTACACTCTCGGCAATGACGGCAATCCTGTGTTCCAGATTGTCCTTCGTATCCGTATTGATCACACCATAGCAAACAGGCCGGAACTTCTGGCCGACAAAGTCGACTACGCCCCAGCCTGTATTTGCAATTCCCGGATCGATTCCAAGAACCAGCATTTCAATTATTCTTCGTCGAAGTCGTCCGGAAGCTCAAGGTTTGTAGCTACGGACTGAACGTCATCCAGATCCTCAAGTCTCTCGACGATGTTCATGACCTTCTGTGCCTTCTCCTTGTCCAGGGTGACTGTCTGATCAGCGATTCTGCTGACATCAGCACTGTCCTGCTCGAAACCGGCGGCCTGCATTGCCTCAAGAACCGTACCGAAATCTGCAGGAGATGTGGTGACCTCGATCACTCCGTCTTCTGTGGAGACATCCTCCGCGCCGTTCTCGAGAGCAGCGTTGAAGATCTCATCCTCGGAATACTTGGAAGCATCATAGGTGATGACTCCCTTGGTCTGGAACATATAGGAAACACAACCGGAGGATCCGAGTGATCCGCCGAGCTTGGTCAGAGTGCTTCTGACGTCTGCTGCTGTTCTGTTCTTGTTATCGGTCAGTGTGTCAACGATGATGGCGACTCCGCCAGGGGCATATCCTTCATACACGAGCTCCATGAACACTGCATTGCCCATTTCTCCGGAACCTTTCTTGATGGCTCTCTCGATGTTGTCCTTGGGCATGTTCTCAGCTCTTGCCTTGAGAATGGCAGTTCTGAGTGCTGCGTTCATATCAGGATCTGCTCCGCCCATTCTTGCGGCGACGCTGATCTCCTTGATGAGTTTTGTGAACTTCTGACCTCTCTTCTGGTCAGCAATTCCTTTCTTGTGCTTGATGGTTGCCCATTTACTGTGACCTGACATATAAACCTCTCATAGTTATTAAGACTACCTTATAAAATTAGCATGGCAGTATTTTTGATGTCAATATAGCTTGCCCAATATAGCTTCTGCTGCGGCATCTGCAGTCATCAATCCATCATTGTCAGGGACCAGATGGTTATCAATGACCAAAAATCCGTTTAAACCTTCAAATATCGACATATCAATTGCTTTTTGAGCCATCGTTTCCAGTCTCTTGATATCCAAGCCACCCTTATATCTAAGACCCATCAGAACCAGTTCCTCGACCGATTCGTTACGATTCAGGTCTTCTGTTTCATATCCGGTGAATGTCCCGGAGGAAACATAGGAACCGACATCGGGTCTGAACAGATATCTGTGCACCGAACCGTCTTCCGAGAATGCCGTCGATGCCGCACCTGGTCCGAGCCCCAGGTACTGTCCGTATGCCCAATAGCGGCAATTGTGCCTGCATCTCTTTCCTGATCTTGCGAAGTTGGAAACCTCATAGTGTTCGAAATTCTGTGCCTCGAGATAATCCCAGACACGACTGAGGATCTCATACTGCTCATCTTCCGAAGGCAACGCCGGAGATCTTCTGTACAAAGGAGTCCCTTCCTCGAGAGTAAGGGAATAAACGCTCAGATGATCTGACGGATAATTCTCAGTCAGCTCCATCACATCCTTCATCTCATCATGCCAGGAACCCAGACAGGTAATCAGATCATAACTCAGGTTGCATCCCATCTGCTCTCTGAGTTTCTGGGACAGTTTCAGCCCACTTTTTGTTTTCAGAAGATCAGCGTTCCTTCCGAGAAAGTCCAGCGCGTTTTCATCCAGGCTCTGCACTCCCATCGAAAGACGCGTGAAATAATCGGAAAACAACGGGAAAAATGTTTCATCCAGCGACTCCGGATTCATCTCGACGGAAAACTCCGAAGGTCTGCCGTTACTGCAAACCGCTTGTGCTATCCTTTCAAGCCTCCGCGGTCCGAGGCATCCGGGATTTCCTCCCCCGATGAAGGCGGTATCGAATCCATGTCCTGACATAATCCCGTTGACCTGATCCAATTCTTCCAGGAGCCTTTCAAGATAGGAATCCATCAAGGAATCGGAACATCCTGAGCGGGAATAGAATGCACAGTAGGAGCATTTGGAGATGCAGAAAGGCACATGAATGTAGAGAGAGAGACCCTTGCTGATGTCGAAGCTTTCGAGAAAACTCACTTGTTCACAAGACCGCCGATGCGTCCGAGCGGCCAGATGCGGAACACGACGCGGCCGTTGATGTTATCGGCGTTGACCGGTCCGAAATAGCGTCCGTCCTGGGAATTGTCCCTGTTGTCTCCCAGCGGCAGCACATGACCTTCTGGAACATAAACGCCTATGTCATACTTGGCCCAGGTGCTTCGGTTTTCCATATCGGTAGGATCTGCCATCATATGTCCGATGGAGATCTGCTTGTTGAATCCGTAGAGGTCGGTAAATGTGGCAGAGTTGTCCAGCGCCTGATAGTCGGAGACCAAATGTCTGGGAAGGTTGCTGGAGGAAACACCGCCTTCGGTCAGCCCGTTAAGCCTTCCCATCGCGTTGTACCACACATAGGTTCCTCCCTCGATGGTTCTGTGGGGTGCGGTGGCTAGACCGTTCTGCTCCCTGAACAGGGCCTCGTCCACATACTCCCCCGTTCCGGAAAGCTTGATGTAGGCATTGCCGTCACGGAAAGTAACGGTATCGCCTGCAGCGGCGGCAGAACGCTTTACAAGCAGTTTCTCACGCATGTTCCCCTGCTCGTCCACATCGATGTTGACCAGAGAGAAAGTCACCATATAGAGCAATGTACTGATGACATTGAAGAACGGCCCCTTGCTCTCGTACTGGGGATTGTAGAACGTGATTATGTCATCCCTGTCCGGTATCCTGGAATCCAGGATCTTCGGCCCCTGAGGGAAGGTCTCTATTCCGTATGTCAGCTTCGAGACCATGACCCTGTCCTTGACCAGAAGGGTATCCAGCATGGACGGGGAAGGAATGATGAAGAACTGGAAAAGGAACTGGTTGACAAGAAAAATCACCACGACTGCAAAGAGAATGGCATCGAGCCAACCCAGAGCCTCGCTCAGGAATGTCCTGTTCATCTTCTCGGCTTTCTTCTTCGCCTTTCTCCTGGTGAGATAGTTCTCTGTGCGTTCCTGCACCTTGTCAAAGAAACGATCCATATCCATAGACTCAGATTATAGTGACGTTGACAACAACCGTCAATAAAGTTAACTTTACGGCATGATAAAGAAAAAGAAAGAGCTACCGAAGGTAGACCCGGTAAAGATAAAACCTCTGTTCGGCCTCAAGCCAGGCCTGTGGCTTTCGATAGTCTATCTAATAGCTATAGTTCTCATTTTTTTCATGGTAGCCATTCTTCCGGATATTATTGACGGGCATAAACGTGTTTCATTCAACAGTGCCGCCTACAATGCCGCCGTCTATGTAGATGATGTCTATCAGGGCGGAACTCCCTTCACGAGGAAGATTCCGAGCGGAACCCACAGAATAACCTACAAAGTCAACGGCCATGAGATCGACAGCTTCACGGTCAAGGTCGGGCATCCGGTTCTGTTCAACTGGCTGTTCCCGAGAACACAGTCCGTAAGCAGTTCCGCGACACTTACAAAGGAAGCTTTCGACTCATTGTCAGCGGAGCTTCTGGAAGATGCCAATGCCTACGGTGCCGTGCTTCAGTACGATGAAGTACATCGCTACAGCCCCATCTTCACGAATTACGCAAAGAGCGTGGAAACCAGTTCCTTTGCAAAGGATTCCTCTGCACTCAGGGCTGCCCTCCTCTTCGTCGATTCTCAGGAAATGTATGAGGATGCTCAGAATGCACTTGAGATTCTCGGCATGAAGCTCGATATCCCCTATTCGGGACTTGCCGAAAGCAAGACGACGGGAATAACCGACGAGCAGATTCCCGAGATTAAGGCCAAGTCAACAAGCCTGAAGACCGATTTCTTCACCTTGGAAGGCTACGAAATACCCGAGGCTCAGTTCTCCAACGGCAAAACCGTGGAGGCCACCTATCCTTCAGTCATCAAGGCAGGCAGAACGGTAAGCACTCAGGCCTTCTCCATCGGAGCCTACTGCGTAACCGAATACCAGTTCGCCCAGTTCCTCTCCCAGAATCCCGAGTGGAGCATTGAGAACAAGGAGAAGCTGATTTCAGATGGACTTGTGGACGAGTACTACCTCGACGGCGTGAGCACCTCGCTCTCGGCGGTGACTAACAAACCGGTGAGAAACATCAGCTGGCATGCCGCACAGGCATTCTGCACCTGGCTTTCCGCAGTCAGCGGCAGGCAGGTCTATCTGCCGTCAGAGGATCAGTGGATTGCAGCAAGCTTCACTGACAGCGAGGGCGGATTCCAGAGATCCCTGATGCCTTCGGCTGCAGAGAAAGCACCGGCTGCCATGCTCGGGAGCGTTTGGGAAATGACAGGCACCAGATTCATTCCGATGGCCCGAATTGCAGATGAAGCTACCCTTTCACAGGCACTCGAAACGCTTGATACATTTGACAGCAACACGGATATGGTCATCAAAGGCGGATCCTATGTCAGCGACATGAGCAGCATTGACCGCTACAGCACAGGAGTTGCCTACCGAAGCCTTTGCAGCGACTACATGGGCTTCAGGGTTGCATGGAACTGAAAATGGAAAACAAGAAGAAGGAGATAAAGACACTACAGACCAACAGGAAGGCCTACTTCAACTACGAGGTTCTCGAGGACCTCGAGGCCGGCATGTCCCTCGCAGGCACTGAGGTCAAATCGATCAGAGCAGGAAAGTTTTCCTTCACTGACTCCTACGTAAAAATTGACAACGGTGAGATGATGCTCATCGGCTTCACCATCCAGCCCTATGACAAAGGCTCTATCTTCAATCATGTCTCCGACAGAAACCGCCGCCTTCTGGTTCACAAGCAGGAGATCAAGCGCCTCAGGCGCAAGGTTGAAGAGAAAGGACTTACTCTCGTTCCTACAAAGGTTTATCTTAAAGGCAATCTGGTAAAGATGCAGGTATCGCTCTGCAGAGGAAAAGCCCTGCACGACAAGAAGGAAACCATAAAGGAACGCGATCTCTCGCGCCAGGCACAGAGAGAAGCCCGCGACTACAGGTTCTGAGAACTATCTTTCCTTTCCGAATTTGCGCAGTCTCTTGAACAGCTTCGTATTGTTCCTCTCGATATGGCGATACACCTCGTCATACATCTGCATGTAGATATTGTGATTCTCCATATTGGGCATGAACACATCCTTGTCATGGACCATGCTCTTGGCGGCGTCATAGTAGGAAGAGAACTCGCCCATGGACACGAACGCAGCCATCGACGACCCTATTCCCGAGGCCTCGTGGGTCTGGATCCGCTTCACCGGAAGTCCGAAGACATCGCAGCAGATCTGCACCACGCTGTCACTGACCGATCCTCCGCCGGCAATGTATATCTCACGGATATGCTGGCCCGAACGCTTCTGCATCCGCAGCATGGCATGGTAAAGCTCAAGGTCGATACCTTCTATGATGGCCCTGTAGAGGTAGGACTTGTCATGGAAATCGCTCAGTCCCATAATCACGCCCTTGGCAAACGGATTGTTGTTTCCGGGCGACAGATGAGGCGTAAGCACAAGACCTCCGCTTCCGGCAGGAACGGAATTCAGGGTCTTATCCAGGATACTCTCGACCGAAACACCCTGCTCCGCGGCCTGTCTGACCTCCGCATCGCAGAAGTTGCGGATGAACCATGTCAGAATCCAGTAGCCCCGGTAGAGCTGGTATTCGCCGTTGTAGAATCCCGGCATGACCGCCGGATACGAAGGAAGGAACGGAGACGGTTCGAAATAATGGGGGCTGCAGAACTGTATGGTCGATGCGGTTCCCAATGAAATCGCCGCCTTGTCCTCGGTCATAACGGAAAGGCCGAGGGCTTCGCAGGCCTTGTCCGTGGCAGTAGAAATCAGAGGAAGACCTTCCGGAATTCCCGTACGCCCTGAGGTCTCCGAATTGATGTAGCCTACCACACCCGGAGAATCAACCAGGTCCACCAACTTCTCCACGGGGATGTCTGCAACACACTTTGAAAGACCTTTCTTCATCCACTTGCGGTTGCGGTAATCGAACGGGATGTGTCCCACCTGATTGGCGGCTCCGTCCCTGAGTTCTCCCGTAAGCCTGTAGTTCATATAGGAGGAAAGCATGACGAATTTGTCAGTCTTTTCCCAGAGCTCGGGCTCCTCTTCCATGATCCAGTTGCAGAAGGCGTTCTTGTACAGGAGCCTGATTGTCTCCGTCATGCCGACCGATGCAAAGAGGATTCTGTGGAGCATGGGAGGCTTGGGATTCCCCTTCGCCCTTCTCTCGTCCATCCATACGATGATGTTTCTCAAAG
This sequence comes from Spirochaetales bacterium, assembly GCA_017470995.1. Lineage (GTDB taxonomy): Bacteria > Spirochaetota > Spirochaetia > Sphaerochaetales > Sphaerochaetaceae > UBA9732. The sequence continues at coordinate 11,524 of JAFUXI010000078.1, forward strand.
GCTTATGGTCTTTGTCCAGGATCAGAACGGTATCCCGAATGCAGGTGATAGTCACTGCAATTATGTCATTGAAACGACTATGGGTATCTTTTTGCTTCAGAAGAACGGCGGCTTCGCATAGCCTGTCATAGTAGAAATCAGGCTCCTGCTCAGCCCTTCCCCTTATATCGGAGGGGATGCAGGTCCTTTCGTATTTCACCTGCGCTGCGAGCACTGTATTGCCGGCCTTGTCTATCAGCAGGGCCTTCATGCTTTGGGTTCCCAGATCGAATGTCAGAATCAAAGGGTCTTTCATGGTTACGATTCTACCACATTTTCACATATTTCAATATAGAGAAAAGAATCATTGCCATCCGGCCCCTTTTATGCTATATTTGAAGTACAGTATGAAAGACACATAAGCCGAGCAGACGAAAGTCTGTTCGGTTTTGTTTACGTCTTGATACAAGGAGCACATTATGACAGCTATTGAAGTCAGGGACCTGATTGACGATGACCTTTGGCAGAGCACCAGCACATCAGCAGTCGGAATCGAGCAATTCCAGAAACTGGATGAAATTGCAGGCAAACTCACAGATGCAGATGAAAGACTTGATTTCAAGAAGATCTGCGAGCAGAGTCTGGAAGAAAAGGACAAGAATTCCATTGCCATCAGGTACCTGCTGACCATCACGGGAAAGCACCCGACAGACGACAGACACATCCTTCAGCTTCTGGAGCAGTACTATGAGGAATCCAAGATCGAACAGACCATTTTCCTGGCCCAGAAGATTCTGAGCTTCAGGGAGAGTTCCTATGTCCTCAAGGTCCTTGCCGAGTGCTATTCGCTCTCCAACATGACCGAAGAGAAGATCCAGACATGGGAGCGCCTCGTCAAGGTCGATATGGAAGAAACAGAGGTCCTGTACAAGCTTGCCGACCATTACGAGAAGACCGGCGACAACGCAGGTGCGATCTCATGCTACAGAAGCATCATCAGAAGAAACCTCAAGAATCCGGATCTCGGATCGCTCAGGATTGTCTGGGACAAGATCATGGACCTCAAGGCGGATGACACGCCCTACCTCATCTCTCTGGCCACCAAGATCGCCGAGACAATGGGCAGAGGCAAGGGAGCATTCGCACTCAAGTCCGTCCTCGAGAAGGCAGACTGCGACCTGAATACCAAGATCGAGCTTCTCAAGAAGATCATCTACTACGATCCGACCCTCAGAAGCGCAAAGGACCTCGAGCGCAAGGAAGATGACCGCGACAGGCTCATCAAGTACTGGCGCGAGAAGTACAAGGACAACCCGAGACTCGAGTACTGTCTCAACAACACCGGTATCCTCGGAGACTACATGGACATCAATGTAGCCATCCAGAACTTCGAGAACCAGATCGAGTTTGTCGAAGGTGCCTTCGTTTATCACGAGACCTGGAAGCTCGGAAGAATCAACAAGATCGAGAAGGATGAGATGGTGATCCAGTTCGCAGGAAAAGGCATCCACAAGATGAGCACCAAGATGGCCTTCTCTTCTCTCAGAGTCCTTCCCAAGCGCCATATCTGGGTCCTCAAGGCAGCTGTACCCAAGGAGAAGCTTGCAGCCAAGTTCCTCGAGAAAGACAACGTCGAATGGGGCCTCAGGGTCATCATGGAGTCCTACAACAACCAGGCTTCCCTCAAGCAGATGAAGGCCGAGCTCGTTCCGTCCATCCTGGATGACAAGCAGTGGTCTGTCTGGCAGACCGCAGCAAAGAAGGAGCTTTCAACAAACGAATACTTCGGAATCAGCGAGAACGCCACCGATGTCTATGTCCTCAGGACAACGCCGATTACCTTCGAGGAGAAGGAGCTTGCACTGTTCAAGGGTACCAAGGACATCTATGAGAAGATCCGCATCATGAAGGACTTCCTCTCCCAGAAGGGCGAGGTCGACAGCGATGAGTTCGCCGCCATGACAAAGTACTTCGTATCAATGGCCCAGGTCATCAACCCGAACGGTCTGGTCAGCTATCTGGTGCTGGACAACCTCATCAACCGCAAGGGTCTCTCCATTGAGGCAGGCAACCACAGCTTCACCGAGTACTACAACGCACTTGACGACAAGGAGGCTTTCTTCAGGGGAATCCAGGACAACGAAATCAAGAGAAGCTTCATCGAGAACCTCAGGGACAACGTGGACAAGTGGCAGGACATCGTAATAAGTCTCTACCCCTACTACACTTGCCAGTTCATGGAAAGGACAATTGCCGACGGCCCGAAGAAGAACGCAATCTACAAGATTCTCTCAAAGTCCATCGACAGCTACAAGGAGGATCCCGATTTCTTCCTCTATCTCGAGAAGAACTTCGACAAGAAGGAATGGGCAAGAGCCAAGGTCACCAGCGATGACCTTCTCAAGACCAAGATCAACCTCCTTGCCCATGTGAACAAGAGAATCGCGAACTCCGCCGATGTCGCTGACAACAAGAAGAGACAGAAGCAGCTTGTCGCATCCCTGTTCACGGAGGAGAAGCAGGTCTACAAGGCCATCGAGAATTCCGATCCCTCCGAAGCCCAGATGCTCTACTCGATGCTCAAGGGAATCCCCGACATCGAGAGCGAGAGACTTACGGTCAAGCACCAGATTGCCAACAGATTCCCCGAGAACTGGGAGGCAATCACCGGAGACAACCCCAACAAGGCCATCGACAAGAAGAAGATCATCCCCAAGGGACTGCTTTGCACCAAGGCAATGCTCGAGTCCAAGAGCCAGGAGCTCGAGAACATCATGAACGTTGAGATTCCCGCCAACTCCAGGGATATCGGAGCTGCCAGAGAGCTCGGCGACCTGCGTGAGAACTCCGAGTACCAGTACGCTAAGGACAAGCAGAAGTTCCTCAACAGGAGAATGAACGAGCTCACCGACGAGGTTTCCAGCGCCCAGGTCATCCTGCCTGAGAACGTGGATACCAATCTCGTTTCCTTCGGTACCGTCGTGGTCTTCACCGACAACAAGTCGGGTTCCGAGATCACCTACACCATCCTCGGACCGTGGGAGAGCGATCCCAACAGGAACATCCTGAACTTCAAGAGCCCGCTCGGACAGGCCATCTACAACATGGAGAAGGATGAGAACCGCAAGTTCAGCATCAACGGCGTGGACTATGACTACACCGTGAAATCAATCAAGCTTGCTGATTTCTGAGAAGCTTTGAAAGACAGCGCACCTCGGATCTTGTAAAAGGTCTGAGGTGTTTTTTTATAAGCACTTCATCAAGTCTGACCCATTGGATTTCAGAGAACTCATCCAAATGGAACGATGCCTCAAACGCAGGGACAACATAGAAAAAAGTACGCCAGCTGAAAAACGGAAGCCTCAGCCTCCAGCTTCCGATAGGCTTGGCATTCAGAGCTGTAAAGTCCACTCCGGTCTCTTCCGAGAACTCCCTGACTGCCGTTGCAAGCTCGCTTGAGTCGCCCTTTTCCCTTCCACCTCCGGGCACGGACCATCTGCCGTAGAACGGATGGTCGGACCTCTTTCCCAAAAGAATCTGACCGTCCGTCACTAGGGCGATTCCGGCGCCGTGGTACGGAAAGCGCATCAGGACCTCACACAGCGTCCGCCATTGGCGTAGAAACGCTCAAGATAGTCTTTCTTGAATGAGGCGAACCGATTCTCTTCTATGGCCTTGCGGGCCCTGAGGATCAGATTGTGCAGGTATGTCAGGTTATGCTCGGTTGCGAGCATTCCGCCCAGCATCTCGTTGCACTTGAACATGTGCCTCATGTAGGCAAGCGAGTACTCTGTGCATGCGCGGCAGGTACAGCCCTCCTGAATGGGACCGTGGTCGAACTCGTTGAACGAGCGTGAAAGAGTCAGCATGCCATCATCCGTGAAGACGCTGCCGTTTCTGGCAGTGCGGGTTGCAAGGACGCAGTCAAACAGGTCTATGCCGTTCTCTATGGCCTCCAGAATGTAATCCGGAGTTCCTATGCCCATGACATACCTGGGCTTGGTCGTAGTGATGTTCTCTGCAGTCAAGGCAAGGAAACGGCAGAAGTCCTCCTTGCTTTCGCCCACCGACAGTCCGCCGATGGCTATTCCGGGGAAATCCATCGAGCTGATTGTCTGAGCGCTCTTGATCCTGAGGTCCTCGTAGAAACCGCCCTGCACTATTCCGAACAGGTTTCCCCTGAATGCTCTTCCCGTCAGATCAAGAAGGCTGTCACGCCTTACTATGGCTCTCTCTGCCCAGAGATGGGTGATGTCCATGGCCTTGAGGGTCTCCTTCCAGGAGATTCCCGGCGCCGAGCACACATCAAGCATCATGGCGATATCGGATCCGATAACCTGCTGGATATCCACTACCTTCTCCGGAGTGAATATATGTCTGGTGCCGTCGATATGGCTCTGGAACTTCACGCCCTCTTCATGGATACGTCTGAGCTGGCTGAGCGAAAAAACCTGGAACCCGCCGCTGTCGGTCAGGATGTTGCCGTTCCAGTGGCTGAAGTTGTGAAGACCGTCAAAAGTCTTCAGGACCTCGATACCGGGCCTCAGATAGAGATGATAGGTATTTCCGAGAATCAGGTTGTACCCTATTTTGGCAACATCGTCATGATGGATGCCCTTGACGGTTCCGTTGGTTCCTACCGGCATGAATGCAGGGGTCTGCACCACGCCGTGAGGAAGGCTTATTTCTCCGGTCCTTGCCTTGCAGGACGTATCCTGATGCTTAAGTGTGAATATTCGCTTTTCCATAACAACCTACTGTCTTCTCAGCAACAGACCCATTACGGTCGTAAGCGAGATTATAACTATAAACGGTATCAGTGTTCCCAGCTGTGGAGCAATCACTCCCTGGTCTGAGAGCATGACAGTCATCATCTGGACGACGAAATAGACGACGGCGATGCAGATCGAGCATACGAGCGAGAAGAACAGGATATTCTTCTTGAAACGGTAATTGATGCTACATGCAATGAGAATCATGATCAGCGGAGTAAGGCAGCTGAAGATCCTCTTGTAGTATTCGGTGCCCATGCTTGCATACTGCTCGGGATTCAGGCCCTTCATCCTCTCCAGATAGGCCTTGGCAAGCTTCAGGGACATCGTCGAGATCTCGTTGCTCACATTGCGGAACAGCTGAGGCTCAAGAAGAAGCACGGTGTTCTCGAAATCCCCTATGTGTTCGACCTTAACCCCATCGGGACCCGGCGTGTAGACATATGCATCATAGAACGTCCAAAGCCCTGACTCCTGATCGTAGACTGCCCTGTAGGCATCTGTCCGCCTTTTCAGGGCTCCGTTCTCATCGCTCTCGATGAGGGAGACGTCAAAAAGGGTCTGGTCGGAGTCCGAGTAGATTGCGGCATAGACCATATAGCCGCTCTGCATGTCGCTGAGGGCTATGTCCTGGTTGTTGGTCGAATCGGTATCCTTGGTGATGTTCTCCATCTGGAGGGCCTTGGCGTTGGAACTGGGAATTGCAACGTACTCGTTGAAGACAAAATAGAAACCCGCCAGGATGACCGACATGATAATTATCGGTCTGACAATCCTGGATAGGCTCACACCCGAGTTCAGCACGCTCATCACCTCGTTATGGGCATGGAGCATCGACAGCTGATAGGTCACCGCAAACAGAAACGAAGGCCCCAGCGCCAGGAGAAAAGCCTCCGGAGCATAGAGAATCGTAACCGAGAAGGCCTTGGCGAAACCGATGTTGTGGTTCATGTAAAGATCCAGGTTGGAGAACAGATCCACACCCAGAAGCATTAAACAGGCCAGAAGAGATGTTGCAATCCCCGTCTTGAGAATCGATGTGATCGTATAGCGGTCAAGCGTCCTCATGCTCATTTTCTGGTCCTCCAGAGCATCAGAAGGCCCGCAATGAACACAACGGCATCCGGAGCCCACAAAAACAGGGCCGGATGCAACGGCGAGGCAATTGCCTTCACATGCATGAAATAAATGAAGAACCAGTAGGCGCAGGCGACAAACATCGACAGTCCGAAACCTATCAGACGCCCGTTCTTTACCTTGAAGAACGATATCGGGAATGCAATGAATACAAGGAACGTACAGGCCAGCGAGAGTGCCATCTTCTTCTGAAGCTCGCTGCGGTAGTACTGGTAGTAGAAACTGAATCCCCTGGTCGATTTCATCTGATCAAGGAACGAGGCCTCCTTCAGCACGGTTTTCATGGTGGGATTATCGTTCCTATCCAGGAAGAACAGTGACTCACCCAGATCCTGAGCCGCATTGCTTATGCTGCTCTGCTTCTGTGCAAGGATCGATTCCTGCTCGGAGAGCCTCTCCTCCGCAGCCTCGCGCAGTTGGCTTATGGACATCTGTGACGGAGTTATGTTCACAAGGCCGCTTGCAGAAGAGCTCAGATCCAGATACAGCGTCATGGATGATGCGGATGCAAGCGAGTATTCGTTGACCCTGGCAGAATCCGTAATCATTATCTGAGGATTCTCAAGGTCGATCTGATATAGATACCTGTCGATATCCAGGACGGTAATGCGGCCTTCGGTTGCGGTTATCACCCTGCTCTGCCGGCTGTCCGCATCATCGAATATCATCACGTCGTACAGGACGTTGCCGTCCACCGCTCCGTTGGAAATGACACGCTTTCCGAAACGTGTGGAGCTGTAGCTCTTGAGCTCGAACGTGGGCATGCTCTGCAGAATCTCCGCATAGAGGTCCTTGTACAGGGCCGTGGTATACGGAATCATCCAGTCTGCAATCATGAGCGTGGCCCCTGAAAGCACGATCGATACCACAAGAATGGGTCTGAAGATATGTTTTACATGCACACCGCTGGAACGCAGGGCCAGTATCTCGTTCTGGGATGAGAGATTACCGATTACCATGCTTGCCGATGCCAAAGAGCTGAAAGGCATGGTGTACATGAGAAACTGCGGAATTGAGAATACAACAAGCAGAAGTACATCCGCGATGCGGACGTTCTTCAGAAGTATCTTCTGCGCAAGAACCAGGATCTGGTTGACGAAGAAGATAAAGAAAAAGAAGAGGAACGCCACTATGAACGAAAACACATACTCGCGCCCCACATACCAGTAGAGCAATCCGTGTTTCTCTCTTCCTCTTCTTCCGAACATTCTTTGCATTTTCCTATAAACAAAATTATCTTTTAGAGTATAACATATATTTGTCTCAATACCTAAGAGTTGTTACTGAAATAAGGCAAAACCGTTACCAGTAACATAGATTGTCCACAAAAACGGAGGAAGGAAAAAGAAAGTCCCAGAAGCTGTGATAAGATTGGTTTCACCACAAAACGAATCAATCAGGAAGGCAACATGGGACGAGTAAAGAGTATCACACCTCTG
>JAFUXI010000079.1 GCA_017470995.1 Spirochaetales bacterium
CAGAGGTGTGATACTCTTTACTCGTCCCATGTTGCCTTCCTGATTGATTCGTTTTGTGGTGAAACCAATCTTATCACAGCTTCTGGGACTTTCTTTTTCCTTCCTCCGTTTTTGTGGACAATCTATGTTACTGGTAACGGTAGAGTTTTTTTTCTATATTCCTTGTTGTTTTGACCCCTATTTTGGGGTATAATAATAACATGAATTCTGAAGGTCAGACCCAGTTCCAGATCGGCGAACACGTTGTGTATCCTCTTCAGGGAGTAGGTGTCATCAAGGACATCCGCGAGCGTGTCGTACGTGATATCCCGGTTCTCTATTATGTAATCTACATAGACATGGCGGATATGACTGTCAGCATCCCGGTGGAGAAGGTGGCCGAGTCAGGTGTACGCGGCATAGTCTGCGAAGCCGATGCTCTTGCTGCCCTGGAAAGCATTTCAAGCAAGTACGAGCCTGTTGCAGTTGACTGGAAAGCCCGTTATCAGATGAATGTGGATCTCATCAAGGAAGGGTCCATCTTCTCCATAGCAAAGGTTGTTCAGGGTCTGTATCACAGAAGCAAGGTAAAGGAACTTCCCGTTCAGGAGCGTAAGCTCTACGACAATGCCCTCAGCCTTCTGGTTGACGAGTGCTCCTATGCCCTGAACAGGGACAAGAAGGACATAGAGAAGACCATCTTCACATATCTGGAGAAGTAAATGTCCTCTGCCGTGATCATCACCGCTGCAGGCTCATCCCGAAGATTCAATTCATCCTCAGAAAACACTGGTCTCAAGAAGGAATTCTTCTGTATAGATGATCTTCCCATACTCTGTCATTCCATCCTGCCTTTTCTGCAGATGGAAGACCTTGCCGTTCTTGCGGTGACTTATCGGGAAGGAGACCTTGAAACCGTTCGTAAGCTTGTCTTACAAACGCCCGGTATAGCTGAGAAAAAGAGCTTGGAAATCCTTTTTGTCCAAGGCGGAGCAACCAGGCAGGAATCGGTTTTCAATGCTCTTAAAGCCCTTGAACAGTGTAAAAAATCAAGAGACATCAGCATAGTAGGCATTCATGATGGAGCAAGGCCGTTTATCGATGTGCCCCTTGTTAAGGCTTGTTTCGATACGGCAAAGACTGTCGGAGGCTCCTGTCCCTGCCTCAGAGTCACGGATACCCTGGTGCGTGTTGATGATGACGGACTTTTATGCGGAAGGCTCTCCCGGGATGGTATCTGTACCGTTCAGACGCCGCAGTGTTTCCGCTTCCCGGACATCCTCAGAGCCCATGAAGCTGCCGTGCCAGGAAAGGCATATACCGACGATACGGAGATCTTCATGGACCGGGGCGGCAAGGTGGCTTTCGTGCAGGGAGATTCGGGAAACAGGAAGATAACGTACGCATCGGATCTTCAGGTCTGAAAGCGGAGGAAACTGATGAACAGGATAGGAACCGGCTGGGATATTCACAAACTTGCAGAAGGAAGGGATCTGATTCTGGGAGGAGTCCGCATTGACAGCTCCAAAGGCTGCGTTGGTCACTCTGACGGGGATGCCCTGATTCATGCGGTGATCGACAGTCTGCTCGGCGCAGCAGGCCTTGATGACATAGGGACGCTCTTTCCCGACAATGATCCTGCCTACAAGGACATCGATTCTACCGTTCTTCTGATGAAGGCCGTTTCCCTCGTGCGTTCCAAGGGTTTTTCCATCGTCAATGTCGATACCACGGTAATTCTGCAGAGTCCCAAGCTCGGGCCGTACAAGAAAGCCATAAGGGAAAGGATGTCGGAGCTTCTGGGTATTCCTTTCGATTGTTTCGATGTCAAGGCAAAGACCGCAGAGCATATGCTCGGAGAACTGGGCACAGCTGATGCTGTGGTCTGTCAGGCTGCCTGTCTGCTTAATTGACTTTCAGTTGAGTGAAATCTCTTTGAACGGATGAATGTCCAGGGGATTGGTCTCCCATCCGGAGATCAGGTCCTTGCGCACGAAGTTTGTTGCAAAAGCAGTGGACATCGGAATGACTACACCTGAATCAAGCAGAATCTGCTCCGCCTGAAGGAGAAGCTCGCGTCTTGAGATCTCGTCGGCCTTCATGGCAAGTTCAAGAAGCTCGTCATAACGTTCGTCGCTGAAGTTCGCAAGGTTGAATGAGCTGTCTGAAGCAAACAGCTGCAGGAAGGCCATCGGGTCGAAATAGTCGCCTATCCAGGTGATTGTGCAGAAGTCGTAGGGGTTCTCCTGGGGAACCGAAGCGAATACCGAAAGAGGTACGGTGTTCAGTGTAACCGTGATTCCGAGGGTCTTGGACCAGAGTTCGGCAATCAGCTCTGCAACCACGGCATTCTGTGCTCCGCGCGTAACGGCCATATTGATCATGGGCAGGGCCCTCTGTCCGTAGGGATAGCCCCCTTCGGCAAGATGGGCGATTATATCATCATCGATATCTGCCGATACGCCGCTGTCCGGGACAAGCGAGGAAGATTCCATGAGACTTCCCTGAAGGCTTCTGATGATATCCCATGGAATGACATCAATGAGAGCCTTGCGGATGTTCTCGTCTGCGTATGCCCCTTCCTTTGCACTGAAGTAGAAGAATGTAGTAGCATAGAGCTTGGAAAGAACCATGTAGTCCGCAGCATCCGCGATCGGAGCCATCGACCAATGGATCTGTCCGTCCAGAAAGGCCTTGTCATAGCCTTCGCCCAAGGTGATTTCGACGAAATCGGTCTGAACGGTGTCCCAGTAATAGGGATTTCTTCTGAGTCTGATCTGGTTATCTGCCTGGCTCAGCAAAGTGTAGGCTCCGCTGAATGATGCCGTATCCTTGATTGCTGCAAGACAGGGCTGGCACAGAAGACTGGGCAGGTAGGGCACTGCATATCTGAGGTTCACTACCAGAGTATGGGCATCAGGTGTCTCGAGGTCCAGTTTTCCGTCCGCACGGCGCTCCACGAAATCGAGGTTGCTGGCAAGAGGACCGCCCAACATGTAGTTCCATGATTCGACAAAGGTCCTGGATGTGATGTCGGTTCCGTCGGAGAACTTGCATGGCCTTAGATTGAATGTCCAGCTCAGTCCGTCTTCCGATACCTCGTAGCTCTGTGCGAGGGCCGGGACAGGTTCGCTGGTCTTGGAATCATAGCCGAAAAGCCCGTCGTAGAGGTTCAGCATTATTATGATGCTATTGCTGTCCGATGCCGTGTAGGGGTTCAGGACAATCTCGTCCTTCCCGGGGTCGATCAGGATTTCAAGAGTCTCTCCCTGCGATTGGGCAACGATGCTCTCAAGCGCGAAGAACAGGAGAAAAATAGAAATCAGAACAAACAACAGTCGTTTCATAAAGATATTGAATTTTATACCAAAGACAGGCAGATATCAACTCTGCCTTAAAGCAGACCCATTCTTGAAAGCAATACGGCTACTCCGGCGCTGCATGCGGTCTCTGTTCTGAGGACCCTTGAACCGAGCAGCATCGGTCTGTATCCGGCATCGGAAAAGAGCTTCCTTTCACGGTCTGACCAGCCGCGCTCCGGGCCTATTGCAAGGACTGCGGATTCTCCGATGGTTGCCGTACTCAGCGGAACCGATCCAACCACGTTGTCCAGCACGATGAGGTCGGAACCGTGGCAATGCTCTCGTACCATTTTGATGGCCCCATCTGCAGTGTTTGCAAATAAAACTTCGCTCATTCCTGCATGACAGGCCTGCATTGCTCCGTCCAAAAGGTATTCCTTGTATTCACCTGTCTTGTAGAGATTGCTTGAGAGATAGGACTTCTCGCCGGTGTCCGAACCGCAGAGGATTATCCTTTGTACCCCGAGGCTGACGGCTTCACGAAGTATGCGCTTCATGCAGATAGGTCTGACCTGGGCGCAGAGCAGGGTAACCGGGTGCATTGTAGGGACGGACTTAGGCACATATGAGAATCCGATACTTTTCTCACTGATTTCGGTAACGGTGGCATCGCCCTCGCTCTGATTGATCAGGCCCATTCTGAAGGAGTCTCCCTTTTTGAGCTTCAGGACTTCAAGGATATGATGCGCCCTTTCATCGGAGGCCGGTATCAGGCAGCCTTCGGGTAGGCTTTCGAAGAGAATCATGTTCATGACTTTTTCCTTGCCTGCTTTTTGGCCAGTCTTCTCTGTCGGTCTGCTTCCCTGACCTTGGCCTTGTATTCTTTCTTGGTGATCGTGTCTCTGGGGATTTCTGGTACTTTTTCCAATTCCTGAGGATTGTTCAGCAGATCCTGGAGGAGTTTGAGGCTCTTGATGAAGTAGAAGCCTGAAGTGATTCTCTCGTCCACGGTGGCTCCGATCTGGATGAACTCCCTGCTGGAGATGACCTTGCCGTCATCATCGAATTCACGCTTGCGTTCCATGGCTCCCAGGGTGATGAAGAGGCTGGTTGTTCCCCATTCGTAGAGGTGGTGATGGGGACTTCCTCCTGTAATTCCGATGGAACCGAGGTTGGAGATGAATACTGATGTGTGCAGACCGTCGGCTTCCCTCAGAAATGACGGTGCCTTGCCAAGCTTGTCCATGTAGCCGAGGACCTTTACGACAAGTGCCACGAACCAGACCGGGAATTTCATGAAGAATGCAATCGTGTCATCTGTGTAGTTCGAATTCTCCGAGACGTGTTTTGCATTGTTGATGTAGTCGTCGATGACCCTTGCATAATCCATCAACGTCATTTCCGGCTTGAACGTAAGGGGATTGCTGGTTTCCGGAGCCTCGTCGGTGAAATCCTCCTTGACCAGGAAGGTCATTGAAAGCTCGTTGCGTTGCCAATAGCGGTTTGAAGCGATGAACCGGTTGAGTTCCGGTCTGAGGACGATCATCCGCATGAAGGCTGCACAGAAGACATAGAAGAACTTGAGTCTGAATTCGGGCTTGGTTGCATTGTAGGCACGGATGTACTTCACGGTTTCCGTGACGTCGAGGTTGAATGTGTGGTATACCAATGAATCGCTTCTTCTCTTCAGGAGAAACGGATAGATCCTGTTGTAGATCGGAATGTCATAACACTGACGGGCGTCATTGCGTTTCATGTGTCCGATGATACTATATCGGCAAAGGGAAATCAATTTCCGAACAGTTTTGCGAAATAATGGCGTTTCATGTCCGCCTCGAAGTCTGCATTGCAGCTGTAGGAACGCCCGAGACACGGCTCCCATAGGGACGGGTCTTCCATGCAGAGGTAGAAGAAAACCTTGTCCTTCCAATCCTGCGGGAAGCAGTTGTAGAGGTAGCTGAACATTTTCTTCTTGGTCTCGAGATCGTATGAGAACTTGCCTGCAATCGGGGAAAGCGGCATCTGGGTAACCCTAGTGGGTCGGCCGGATTCCCTCAGAGCTCTGAGGTTCTGTTTTGTGAATG
>JAFUXI010000080.1 GCA_017470995.1 Spirochaetales bacterium
GAAGGCGCCACAAAGCTTCTGGAGTGCATCACCGAAGGAGCTTCGGACAAGCAGACGGCCAAGACGGTGGCAAAGAGCGTCATCTGCTCAAGCCTTCTCAAGGCTGCGATGTTCGGCGCAGATGCAAACTGGGGGCGTGTGCTCTGTGCAATCGGCTACAGCGGAGCTTGTGTCGATGTAAACAAGATTGATGTCGCTTTCAAGAGCGCGAAGGGAACGATCGCCGTCTGCAAGAACGGCGCAGGAATAGACTTCTCCGAGGAGAAAGCCAAACAGATTCTTCTGGAAAAGGAAATCGATATCCTGATAAACCTGAACAGCGGAAACCAGAGCGCCACAGCCTGGGGCTGCGATCTGACTTATGACTACGTGAAGATCAACGGAGATTACAGAACATGAAGAGCTTCTCCAATGCAGAAAGAGCCGAGGTTCTGACCCAGGCCCTGCCCTACATCAAAAGATATGTCGGCAAGACCGTCGTAGTGAAATACGGCGGCAATGCCATGGTTAATCCGGATCTCAAGCAGCAGGTCATGGATGATATCGTCCTTCTGTGGCTTATCGGGGTCAAGGTCGTGCTGGTACACGGCGGCGGCCCGGAAATCAGCAGCATGATGGATAAGCTCGGCAAGAAATCCGAGTTCGTCGACGGCCTCAGGGTAACCGACAAGGAGACCGTTGATATCGTCCAGATGGTGCTTGCGGGCAAGGTCAACAAAACCCTGGTGACCCTTCTCGAAAAGCGCGGAGGCAAGGCCATCGGTCTGTGCGGCATGGACGGCAAGCTCATCCAGGCAAAGATCAAGGATCCTAGGCTGGGCTTTGTAGGAGAAGTGACCAACATCAACAAGGATCCCGTCATGGATATCCTTGAGAAAGGCTACATACCAGTGATCTCGACGCTCGGCTGTGATGACGATGGCAATGCATTCAACGTCAATGCAGACACGGCAGCAGCACACATAGCCGGAGCCCTCGGTGCTGAGAGGTTCATCCTGATGACCGATATCGCCGGAATTCTGAAGGATAAGGATGATCCGTCGACACTGATTCCCGAGATCACCATCGATCAGGCAAAGACACTCAAGGACGAGGGAATAATCTCATCCGGAATGATTCCCAAGGTGCAGTGCTGCCTGACTGCAATAGAAGCCGGAGTCAAGAACGTAGTCATCATGGACGGCAGGGTCCCCCACTCGATTCTCATGGAGCTTCTGACCAATGAAGGTGCCGGTACCTTGGTAAAAGGAGAATAATATGGACACAAAAGAACTGGACAAGACATATGTGGCGGGAACATACAAGCGCTTCCCGATCGAAATAGCCTCTGGCAAGGGTTCGGTCGTCAAGGATCCCTCCGGCAAATCCTACATCGATATGGGTAGCGGAATAGGCGTCACCGCGTTCGGAATAGCCGATGAGACCTGGCAGAAAGCCGTCACCGCCCAGCTGGCCAAGGTCCAGCACATGTCCAACCTCTACTACACCTCCCCGTGTGCACAACTGGCCGCCCTTCTGTGTCAGAAAACAGGCATGAGCAAGGTCTTCTTCTCAAACTCCGGAGCCGAAGCCAACGAATGCGCCATCAAGGTCGCCAGAAAGTACGCCTCAGACAAATACGGAAGCTCACGCAGCACGATCATCACGCTTGAAAACAGCTTCCACGGCCGCACTCTCACCACTCTTGCCGCCACCGGACAGGACCACTACCATGAGCTCTTCCAGCCCCTGACACCGGGCTTCGTCAGCATACCTGCCAACAAGACCGATACCCTTGAGAATGCGATAGAAAAGTACAATCCCGCAGCCGTGATGATCGAATGTATCCAGGGAGAAGGAGGCGTGGTTCCTCTTGATGAAGAATACATCAGGTTCGTCCGTGAAATCACTCAGAAGAACGATATCATCATGATAGTCGACGAGGTACAGACCGGAAACGGAAGAACCGGAAGGCTCTACAGCTACATGAACTTCGGCATTGTCCCGGATGTTGTCTCGACTGCCAAGGGCCTCGGCGGAGGACTTCCTCTCGGAGCAACCCTGATTTCGGACAAATGCAAGGACGTGCTGGGATTCGGAGACCACGGCTCGACCTTCGGCGGAAACCCTGTCTGCTGTGCAGGAGCTCTCAGCATCCTGAGCAGAATCGATGACAGTCTTCTCTATGACGTGCGTGCCAAGAGCGATTATCTTTTCAGGGAATTCTGCTATGCACCCGGAGTCGAATCAGTAAGCGGACTGGGTCTGATGATCGGAATCAAGACAAAGAAACCTGCTTCGGAAGTAGTCGCCAAGTGCATGGAGAACGGAGTTCTCTGCCTGACTGCCAAAGACAAGGTCAGACTGCTGCCTGCACTCAATATTCCGATGGATATACTGAAACAGGCCGCCTCGATAATCAAGGCAGCCTGTTTGTAAGCCATTATAACTAACTTATTTAATTTCAAGCTTCTTCGGAACTTAACACATCAGTAATAGGTGCCATGACTTTCTTCTCATAGCAGGAGAAGATATTGTCAATCTGCTGTTTGTCAGGCTTCCTTGTAAATGCACTTACTATCGGAACTATCACCATTCCGCCCAGCATTGCAAAGGCTCCGCAGTTGATCGGACTCTGCAGCACTGCAGGGAAGCTGGACTTGAAGAACATGTTTGCCAGCATCAGCAGCGAACCCCATGCAAAGCATACGATACAGCTGGCCTTGGTGGTCTTCTTCCAGTAGAGACTGTAGAGGAACGGAGCCAGGAATGAACCTGCCAGAGCACCCCAGGAAAGACCCATCAGCTGTGCGATGAACGTAACGTTCTTCTTGTACTGGATTATGGCGATGACAGCGGAAATGAGGATGAATACTGCAATGAAGATCCTGATGATCGGAAGATTCTTCTTCTCATCGCGCTTGTTGCCGAAGAATACCGGGTCAATGAAGTCCAGCGTCAGCGTAGAGCTGGAAGCCAGAACAAGCGATGAAAGCGTGGACATCGATGCCGACAGGACAAGAACCAGGGCTATGCCGAATACAACCGGAGAAAGGTGCGAAAGCATTGCAGGGATGATGGCATCGAAGCCTTCTGCTGCGACATTGACGTTGAACAGTCTTCCGAATCCGCCGAGGAAGTAACATCCGCCTGCAACTACGATTGCAAATACTGTCGAAATGACCGTTCCCTTGTGGATGTCGTTCTCGCTCTTGATTGCATAGAACTTCTGGACCATCTGGGGAAGTCCCCAGGTTCCCAGCGATGTAAGGATGACTACACAGAGCAGTCCGAACGGATCAGGGCCGAAGAACGATGCGAAGATTCCGGGTGTTGTGGTCACTGCAGGATCCGTGATGTTGGCCAGTGCTGTCAGAGAACCCACGAAACCGCCGTTGATTCTCAGAACAGATACAATTATGGCAACGATTCCGATGAGCATTATCATGCCTTGGATGAAGTCATTGATGGCAGTTGCCATGTAGCCGCCGGCAATGACATAGACTGCAGTCAGTATGGCCATGACCACGATACAGATTGTGTAATCTACATTGAAGCCCATTCCGAACAATCTGGAAAGGCCGTTGTAAAGCGATGCAGTGTAAGGAATAAGGAAGATAAATATTATAATGGAAGATATTAGCTTGAGTGCCTTGCTGTCAAAGCGGCTCTCGAAGAACTGGGGCATGGTAGCTGAGCTCAGGTGCTGGGTCATGATCCTTGTTCTTCTGCCCAGGATTGTCCAGGCCAGAAGCGATCCGATGAAAGCATTTCCAAGTCCGATCCAGGTACTTGCAAGTCCGAATTTCCAACCGAACTGTCCGGCGTAACCTACGAAGATGACAGCAGAGAAATAACTGGTGCCGAAAGCAAAGGCCGAAAGCCAAGGACCTACGTTTCTTCCACCGAGTACGAATCCGCGGACATCCCTCGCCTGCTTGCGGCAGACGATTCCGACGCCGATCATGATTGAAAAGAAAATCAGAATCAACAAAACCTTGATTAACATGAAAACCTCCAAGTTGCCTTAGAAATACCCCAAAGAGTGTTTCAATGTCAATCGAGTTTGTTATGATTTTTAACAGTGTGTTAATATTATAACAAAGATGTTAGTTTAGTTAACAGAGGCCATGAAAACGGATGCCTTCTCTGCCCGGACACACAGCTCGCTTACAGAGCATCCGACTATGCAGCACTGGCCCTTTCGGAGCACCATCCCGTTTATCTCGGCATCTCCGTCCGTACAGACAAGCATCTTAGGTCCCTCAATCCGGTTTACAAAAGATCCGTTGACCATAGCGGTAAGCGTAAAGCCGCCTTCACATTCAAAGTGCTTTCCGCCTTCATCGCTGATGCATTCCATAGGGCTTGGGATATACGTCTCATGGAGCATGACAGACTCCAGTTCATCCAGATCCATGTGCTTCTGAGTAAGACCTGCCCTGAGAACATTGTCGGAGTTGTTCATGAGCTCGACCCCGTTTCCGCTGATATATGCATGCAGCACTCGAGGCTTGAGGTACACGGCCTGCCCAGGCTGCAGATGTATTATATTAAGAAGAAGGGGCGCAAAGACTCCCGGATCTCCGAAGTGCAGGTCACAGAGCTCCTTCACCACTGTCTTTACATCATCAGGCAGCATCTCGCAGTTTCTGAGAAGCTCGGCCTGAGCAAAAGACAGAGTCTCCGGATCCATCCTGTACAGTTTGTCAAAGAGCTCAAAAACGCTTCCGATTTCGGAAATATGATCTGAATAAAATACTGGAACAGCTGTTTTTATGAGCTTTTCAGCTTCTTCAGGACTTCTGAAACCGCACATGGCCGTAACAGGAGTCAATGCATAGAGCATCTCCGCCTTTGGATTGGAATCCTGATAATTCCAGTTCTTTCTGTCTATTACAGAATGCTTGGGAATCTCAGCCTCAAAACCGGCTTTCGCCTGCTCTTCATCAGGATGACACTGGATACTCAGACTCTGCGCAATTGCAAGTATCTTAAGAAGATATGGAAAGGAATCCGCATCACATCCGGCAAAGCCGGGATTCTGATCCAGATAATCACAGAGCCTTTCTCCGGACTCCTTTACCACTGCACTGCCCTGTTTATGGGCACCGATCCACATCTCGGCTCTGGGGCCGTTCTTCTCAAGTTCCAGCAGATCTGCAATGAAATAGTCATTGCCCCATGCATAATCCTTCACACAGGGCTCTAGAATAAGGATATCGTTCATGATTCGTATTTTATTCCCGTAGTCATCTTCTGATGGACATAAGAGACGATTACGGATGCGAAGACCAGCTTCCAGAGGTAAGACAGGAACATGAAGAAGAACATCAGCGTAGCAAGAGAACCGTATATGACAGAATACTTTACGGATCTCTGCACAACGAATCTGAACACCATTCCGAGAACTCCTACGGAGACGGCTCCTATAGCTGCTCCTATCAAGCCTGAGAGAAAGCGGACCTTGCAGTTAGGCATAAGATAAATCAGGGCCAACATGAGACCGAAGAGAACAGCAAACGGCAAAACAAACTTCAGAACCGTCTGGAAACCGTTCAGAGCAGGCAGATTGCGCAGTTTAAGCGACAGGCTGTTGAACTTTCCAACAGAGAAAACAGATAGGACTATGGCGGCCAGACCTATGACAATCACCATTACGTACTTGAGGTATCTGACAACCAGCTTCTTCCCTTTCGGAACGTGATAAATCTTGTTGACAATTGAATATATCTTATCAATCAAGAGAACAAAAGTCACACCGAAGGAAAGGATGCTGACGATACCCATGCTTACCGCATTCTGCGTGAAGTAATTGAGATAACCGACCAGACTCTTTCCCGTGGTATCACCGAAAGTCTCGATGATGTAGTTCTCAAGCATGCTCATCACCGGATCCAGAACGCCGAAGATATTCAGAACCGCATAAATCAATGCAAGGCATGGCACCACGGCTATAAGCGTGGAATAGACCATGCCGTTTGACAACATCGAGACAGAGGACCCACTGAACTCACCGAGGAAGCTTTTTATAAAACCGACCGGCTTGCTGTTCGTAAGTTCTTTTATTCTTTTTTTTGCTTTCATTCACTTCAGATATGAGCTTCAAGCCACTTGGCAAGAAATTCATATACTTCCTTTCTGTTGGTCTCGTTCAGAAGCTCGTGGCGGGCATCCTTGAACAGCTTCAGGGTCACATCAGCAATTCCGGCATCCGTATAGAGCTTGTAGACCTTTCTGACGCCCTTTCCGAGATCTCCGACAGGATCCATCTCACCGCTGATGATCAGAAGAGGAAGATCCTTGGGAAGCGTTTCCGCATTTGCCTTGCTGTTGGCAAACTCTATACCGGAAAGCAGGTCATAGAAGAAACCGTTTGTGCACAGGAAGCCGCATTTGTCGTCCTTGACGTACTTCTCGACTTCCTTTGCATCGCGGGAAAGCCAATCGAAATCCGTTGCCGTGGGCTCGAACTGCTTGTTGTAGGCAGAGAACGAGAGCTTGTTCATCAGAACTCCGGGACTCTTGGATCCGTTTTTGCGTATCTCGTTTTTACAAAGCAATTTACCTATCTTGCCTACTATACCCTTACTGCAGCCTGTACCCATGATGATCACGCCTGTGTAGAAGTCCGGGTGCTTGACCATAACGGTCCTTGCCAGGAAACTTCCCATGCTGTGTCCCATGAGGAATGTCGTGTTTACGTAGTACTGCGAAGTGATGAAGTTCGCCAGCTCGAAGGCATCCTCGGAAACCCTGTTCCAGCCATCGTGCTCCGCGAACCAACCGATCTCATC
>JAFUXI010000081.1 GCA_017470995.1 Spirochaetales bacterium
TCGGGCAGACTGGATTTGAACCAGCGACTCCAAGTCCCCCAGACTTGTACGCTAAACCCCTGCGCCACTGCCCGGTGTTGCGTCCTTGGACGAACATTAAGCACCATAGCACATAGCAGTTGTCTTGTCAATAAAGTCCTGGTTTAGAGTGCTGTTTTTAGGCATTAATGCACAAACGATGACCTATAATCCATTGAAACCTCATTTTTATTAGCTATACCTGCTTTTTAGACCATCTTAATGAACAATTGTTAAGGTTCAACTATCAATATTACAGTTTTGGGGAACCGTGTTACAATAATATATATAAGGTATATAAGGAGCGATACCAATGGGCAAGCAAAATACGGAAGGATACGTTACCTCGTCCACGGAAAGAAGGTCTTATGCAATCTTCTTCCTTGGACAGAATCTCATCTGGGGATTTATCGGATATATTTCCACATTCCTCACAGACATCGGAATCTCCGCAGCAAAAGCCGCTGCAATCCTGCTCGTCCCCAAGATCTGGGATGCAGTCAATGACACGATATTCGGCTACATCGTTGACAGGCACAACTTCAAAAACGGGCAGAAGTTTTTACCTTGGGTCAAAATCGGAACCGCCGCTGTCGGAATAACCGCAATTGCTATCTTCCTTATTCCGGCTTCACTGTCGGATACTTTGAAGATCGCATGGTTCGTAATCGCTTACCTCCTCTTCGATGCTGCATATACCATCCTTGATACACCGGCATTTGCGGTAACCACTGTAATGACAGGAAACATCCAGGAAAGAACAAAGATCATTGCCAGCGGTAAACTCTGGGCAATGGTCGGCGGAACATTGGCCACTGTTCTCATTCCTGTGATGGAAGCAAAACTCGGATGGGCGGTATCAAGCATAGTCTTCGTCCTGGTATCCGTTCCGCTCATGCTTCCCATGGCCTTCAAGGTCAAGGAGCGTCATAGCGAGACGATTGTTGCCGAAGAAACGCCTACTTTCAAGCAGATGCTCGTTTATCTCAAGCATAACAAGTATCTGGCATTCGTTCTCGTCGCCCTGCTGATACTCGGACTTTCAAGCGTAGAACAGATCATGTCCGTCTATCTTGCAAGAATCTGTCTGAACAACCAGAGCGTCGGAACCATTGTCGGTGCATGTGTGGCCCTGTCTGTCATAGTATCATCTGCAATCATCCCCTCCCTTGCAAGGAAATGGGACAAGTTCCATCTCCTCAGATTCGGTCTTGTATTCTCTATTGCAATGGACGTCATCGCCTACTTCGTCGGATATGGCAACCTGATAGTCACAATCATCCTGATCATGCTCAAAGTCGTAGGTCTCGCATTCTTCCAGATCATCATCTACATGCTGATTGCCGATACCGTCGAGTACGGAACATACAAGTCAGGAACAAGGGCAGCCGGAATCACATTCTCGCTTCAGTGCTTTGTCGCCAAGCTCAAGAATGCTCTGGTCAACTCCATTGTACTCGGAGCACTTGCTATCTTCGGTTTTGTAGAAGGCGAAAACGCAGTTCAGCCTGCAGGAGTTGCAGATGGAGTCTGGACGGTATTCTGTCTGCTCCCTGCAATCGGATTTGCAATAGCAGTCATCCTGTTGTCACTCTTCTATAAGTTGAGGGACAAAGATGTACAGGTCATGAGCAGATTCAACAACGGCGAGATTTCAAAGGAAGAAGCAGAAGGGATTCTTGCAGGACGCTTCGGAGCAGCTCACAGCTGATTGCCCCTTTCAAGCAGATCGTCAAAGGCATCGAGACTCTCATAAGAGGGCTTTCCGATGCCTTTTTCATACCCTTGGACCAACTGAACGACCATATCGCAGAATGGGGTATCCACACCTACCCTGTCTCCTTCGCGACACACCGATCCGTTGATTGCATCTATCTCGCACCTCTTGCCGTTTCTGTAATCAATCAGCATTCCGGCCGTTATTCCACGGTGTTTTCTCATTGCAAACGGAATCAGAATGAAGCAGATCTTTTTCTTCAGAGCCGAGCTGTAATCAAACAGCTTTGCGATGTCGTTACCCTGAACCGGTTCGATTCTGACACCGCAGGCCTTACTGACAGCGATGCATTCCTTGATAATCTCCTGAGCACATCGTCGTGCCTTTTTGTTATCGCAGACAGCACCGAAAGTATCGCCTATTACAGTGGACATCCCTGAAAAAGCAGAGTTAATCAGCAATTTAGACCATCGTGAACCTATGAAGTTCTCCGATATTGTCACAGGACCCATCAGCTTGAGAATGGAGCGTACCTTCTCAAGGTGCCATTTCCCACCATCGCTTATAGCACCGATTTCAAAGCAGAGCCGGTCCTTGGATGAAGTCAGGGTACTGTGTCCGCTCTCCTTCATCGTTGCACCCCATCCGATGGTACAGCCCAAGGTTCTGTCCTCTCCTATTATCGATGCTATCAGAGGTTCAGGCAGACCGTTCTGGGTGGTACATATTGCACCGTCCGGAGCGAGGTGGTCTGAAAGGAAACGCACGACCGACTCGTTTTCAAGCTGTTTGGTCATCAGGAAGATATAGTCGAAGACTCCTTCCATTTCAGAAGGAAGGAATGCCTTCACTCTTTGGGTGAAGTTTATCTCTCCGTCGATTATCGCCCCGTGTTCCCTGAGGGCTTCTACATGGGAGACATTTCTGTTATACAGTTCTACTCCGGCGCCCAGGTCGATACCGCTTGATGGAGCATTCTTGGAAATGAACGCACCGAGAACGGTCCCAAGGGACCCTGCTCCGAATATGGCGACTCGCATTGATTACTGACCGCTTCTAGCCTTTGAAGCCTTGTTGATGTTGTATGCTCTCTTGCGGGAACTGATGCTCTTTCTGGAAGGTCCCCACTTCTTCTCGATTTCAGAGACACGGTTGACCATCCTGTGCTTCCAGCGGATTCCATAGGAAACACCGATCATGATAATTCCGACGAGCGCCAGAACTACTCCGGTAATCATCGTGAACAAAGGCTTGAGATTCGTAAGACCGAATTTCTTTCCGGACAATGCCATGGCAATGATTACGATAAGTCCTGCAACCATCAGGACAAGTCCGGCAATCTGGGCTGTAACAAAGGTTCCGGAATAGACAGTATTGCCGATAACCAAGACTCCTTTGCCTACGGCTTTGAAGCCTTTACCTACTCCCTTGCCCACACTTTTGACACCATTTACGGTCCCGGTTCCAACGTTCTTGGCTATGTCCTTGACTCCCATTTCATGCCTCCGTTGCAAATATAACTATATTAAAGCACACAAATCAGAATGAGAAAAGAACAATATCGTTGCTGCCACCACTGACCATCGGAGTCTGTCTGGACTCACCGTCATGAGCAGTGACATACTTCGAAACCTCGAACAAAGTAATCCGCCCGTTTTTCTCAGCCGCAGCTGCAGTCAGCTTCTGGTTTTCCTCATCCCAACCCAATGCCTTGAGAAGCGCATTGGTAAATTTGCCGTGAAGCGGATCAGATGGTGAGGTAAACTCATATGACAGTTCATTATATCTGGCAGCACTCAGACAGAACAACGAGGAACTCTCGCGGATTTTATCCCCAATGAGAAGCGTGGAAGAATCAAACAGATTATACTCGCCTGAAGTGACGGAGAAAAATCCGCTCTGTACCAGGGAACCCGAATAGCAGAAGTCACCCAACACGACCTTTACTCCCTTTATGGAATCAACCAGTTCCAGGAACTCGGACACCGGGAAAAGCACGCTTGAATCAGGATGGGCAGGATCCCTCGGAACAAGATATGAACATGATGCGGTGTCAGTTCCATAGTTGAGCTTATCCTTAACCCCAAAGCCGTGCCCGCTGTAATAGATTATTGTCATATCGGCCGCAGATGAGGAGGAAGCAATGGCCTCGAGCTCGGAAACAAGCACGGTTTTGTAGGTATCGGAGACCTCCGTGATATAATGGGTTTCATACTCCAGATTCGCCTTTTCGGCGAGATTCGACAAAACCCTACCCACCTGAAGGGCATCATTGACAGTTTTGTAGAGTTTTCCGGCCTGGGCTTTTTCAACCAATTCTCCGGATTCATAATAGACCTTATTTCCATAGCTGTAGTCATTTCCGTATACCAGTATGTGCATCTTGCCTACTGCAGGGGCCTGATAAGAAAGCTCACATGAACACAGGGCAATGAGAAGCATAATCGGCAATAGGAAAACAATCACGCGTTTCATCGTCCGGCCATCCTCTTCGAATCCCAGGAGAGGGTCAGAGCCAGAGATGTGCGGATGCTCACGGCATCAGCCTTCCATGAGGCGGTAACAGGAAGTGAAACATAGAAATCCATTGCCGAGGCAGACAGAAGTCGGATTGACGGCACAAGTTCGAAATCCATGGCAAAAAACCGCGTCTGGGTTTTCGTGAACCTGCTCGGAAGGTATCTGTATTTGAATCCGATATCAAAATACGAGTTTATCCGCCAATTCAGATCCACAACAAACCCTATGCCGGCATAAGGCTTGAGAACACTCAATCCGAAAGGAAGGGATTCGGAAACATTGAGATATGTCAGCCCCACTCCCAACTGAAGGGCAGAATCCGGCCTTTTGTCAAAAACATAGGCCATATTCAGGACTTCGAAATCGAAACCGAAGGACCTTGAGGTTCTGAAAGGAGGAGTCTCCACCGACGGATCTCCAGGGTATTCCTTCAGATAGTCTGCAGTCGGATGGCAGAAGACCGCACCGAACCAGGCCGATACCGACGGTCTTGTGGCAATGGATGCGAATGTGCATGAAACTGCCGTAATGAGAACAAGAAGAATGCAGACTACCCTCTTTTTCATCAGCATGATTATACCAACTAAACCCGGTAATTACCAACTGGTTACATATATGCAATTATGTTAATCTCTAGATATGCTCATCGATTTCCACAGTCACTTCAGCAGTCCCGACTCCATAGTCTGTACCGCCGACGCCTCCGCGCCGGACAGAGACAGTGCCCTTCTCAGGTGCGCAGGCCTTCTTCCGGATAAATGGACTGTCCAAGGACAAGAGCAGCTGTTCTCCCTTCTGGCGCGGAACTCAGGACTGCAACTTGGCGAAGTAGGCCTGGACCGAAGATTCGAAAGCATAATGCCGATGGACAGGCAGATAACAATCCTGAAGCAGGAGCTTGAATTTGCAATTCTTAAGGAACGAAGCATAAGTCTCCACTGTGTTCATGCAACAAAACCCATGATCGACATTCTGAAAGAACTGGACTTCAGGCCATACAGCATCCTGTGGCACGGGTTCAACGGATCGCCTGAAACAGCCAGAGAGCTCGCAAAACTGAATGTTATCCTCTCGATCGGACCACGATTTAGCGGAAACATCGAATCAATTTTACACTCAAATCCTTATACTGTTCCCGAGACTGATTATGAAGGTTCCAACAACCTCGAGCATCAGAAAATCCTCGAGAACCAATACCACAGGTTCCCGGAAGATTATCAGGATCAGGCGGAGAAAATGTTCAGCCTTTTCTGTCATCAGTAAGGTATGCTCAGCGTAAGCGAAGCTCCGCACATGGTGCCCACCTTCCGGCTTCTGACAATCACATCATAACGATGGACCCCGCTTTCAGCCGTAATCAGGAAGCTGAAACCATCCGCTGCAGCCTGCAGCACACCATCCTTGTACCACTGGAACGCAAGATCCTCGGGGTCTATATCATCAGGCAGAGAGAAATAGCAGGCCTTGAGTGTAACCTTCTGCCCCTTTGACGGACTTTTGGGGTAGTAATCGATGTAGAAATTCATTGGCTTACCGACTACGTTTTCGAAAGAAATCGATGTCCCGGAGTGAATAACGGGCTTTGATCCCTTCAGCTCTACAATTCCTACGGACCTCGTATTCGAGACAATCCGTACGGCATCCGTAGCCCCTATTCCCAGATTCCCCTTGGACGAGCTGACCCTCACGCTCAGAACATGGCAACCTGCATCCAGCGAAAGAATCATGGATGCATGACCTTCCGAAGTGTAGACGTCCTTATTCCTGGAAATAATATTACCTTCACTGTCTTCCAGTTCGATGCCGATTTTCATCTGCTGTTCGTCGCAGATGTCCTCGTTCCAGCGGAAATCAAGTTCAAGCGTTCCGGAACCCGTAATCCTGTCAAGCACAATCGTCGCGCTGTTGTTTCCTGCGGAGATTGTGCACTGAGAGCTTCCGGTGGCAAGTTCATTGTTCTCCGCATTCAGGGCCTTGGCTGTAATCGTCCATACCCCTGGAATGAGGTCATTGACCGAAAGCTCGCTGTCCGTAGACAGAATCGGTCCGAATGAGGATCCTGAAGGACCTAATCCCGAAACCGAGTATTTCTTTGTCTCCATCAGTGTCTGTGATGGCATGATAGTCCGGGAATTATCCTGCTCTATATGAAGCGCAAGGCGTGTTCTGCCGCTTTCTACGGAATTACGGCAGGACATTTCAACGACAAGAAGAAACACGATAATCAACAGCAAAAACACTTTTCTTTTCATATGAACTCCTTCGGGTTTTCACCCTTCGGAATCCCTATACGAAAAAACTGCAGTTTTCATTAGAAATTTCAGCTCGTTTTTGCAACAATATTTGGCATTTTTCATCAATAACAGACAAAAAAAAGAGGCCTCCGAAAGGAAGCCTCCATCAAGATAAATGCTTGAATCAGAACATTTTCCTGAGCTTGTCAGAAGAATCCAGTGCCATGAGTGTCTTCACGGGATCCTTTACCTTTGCCATGAAGATCATTGCTGCAATGACATAAGGCTTGTAGGAAGCCTGTTTGTACAGCGGATCGAGATAGCGGTCGAAGACCGAATCATCGACCTCGCCTTCCTTGCAGGAAAGACCTGAGATGTCAGCAGGCAGGCAGTGCAGATAGAGAGCCTTGCCGTCCTTCGTGAGCTTCATCTTCTCTTCGGAACAGGTCCAGTCCTTATGCTCTGCATTCTGAGCGAGAAGCCTCTTCTCGAGGGCATCGATTCCGGCCTTGTCTCCCTTCTGGTAGAGCTTTGTCCTTTCTTCCATAGCAGCAAACGGAGCCCAGCTCTTCGGATAGACGATATCGGCATCCTTGAAAGCCTCATCCATGCTGTTGCACTGCTTGAAAGATCCGCCTGAGGCAGATGCATTCTTCTTTGCGAGCTCGATTACGTCGGGCATTACTTCATAGCCTTCCGGATGAGCCAGAGTGACATCCATTCCGAAACGCGTGAACAGACCGATTACACCCTGCGGGACGCTGAGCGGCTTTCCGTATGACGGGCTGTAGGCCCAGGTCATGGCAACCTTCTTGCCCTTGAGGTTCTCCACTCCTCCGAACTGATGGATGACATGGAGCAGATCGGCCATGCACTGCGTGGGATGGTCGACATCGCACTGCAGGTTGACCAGCGTCGGCCTCTGCTCAAGGATTCCATGTCTGTATCCGTACTCACAGGCATCGATGAAGGTCTTCTGGTACTTGTGGCCCTCTCCGATGAACATATCATCGCGGATTCCGACTACATCAGCCATGAACGATACCATATTGGCAGTCTCGCGAACCGTCTCACCATGGGCTATCTGGGAAACCTTCTCATCCAGAACCTGCTCTTCAAGACCGAGGAGGTTGCAGGCACTTGCAAACGAGAAACGTGTTCTCGTCGAGTTATCCCTGAAGATTGAGATTCCGAGCCCTGAATCGAAGATCCTGGTGCTCTTGTTGCGCTCGCGCAGGTCGCGCAGTGCGTCAGCCACTGTGAAAATGGCATCCAGCTCCTCATCCGTCTTGTCCCATGTCCAGTAGAAATCGTTCTTGTACATGTTGTTGATATGAAGGGTTTCAAGATGTCTTGCTAATTCAAGTGCTTTGCTCATTTTTATCTCCTGATTATCTGATATCGTTGCCTGTCAGCTGCTGGCGGAAGCTGGTTGCGCTCTCATTTGCCTCGGACGGCTTGTAGAGCATCGGTGCGGCTGCAAGGACAGAGGCGCAGACCACAAGGTCCTGCTTCCATGTAATCTCGTTGGGTGCATGTGCCTGACTCTCGGCGCCCGGTCCGAATCCTACGCACGGAATACCGTAACGACCCTGGATGGAAACTCCGTTCGTTGAGAAAGTCCACTTGTCGATGAGCGGGCGGCCTTCCCTCTTGCTCTTTGCCGTATCATCGGCCCAGATGCGCTCCTGACCCCAGAGGGCGTGGTATGCATCCGCAAGGGCCTGTACATGAGGAGCAGTCTCCTTGTTGATCCAAGTCGGGAAGAAGCACTCTGTCTTGTAGACCTCGCCTGTCCATGCCGGTCTGTCATACCAGTACATGCTGACCTTGACGTCCTTGGCATATTTCTTCACGGCAGGTAGATCCTCGATTTCCTTCAGACAAGTCTGATATGTCTCTCCTGCAGTCATTCTGCGGTCGATGGAAATGGCGCAGCTGTCGGCAACGGCGCATCTGGATGGAGATGTGTAGAAAATCTGGCTTACGGTGCAGGTTCCGCGGCCGAGGAATCTGGCATCCTCGAAGTGTTCGGGGTTGTACTTGGGATCCAGCATCTTGACAAGACCCTTGATCTCGACGCTTTCATCCGCAGGATTCTCATTCAATGCTCTGACATCCTGAAGGATATCCGCCATCTTGAAGATTGCATTGTCTCCTCTCTCCGGAGCGGAACCATGGCACGAAATTCCCTTCACGTCCACACGGATTTCCATTCTTCCCCTGTGTCCGCGGTAGATTCCGCCGTCGGTAGGCTCGGTAGAAATAACGAACTCGGGCTTGATCTTGTCAACGTTGTAGATGTACTGCCAGCACATTCCGTCACAATCTTCTTCCTGTACCGATCCGACTACCATGATCTTGTAGCCTTCCGGGATGAGGCCCAGGTCCTTCATGATTCTGGCGCCATAGGTTGCCGATGCCATTCCGCCTTCCTGGTCTGATCCGCCGCGGCCGTAGATGACCTTGTCGGTCTCATAACCCTTGTAGGGGTCATCGGTCCAGTTGTTTATGTTTCCGATTCCGACTGTATCGATATGTGAATCGATGGCGATGATCTTGTCGCCCTCGCCCATCCAACCGATTACGTTTCCGAGACCGTCGATCTCGACCTTGTCATAGCCGAGTTTCTCCATCTCTTCCTTGATTCTGTAGACAACACCCTTCTCCTCGCAGCTTTCCGAAGGAATGGCAATCATGTCCCTGAGGAATCTGGTCATATCGGGACCGTATTTCTGTGCAGCTTTCTTTATGGCATCAAAATCCATGATGAAATCCTCCAAGTACTTCACTCTCGGGGCGCAAAAACCCCGCCGTAGTAAGTTTACTATGACATGCAACAATTTGCAACAAAATCTACTTGTATATATGAGCGATTACTTGCCTATGGATTCCCCGGTCTTTGCCCGTCTGAGCTTGCCTGTAACCAATCCGTAGACCAGATAAGCCAGCGCAAGGAGGACCAGAACCGCAGCAAGCAGAATAAGCAATGTCAGATAAGGAGATTCGGGAAGGAAGCTCAGCATATCGTACTCGGAATGCTTCAGGTACATGTATTCCGAATCCACATAGTGTTCGTTGAAATAGATGCAGGGCAAGGCAAGCAGGACCAGAAAGCCCAGCGTCATGGGTATTCCGGACGGCTTGGCTTCAAACCCGTGCACGAACATCATGTAGAACATTCCGATGATCGGAAGCAGGTGTTCGCCCCAGAACTGATAGTATCTGTAGTATGTCGGTCCCGTATAGGAGATGACTGCAGGAACAATCAGAGGAAGAAGCCCTACGCTCATGGTCATGAAGAAGCTCATGGAAAACAGCCTCTTCGATTTGCTCATCATCATGAACGTAGTCAGAATCAGGGTCCATTGGCAGACCTGAAGCGGCAGGAAGCCCATCATTGTGGTATCGTCATCCATTCCGGGTCCCACATACTGAAGCCTCCAGAAGTAGGACATCTCGCAGATTATCATCACGAAGGCATAGATGAACCGGAAGGTCCTCTCATGCTTCCAGTTCAGGATTGCATCACGATATCTCCAGATCAATATTATGGCCGCAACTGCCAGGAGAATCGGAACGAAATGGGCTATCGAATAGGGTTTGAAAACGACCTCTGAAGAAAGCCCGAAGAACCCGGAGCGGTAATACGTCATAGGAATTGTTACGGATTCCATGAAAAAACCTCCTAAAAAGGCGATACCCCCTGATGCGGGGGTATCTGAAGAAACAGTTTGTTATATATTGAGTAATCCTCAACACTTATACTATCAGAACTTTCCGAGTTCTTTCAAGACTTTTTCGGGTGTCATCGGCCAACTGCGCAGCCAGATGCCGCAGGCATCGTGGATTGCAATGCCTATTGCAGGTGCTGCACCATTGCAGGCAATCTCGGAAATCGACTTGGCACCGAATGGGCCGAACTTGTCGTTCACATCGATCAGTACCGCCTTGAAATCCTCCGGGGCTTCGCTTATCATCGGCACCCCGTAATCTGTCATGTTGGCGTTCACACACCGTCCTTCCTTATCAAGGATCATATCCTCATGGAGGGTGTGGCCTATCGATTTCATAACCGCACCGTACATCTGGCAGAGGGCTACTTCGGGATTGATGGGCGTTCCGGCATCCTGCAGGGCATAGAACTTCTGGACCTTTATCTCTCCGGTGCGGACGTTCACAGCAACCTGTGCGAAGTGAGCGCCGTACGGTACCGATGATGCATCGGTGACGAATGTCCCGTGGGCGATCATCTGTCCATGACCTGCTCCTCCGCAGGCAGTATGCGAAAGATCATAGTATGACAGGGTCTTTCCCGTCTTTTGGGAATAGATTTCTCCAGGGTACCGAACCTCAAGGTCAGCCTCATCCTCCTGCATCTGGAAAGCAGCCTCCCTGATTATCATGTCCTTGAGCTTTCGGGTGGCAGCAAGAGATGCATTTCCGCTGAAGAACGTTCCTGAAGATGCGTATGAACCCGTGTCGAATGCACAGGAATCGGTATCTCCGGATACGACTGTTATCTTATCCATGGGAAGCTTGAGAACCTCCGCCACGATCTTTGCCGAGATGGTATCCAGACCGGTTCCGATGTCCGCGCCTCCGCTGTTGAGGATGACCGTTCCATCGGTTTCAAGCTTGGCGATAGCCTCCGAATGATCCAGTCCGGGAAGGCCCGATCCCTGCATGATCATTGCAAATCCCTTGCCTATCTTCCAATCCGGGTCATCGCAAGTCTCTTTCTTTCCCCATTCGATCATGTCGCAGCCTTTGCGGATCGCCTCATCGAGACCGCAGGAACCGACCGGAACCACATTGCCCTCACGGCCCTCGCCCAGGCCCTTGAGGATCTCCAGCATATAGCCTTCGTCGACATGGTTCTTGAGAACGAACTCCTTGTAGTCTATTCCCAGCTTATCGGCAAGCTCTGCCATTGCCATCATCAGGCCGTAGGTTCCCTTCGGGGTTCCGTAGCCCTGATATGCTCCGGCAGGCGGAGTGTTGGTGTAGTAGACCTTGAGGTCATAGCGCATGTTGTCGCACCTGAACAGCGGGAGGGTCTTGGAACAGCTGTTCATCGGAACCGTCAGACAATGGTTGCCGTAAGGTCCGGTGTTTGCACAGACTTCCATGTAGATACCGGTAAGCCTGCCGTCCTTGTTACCGGACATCTTGACGTGCACTCTCATCGGATGGCGTGTCGAGTTGGCGATGAATTCCTCTTCTCTCGTGTTGCGGCAGAACACAGGCCTGCCGGTGACAAACGAGGCATAGGATGTCAGATCCTCGATCAGGATATCCTGTTTGGATCCATAACCGCCGCCTACACGGGTCTTGATTACATGTATTCTGTTCTCGGGAAGGCCGGTTACCCAACCGACTATTCTTCTTACGTGGTATGGCACCTGAGTAGAAGCATAGACCACAAGACGTCCTCCCTCCATCTTTGCAAAACAGATGTGGGGTTCAAGCGGAGTATGCTGGATCTGACTTGTCTGGTATGTTGCCTCCACGACTGCATCGGAACGGGCAAAGGCTTCATCCACATTTCCTATCTCGCCCTTGTTGGATGCAGCAATGTTCTTGCGGATATCCGCATGGAGCGGAAACTGATAGATAACCTTGCCTTCCCTGGGATCTCCTGCAAGCTTGTTGTACTCATCAAGATCCTCAGGTGCACCGGAGCGGTACTCCACAATGCCGTTGTGAACCAGAGGAGCTCCGGGTGCCATTGCATCTTCCACCGTAAAGACAGCCGGCAGAACCTCGTAATCGACCTTTATCTTCGAACAGGCTTCCTTTGCCGCCTCAAGGGTCTCTGCAATCACTGCGGCGACTCTGTCCCCGACGTGCCGCACTTTCAGGTTGAAGAGCCTTCTGTCATGCGGAGACGGCTCGGGATTCCCCTGTCCGGCCTGCATGTAATGGGTTTCAGGGGTATTGAAGGCTGTGAGGACCTCGACAACCCCCTCGACCTTTCTGGCCTCTGAGTCATCGATGCTGTTGATGTATGCACTTGCATGCGGGCTTCTGAGAACCGCCATGTAGCAGGTATCAGGAGTCACGTAATCTTCGACGAAAGCCCTCTCTCCCGATACAAGCTGAGGACCGTCGATCTTGGATGCAGGCTTTCCTATTACGTCGAGTTCCGGTCTGAATGACGGGGCTATCTCGCTCTTATAGCTGCCATCCTTCATCTTCTCGAGTGCAAGCCTGACTGCCAGATAGTAATGCTCATAGCCGGCATCCCTGATGAAGATTCCGGACAAGGCATCCCTGATATCTTCCTTTGTCGGGTCCGGGTTGTTTTCCAGAAGCCATGTCAGTAGCAGAGCAGCCGCAGGGGCATTGTATGCGCTCTGCACCACTCCGGCATCTATCATCGCCTGCTGGACTATAGTCAGATTCCTGGAATTGCCCAAGCCGTCCGGAGTGCGGATCTCGCATCCGTCGACCTCTGCGGCAAGCACCAGATTCGAGAAAACCGGAGTTCCGTCCACAAGAACGGTATCCGATCCACAGAAACCCTCGCTGTCATCGCTGTCGCGTACAGCGAAGTTTCCGTTCAGGAGAAGCATCTGACGCAGCTTCATCGAAGCATCGACTTCAAAGCATCTCGGCTTTCCGTTTATGATGCAGTTGACTCTCATCAGCGTCCTCCTCTGACCTTCTTCGCAAGGTCGGCGATGGTCACGGAAAGAAGATATCTCTTGTACCGGCTGCTTCCGAACATGTCATCCCTGAAACAGAGTTTCCCGTCGGATGCGACCATCTGCAGAAGTTCTTCATCGGAAGGAATCCTCCCGGAGAATTCTGCAGAAATCTCAGGAAGCAGTCCCAGAAAGGTATCCTTGGCGGCAACTGCGATTCTCAGCACCCCGTCGATTTCGGCAGCGGAAACCGTCAGGACCGCATGGCTCTGCGCCGTATTGGAATAGCGCTTGGAAGCAACCGTTGCCTCGGCAGGAACAAGGATTTCCGTAATCAGCATGTCCCGGTATTCTTCATGGTCTTCCAGGTAGCCCTTTGCGCAACGTCTTATGATTGCCCCGTCCCTGCACATCAGAGACAGCTTTGCGTTGCAGGCAAGCAGTGTGGCATACAGATACGAATCGGTCCTCCTCAGGGCGATATTGCCGCCGATGGTTGCCATGTTTCTCTTGGTTCTCGATCCCATGAAAAGACAGGCTTCCTTCAGGTAGGAGGGAACAATAGAACTCTCAATAATGTCTTGAAATGAAGACATGGCTCCGATTCTCACATATTCTATGCCGTTTTCTTCATCAGTGATCTTGTCAATGCCGTCTAGGGCATCTATTCGGCCTATTCCTATGAGCCTTGAGGCCTCCACCGTGGAGCCAAGCCTGTTTATTTCCGTACCGCCTGCAAGAAAAGCGGACCTGCGCCCCTTCAGGGCAACAGCTGATTCAGCTGTCCTTGCCATGATCAGTTGTCTGATTTCAGCCATTTTCCTCCCCTCTGGGAACCGGTGCCCCGGTCATATGGTAACCGTCGTATGTGTCGATGACCTTAGAAGAAGGCTTCTTTGCAGCCTCCGACAGGAACCTTCTGATCATTCTCCTGGTAGCTTCACGCCTGAACTCAGGCATGGCCCTCGGGGATATGATCCGGTCGAATCCCTCGACAACGCTTTCGATTGTCTCGTCCGTAATCTCACGACCTATCAGCAGCTTCTCGACATCCCTGCTCCGGTTGGTCTTGGATCCTGTTGACGTGGCGCTGAGCCTGAAGTCCTCGACGGTCTTTCCGTCCGGAGCGAATCTGATGGCCTGGCTGAGGGTGATCTTGCTGATGGCGTTGGCCTTTCTGGTTCCTACCTTATGCCAGAAGATGTAGTCGAAATCGTCCTCCGACAACGGGACGATGATCTGTGTTATAAGCTCATCCGGCAACAGGTCGATTGTTCTGTACTTGACGATGAAATCCGATACGAGAACTTCCCTGTCTCCCCTTACGGAAGAAAGCCTGACTCTGGCGTCCAGAAGATAGAGAGGACCCGGAGTATCACCCTTGGGCGAGGCATTGGCCAGATTTCCGGCAATGGTAGCGCTGTTTCTCAGGCCGATTGCACCCATGCGGGAGGCGGCCTGCCTCAGATGCCACGGGCAGAGTGTATTCTCGGCAATCTCCGCACTGGTGCATCCGGCTCCTATGCAGCATTCCCCTTTCTCATTCAGATAGATTCTCTTCAGTTCCGGAAGGTTCCTGATAATCATCACGGGCTTCTCGAAAACAGGGGTCAGCCCCAAGGTCCTTTTGTGCGATACCATCAGGTCGCTTCCGCCTGCAAGAGGCAGGACATCGACCTTGGCCTTAATCTCAAGAGCTTCCTTCAGGGTCTTGGGCAGATAGCATTTCACTTCTTCCATAGCTCTCCCCCTCTCTTAGCAGCCAACCTGACGCTTTCGACTATAAGATCATAGCCAGTGCAACGGCAGATGTTCCCGCTCAGTCCGAGCCTGATCTCATCCTCCGTGGGATCCGGATTGTTCGAAAGCAGGTAGTATGTGGCAATCACCATTCCGGGAATGCAGAAACCGCACTGGACAGCTCCACCGTCGGCAAAGGCATCGATTATTACCTTGCCTTTCTCCGTAGCACTGATTCCTTCTATGGTCATGATCTGCTGACCGTCTGCCGCTCCCACCGGGATTATGCAGCTTGTTACCATCTTGCCGTTCAGCAGGATCGAACATGCGCCGCACTCACCTTCGCTGCAGCCTTCCTTGACTCCTTTGCAATCGAAATCCTCCCGCAGCACGTCGATAAGGCGTCTGAGCGGATCGGTTGTGATACTTACGTCTTTGCCGTTGAGGCTGAAACAGATTCTGCTTTCCATCAGCGGACCTCCTCGATTTCGGACCTCAGGTCGGTTCCGTGAAGCATATAGTTCATCACTTCCTCAGTAGGAAGCGGAATGCGGTTGATTCTCTTCCCGATGGCACGTGAGACGGCATCGATGTAAGCGGCTGCACTTCCGTTGAACACCAGTTCTCCCATTCCCTTGGCACCGAACGGTCCCCACGGATACGGGTTATCCACCAGATAGACTCCCTGCTTCGGGAAATCCATCGATGTCGGGATGATGTAGTCGCTCATGGAAGTCTGCTTGAAATGACCGTCCGTATTCTGCATGACCTCAGTCGATCCCCAGCCCAGTCCCTGAAGAACTCCTCCGTTGACCTGCCCGTGGACGATTTTCTCATCGATCGGGTGTCCGCAGTCATGACTTGACCAGATTCCCTTCGTGGTGATTTCGGCAGTACACGGATCCACCTCGACCTCCACGGCACAGACTCCCCAGCCGTAGCCGAGGTATGCATAGCCCTGGAACGTGTTCTGGTCCCACGGGTATCCCTCGGGATGCTCATAGTGGGTCTCCACCGTGAAATCCTCTTCCTTGTCGTACCTGGGCTTCATGAGATTGGCGGCACGCTCAACCAGTTCTCCTACTATCATGGTCGATCTGGATGCTGCTGTCGGACCGGAATCCGGGACTCTGGAGGTATCGGGATTCCTGAAGATGACCTTCTCGATGGGGATTCCGAGCACGTAAGCTGCTATCTTGGGCAGAATCGTGTGGAAGCCCTGTCCCATTTCGGTCTGGCTGCAGAGAATCTCGACATCCCCGTTTGCAAACTTATGCAGCTGACAGCGGGCCTTGATTATCGCCTGCTCTCCGTTTCCGGTGAAGGCTCCGCCGTGGTTGTAGAACGATATTCCTATGCCTCGGCCGCTTCCCCACTTGTAGGCCTTGCTCTTTCTGTCATAGTCGCTGGCCTTCTTGACCTGCTCCAGCATCTCCGGAATCATGACGCGCTCGACTATCTTTCCGTTGGTGCTGGTGGTATCGCCCTGCTTGATGAAGTATCTGCTCTTGTACTCCAGAGGATCGATTCCAAGCATCTCGGCTATATGGCAGAGGTGCGTCTCCACCGCAAAGATGGTCTGCGGGGCTCCGAAGCCGCGGAAGGCGCAGCTCGGGAAGGTGTTTGTTGCAACTCCCAGTCCCACGCTTCTAATGCTCGGGAAGCTGTAGCATCCCGTGACATGGAAGCATCCTCTCTGCAATACGACGAAGGACGATGAAAGATAGCCTCCGACGTTGTAGCACACCACGCTGTCCATTCCCAGGATGTTGCCGTCCTTGTCCAGGGCGGTCTTGAATGTGACCTTCGAGGGATGGCGTTTGACCGAGTTCTCTATGTCCTCTTCCCTGTCGAAGATCATCTTGACGCCCTTCTTCATGACATAGGCAGC
This sequence comes from Spirochaetales bacterium, assembly GCA_017470995.1. GTDB lineage: Bacteria > Spirochaetota > Spirochaetia > Sphaerochaetales > Sphaerochaetaceae > UBA9732. The sequence goes on from JAFUXI010000081.1 coordinate 16,771, forward strand.
CACAAGTAGCGGTCCGCAGACCACATCAGGGAAGTGCTCCTTGCCTCCGAAGGCTCCTCCTGTGGTGGTGTGTCTTACAACAACCTTGTCCGGAGTGAGGTTCAAGAGCGGTGAAATGGATTTGGAAATGTAGAACGGGCACTGTGAAGAAGCATAGATGACATAGTGGTCATCCTCGGGAATACAGCAGGCTCCGTTGGTCTCAAGGTAGATGTGCTCCTGGAAACCGGTCTCTATGGTCTCCGTGACCACCTTGGCGGCTTTTCTGAAAGCTTCATCAACATCACCGACCTTCAGGGACAGTCTGCAGTGGATGTTGTCATCGTTAACGAATGCCCCGCCCTTGCAAGCCAGACCTTCATCTATGGTAACCGCAGGTGTCTGCTCCTCGTAGTCGATCTTGATCTGCTGGCGCAGATTCTCGACGGTATCCTTGTCGGGACCTACCATTATTCCTATTGTTTCGCCGACATATCTGACCTCGTTCTCGGCAAAGCACTTCCAGTCGGTGGCTATCATGTGCAGATAGTTGTGACCGCCTTCCGGGAGATCTTTGTAAGTTACGAACCTGTATCCGTCAGGCATTGGCGGAAGATGTATGGCAAGAATCCTTCCCCTGGGTATGCTTGATCTTACGAGACGTCCCCAGAGGCAGTCCCCGAAGCTGTAATCAGACACATATTTGACAGTTCCTTTGCATTTGGAAACTGCATCAACACGTCTGATGGCTCTAGAAATGTCGCCGACTACCATTATGTTTCTCCTAGAATAATCGTGTTCCCTATTTACAGTACAAGCCGCAGAATGACCTGCGGCTTGCATTATAACATATTTTCAGGATATATCAGCTATCTGTTTATCCCGCTGGTTCCGTCTGCAGGAAGCCTGTCCGTCCTTTCCCACAGTTTCTTTGCAACCTCCGCTGCCTTGGCATAGATTTCCTTCTCGTCGAAATCGAAGGTGCGGTTCTCCATGACAAGGCGACCGTTTATGATTACGCTCTCCACGCTGTTGCTGCTCATGCCCCAGATGAAATGACCTGCTGCATTTTCCTTTACCAGCGGAGTGGGATTGTTGTAATCCAGAATGGTGATATCTGCCTTGTAGCCTGCTTCGATGCGGCCGAACCTCTCGCCGGTGAAATACTTCTCGAGGAACCTGTTGGCATTGGTCAGTGCCCTCATGTAGTCTCCCGGCCAGTACGGCCCCTTGGCATCACGGTTCTTGAAGAAAGCTATCTTGCACTCTTCGAACATATTGCTTCCGCATCCGTCGGTACCCATAATCAGGTTCTTCACCTTCGGCAGGTACTTCGGATAACCGACCTGGTTGTTCATGTTGCTTCTCGGGTTATGGGCAAGATAGCAGCCTCTTTCATTCAGGAGGTCCACCTCGTGTTCATTGAGATAGATGCCATGAACCAGAAGGGTCTTGTCGGAAAGCAATCCGTGCCTGTCCAGCCTGTCAACGATGTCTTGGTTGTAGAAGTGATGCGACCATACGCTGTCATACTCCCCCTCCGCAACATGAAGATGCATCCCGCGGCCTGTCTGTCTGGCCGAATCGGAGAGCATCTCCATCCCTTCCTCAGGGATAGTGAACGGGGCATGGCCGCCGACCATGGCCTCGCAGAGCACATACTCGCCCTTCTTCTTCCGATCGTCTACTTCCTTGGCGAATCTTATACCCTCGGCAACTCCGTCGCGTATTTCCTTCATGCCGTAGTTACGGTCGGTAATACCATAGGCAACAATTCCTCTCAGCCCGAACCTTTCCATTCCCTTGGCAATGGTCGAAAGGCTTCCGCCGATATAGTTGGGACTCTCATGATGGTCTATACAGGTCGTTGTACCGTTCTTTATTGCATCCAGCGTGCAGATTAGGGAGCTGTAGTACAGGCTCTCCTCATCTATTGCGCGGTCCAGGCGCCACCACCATTCCTTGAGGGTCTGGATCAGATCCGTCTGCGGACCTGCGCTGATAAGCATGGCCCTGGAAAGGCCGCTGTAGTAATGATGATGACCGCAGATCATGCCCGGGATGACGGTCTTCCCGTCTCCTGCTATGACCTTGTCTGCCTTAAGTCCGTCCGCAGCATTCTTGCCTACGGCCTTTATCTTGTCATCCTCGATCACGACATCCACACCGTTCAGGACCTCTACCGGATCCATGGTCTGGATGACTCTCGTATTCCTGATAACAGTAGTCATCTTCACTCCTCCACCCTTGTCAGAAGATAGTCATAGCTTATGAAAACCTGCTCTATCAGATCTTTCACCAGTTCGGGAACTTTGCCCTTGATTCTGCCCTCTCCGTCCATCCTGCATTCCTCGATCCTTCCGTCGATGCGAACCAGGATCCTGTCTGCCTCGACGAAGAAACCGCTGTTGGTGCTGTCCTGGAAATCCTCGCTCCTGCTGAAGAGAGTGAACTTATCCCTGTACGGACGGCCCTGATGGTTGCAGAACGATGCGCAGTTTCCGCATTCGTTGCAGAAGGCATCCAGATGCAGGATCTGGAACGGATCGTCCGTATGCTCGGAGAACCTCATGTCTATGGCGACGTTTGCCCGGTTGGGACAGACATACACGCACATGTTGCAGTAGTAGGTGCAGTCCATGCAGCGCTTTGCTTCCTGCTCTGCAAAGGCCTCGGCGTTCCTGCACTCGCTGCAGCTCTTGCAGTCGGTGCACAGATGGGTCTTGCGGAACTGTACATCCCGGAAGAACTTCTCCTCAGCCTCGATATATGCCTCATCCTCGGGTTCCTCGGTGGTATCTTCCTCAAGCGTCTCGGGCTCCTGAACGATTTCCGCATCCTTGATCTCATCGAAGACCTTGTCGATGGTCGCCTCGACGGCCTTGCGAGCAGAGGCTATGCATCTTACGACTGTCGACGGTCCGCTCTGGACATCTCCGATTGCATAGACACCTTCGATAGGAGTCTCGTTCGTCTCGGAATCGACAACCGGCCAGCCCTTTTCGGTCACGGGCAGACCCAGATATGAAAGCACTTCGCTATCCGCATGTTCGCCGATTGCCGTTACAAGGCATGAGCATTCAAGCTCGATGGTCTCTTCGGTCTCGACCGGACGTCTTCTTCCGGATGCATCAGGCTCTCCAAGAGCCATCTTCGTACAGATGAGCTTGCCGTCTCCGATGCTCTTGGGATTGGCAAGGAAGAA
>JAFUXI010000006.1 GCA_017470995.1 Spirochaetales bacterium
CTTCGATGTACTGTTGCTCCATCTTGCTGTACTCGAACGGAGCGAGGTTCTTTGCACCTTTGTCCCTGACACCGTTGACGGAAAGAATTTCCTCATAGCTGTACGGGACGACCAGCGGAGCAACGATTATGATCAGAAGAATCAGACCCAGTACGATTATGCTTCCCACTGCAAGAGGATTCTTGAAGAGCTTGCGCATACCGTCCTTGAAGAAGGTCGTGCTCTCGCTCATGACATCCTGCTGGCTCTTCTCCTCTTCAGTTGCCTTCTCGAACATGGAGGCATTGAATTTGGAGAGATCCATCTGAATGCTGAAGGGTGCCTTTCTGGGATTGCCGTTCTCGTCTCTTCTTATCTTGAAGTCCATAGCGCCCTCCTCAATCGTACTTGATTCGCGGATCCACTATCTTGTAGAGGATGTCGCAGATCATAGTAGCTATGACCATCAATGTCGCAAGGAAGATTGTGGTCGCCATAATAAGCGTGTAGTCGCGGTTGTTGATTCCGCTCACGAACTTGGTTCCTATTCCGCCTACCGTGAAGACCGTCTCTACAACCATCGAACCTGTGATGATGTAGGCAATCTGCGGACCTGCGTATGTGATGACCGGAATCAGAGAATTCTTGAGGGCATGCTTGAAGATGACCTTCCATTTGGCAACGCCCTTGGATCTGGCTGTGCGGATGTAGTCCTGTCCCAAGGCATCAAGCATGCTGGTCTTGGCCAACCTTGTGGTGTATGCCAGCGGATATGCGGCAAGAGCCATCACTGGAAGTACATAATGGGTATCGTTTGCGCTCCAGACCGGGACCCACCCGAGTTTGATGGAGAAGACAAGAAGCAGAAGCGTCGCAAGGACAAAGCTGGGAACCGCAGTGAACAAAGTCGAGAAGAAGACAATGATCCTGTCCGGAAGCTTGTTGCGCATGATGGCGGCAAAGGATCCCAGGATAATTCCCAGGGTCAGGGCGAAGAACATCGCCGTCAAGCCGAGTCTGGCCGATATCGGGAATGATTCGGCGATCATGGTACTGATTTCCCTTCCGTTCTTGAGGGACACGCCGAAATCACCGTGAAGCAGCGCTTTCATGTAGTTGATAAACTGCGTGAACAGAGGTTTGTCCAGACCATATCTGGCATTGAGCGCATCGATTGTTGCCTGCGAAAGGGCCTTTTCCCTGTTGAACGGACCTCCCGGAACGGCATGCATGACGAAAAACGTGATCATGCAGATGATCAGCACTGTCAATGCGGCAAGCAGTATCCTTTTAATAATATACTTAAGCAACTTACATATCTCCGTAATGGTGCATAGAAACAATTTTGTGCCAATACTAACACCATAGCGGAAATTTATGCAAGAAAATTATATATAAATGCAGACGAAATTCTCTACTTGTTGTTATTGTAACAAATTGAATTTGCTAAAATTGCAATATTATCCATTTACGGCGAAGATTATCTCGGGCAGAAGCTGCGTCTTTCTGGAAACCGCATCCTTCATGTCGAATACATGGTCGGCGACAGATTCATAGGATAGACGCTTCTCAAGCTTGTGCCCGCTGGAAATCAGCATGCTCCTGTACTTCATAACATCGGTGATCATCAGAAGAGCCCAATCCATGTTGTTGGCTTTCCTTGTTTTCTCAAGTGCTTCCATGTACTTTGAGCTGTATTCCGCCAGATCGTCCAGAGTCGGAACCTCGCACTGCGAGATGCCAATGACAAGACCGTTTTCCCTGTATGTCTTCATATCCTCGAGAATCACCTGCTCCGGATCCCTGGTTCCGAGCCCATCGACCTTCTCGAACATCGCCTTGCCGAAGGTCCTGTAATCCGAAACACCTGCAAGAGGGGCAAGCTTCTCGACAGAAAGAACATCCAGACCCGTTGTAGTAGGGCTTTTCAGGAGAATCGTATCCGCAAGGATTCCCGCAAGAAGCACCTTGGCAGTGCTGAGATCCGGAACCATGCTGTTTCTCAGATAGAGCTGGTAGATGATCGTGCACGTACTTCCGACAGGCTCCGCATCGATGAAGATCGGAAGGTCTGTCTTCGGTGCATCCAGACGATGATGGTCTATGATTTCCCTTACCACGGCCTCTTCCACTCCCCTTATGCTCTGATCTGGTTCATTATGGTCAACCAATATGACATCATGTCGCGGCTTGCGTAGAAAGCATCTTCGGGTTACGAAACCGACATATTTCTCGCCATCCATCACTGCAAGTCCTCTCAGGTTGGAAGAAGACAGATGCTCCTTTGCATCGTCGAACAGATCCGTGGTCTGAAGGACGTTGCCCTGCTGGCCCAGCAGACTCTCGATGGACTGGGCAAGACGAAGCCTGCGGATGGTCTCGGTGGTCTCGATATCGGAAATGAAGATACTGCCCTCATAACCGGAGAAATCGATTTTCCCCAGATTTCCCCTTACGTCCGTCAGGACTATTGCAGGGACATTGTAGGACATGGCAAGCTTAATGTACTTTTCTCCGTACGGCATGACGATCAGTGCATCCGGATGCTCCTGTACATGAGCTGCACCGGAAAGAATCGGGGCATTGAAGACCTCAGGATTTCCTCTTTTCAATGTCTTACATTTCAGAACACGCTCAATATTATCTAGGGTCATCTCATATCTGGGATATTCTCCGATATGATCGTTGAGAAACCAATCGGCAATTGCATCAATGCTCAGAAGCCCCTTGAATGTGTCTTTGTCAAAAAGAGGCACGACAGAAGGTCGCTCGTTGTACTTCTTCATCGTCCTCATCAGTTCATAGACCGGAAGCGAGCATTGAACGGCCTGGACATCCGTGCGCATGACGTCCACTACCTTAGCCCTGATATCGCGCTTGTACGGAGGCGGGACCAAACCGGTTATACCGAACTGTGCCTCGACATTGTCGGAGATATGTCCGCATCGCACTGCGGTATAGTGGTTGACCCTGTCGATAGAGTTCTTCAGCTGCGCATACGCATATGCGGCGCAGAGGCTGTCCATGTCTGGATTTCTGTGGCCGGTTATGTAGATTTCACTCATGCACCAATACTAATCCATACTTGTGCATCTTGCAAGCAAAGCTCCCGAATAGGATAATGGAAGCACAGGGGGTTCTCCATGCTGCCGTTTTTCAGAGAAGAAGGAATGCTCAAACCTACGGATATCATCAGGGACAAGACGGAGATGCCGTTTTCCATGATCGTCACCTGGCAACGCAGCATACTTCAGGCTGTCGACCGGCTCTACGGCCTCAAGATGGTCTCCACCTTCAAATGCGGTCTTCCCTGCCCCGTCTACGAATTCAAGGCAGAAAAGCAGAAGCTCGGAATCGTGAACCTCCCCATCGGAGCCCCGGTTGCTGCAGGCTTCATGGAGGAATACATAATCCGCGGAGTGATGCAGTTCGTGTGCATCGGCTACGCCGGAACCCTCTCCCCCAGTGCCAAGGGCAAGATCATCGTTCCGACCCAGGCCTACAGGGATGAAGGGACAAGCTGGCACTATGCCCCGCACGACAGTCCGTGGATCAATGTGAACACGGCAAAAAGGCTCGATGACATCCTGACCGAACTTGATATCCCGCATATCTGCGGCAGGGTCTGGAGCACGGATGCCTTCTACAGGGAGACCCCGTCTGCAGTAAAGATGATGAAGGAACAGAACTGCCTCTGCGTGGACATGGAGTGCGCCGCGAATATGGCGGTCTCCCAGATGCGCAACGTCCACTGCTATCAGATGATGTTCGGAGCCGACAGTCTGGAAGGCGACAGCTGGAAGCGCGGTAAGCTTGGGAGAGGCATCAGTTCCGACACCTTCGCAACCTATGCGCAGATAGCTGTTCAGGTTGCCCTTGCATAATCAAAAACTTGAAATAAATGCTTCCAATGCGGTTTTTCGTGTGTTAACATATCTGTAGTTGCGGCGAAGAGACGTAATTCTCTTGCTCAAACTTACAGAACGGATCCCGGCATAGAAGCTGTGCATTGCTCCTACCTCCTGCACTTGCGGACGTTTCAAGGAACAGAATCGGCAACTTAACTGGGGATCCCCCTTGAACTCCGGTTCAAGAGATTCCAGTCCTAGTAACCGCAGCGTTTTCTTTCTGCTTCCACTGCACGTCTTCTCTTTCTATTTCCCTATATTTTTGTTATATTCCGTAATATGCAGAAACAGATGAAAGACATAAGGTTCATAACGCTCCCGGAAGATCGCAAGCTGGGAGAGGTTACAATAAGCAAAAGCATTCCCCTCCCCATCCAGTTTCCGGAAGGGAGTCTTACCGAAGACATAGACTTCAACAGCATCGTCGCAGGTCTGATCAAGGTCGTCGCATGGGATACGGAGAACGCAAACTTCAATTATTACAGGGACCTGCTTCTTGACCTCCAGCCGGATGTGGTAAAGGAACTCAACGTCGCAGCCATAGCCCAGAGCAATAAGAAGGACTATGCCTTTGCCGAGGAACTCATGCTTGCAGTCAACCATCTGTCCGATGCACCCGAGAGTTACATCAACCTGGCAGTCCTATATGCCCAGATGACCGTCCAGCTCCATAAGGACGGCAAGGACACCGAAGCCGATATGTACGACGATAAGATTCTCGAAGTCCTCAACGAATGCAAGGCAAAGCATGAGAATCATGCCGCCACATACAGCGAGATTTCCGCCTTCCACATGAGGCATGGGGACGTCGAGAGCGCCCGCGATTATCTTGCCCGCTACACCGAGCTGGAAACCGACCCCAAGAAGAAAGCCAACGCCCAGAAGACCCTCAAGGACATCGACAAGATGATTTCCTCCAAGGACGAGATCATGTACGCCTACGACAAGATGATGATGGGTTGTCCGGACGATGCCCTCGAGGCCATGGACAAATACATTGCCGGCAACGAGAAGCGCTGGGAATCCTACTTCCTCAGAGGCTGGGCAAAGAGAGTCCTTGAGAACTACAAAGGAGCCCAGGAAGATCTTCTCGAGAGCCTCAGGATCGACGGCAAGAACGCTGAGGTCTACAACGAGCTTTCGATCTGCGCCAGGGAAAGCGGAGATACCGAGCTTGCAAAGAGTTATCTGCAGATTGCAGTGGACCTTGACGGAGAGGATGTGATCTATCTGACCAACCTGGCGTTCCTGCACCTGGCTGACGGAGAGTTCGAGGAATCCAGGGAGCTGCTGGAGAAAGCCAGACAGATCGATGAGGAAGACCCGCAGCTCAAGTATCTGATCGATGAGTATGAGAAGCACACCGGAGACAAGATCGGTGAAGTCATAAGCGAAGAGATCTACGATGACGACGCCTTCGAAGAGCTCAAGAGCAAAGCCAACAGCAAGGGCATCCCGTTCAGGGAAATCTGAGGCACAAGATGGATAGAACCGTAATTTGCAGAACAGCAGAAGACATGGAGAACCTCGGCCGTGAAATCGGCGGGACCTGTCGGAGCGGGAGCGTGATTTCGCTGCGCGGAAGCCTCGGAGCCGGCAAGACCGTCTTTGCCAAGGGTGTGGCAAGAAGTCTGGGCATCCGGGAAGCAATCGTCAGTCCTACCTTCACTCTCGTCCAGGAGTATGACGGACAGATTCCGATGTATCATATGGATCTCTACAGAATTACCAGCGAAGAGGATTTCCAGATGATCGGCGGAGAAGACATGCTCTATAGCGATGGCGTATGTCTTGTAGAATGGAGCGAAATCATCAACTCTCTCCTGCCCAAGAAGACATTGTTTGTGGATATCAAGGTCAACGAAGACCAAAGCCGTACCGTGCATCTTGCAGGTGGTTGGGAGGACTGAAATGAACATCCTGGCAACTGACACTTCATCACAGGCCCTCACGGTGGCCATAAGGACAGACTCGTATTTCGAGTCCAGGACTTCCGAAGGGAGAAGCCTCCAGCATTCGGAGAAACTCATGGTTACAGTCCTTGAGCTCTGCAGGAATGCAGGAATCGAAAGCAAGGACATAGACCTGTTTGCCTGCACCAGAGGCCCGGGGTCGTTTACCGGCCTCAGAATCGGCATGGCAGCGCTCAAGGGCATGGCCTATGCAGCGGCAAGACCGCTGGTATCGGTTTCGACCATGGAAGTGCTTGCAAACTGCATCCCCTGCTTCGACGGAGCTATCGTCACGGTCATGGATGCAAAGAAGCAGCGCTGGTATCTCTCTGCTTTCGAGAAGAAGGACACAAACAGAGCTAGAAGGCTCATGCCGGATACCGACGGAACGGAGGCAGACCTGGCAGAGGTCCTTAGCCCCTACTCAAGGATTCTGATAACGGGACCTGATGCCGAAGCTTTCAGACCGTGTCTGGAGAAACTGTTCACAGGGAAAACCATACTGGTGGACAACACCACAAGAGAAGCCAGGGCAACTTCTTTGATTTCTTGTTCCCTGGAGAAGTTTGAGAAAGATGGTCCGGATGACATAGGTCAGGGTCCTGTCTATCTCAGAAAAAGTGACGCAGAGATTGCATTGGAAGAGAAGCAGCGCCAGCTGCAGGGAGGAGAACAATGAGCAAGAATTATGATGTCCTTATCGTAGGCGGAGGCCCGGGCGGCCTTTCCTGCGGACAGTACAGTGCCAGAGCCGGAAGAAAGACCGCAATCATCGAAGAGATGGCAGCCGGCGGACAGACGATGATAATCGATGAGATCGAGAACTACCCCGGGTTGGGAAAGATCTCGGGTTACGAACTGGCGGCTGCATTCGAGCAGCAGGCAACCGGTTTCGGCTGTGATTTCGTCTATGCAACCGTAAACTCCATCAAGAGACTGGAGGACGGATCCTTCGAGCTCGATACCACTGACGGCGCTTATCTGAGTCCGGTAGTCGTCATCGCCACGGGTGCCAAGCACAGGAACCTCGAAGTACCCGGCGAAAAGGAAATGGTCGGACACGGAGTAAGCTACTGCGCCACATGCGACGGCCCCTTCTTCAGGAACAAGAAGATTCTTGTCTGCGGCGGCGGAGACAGCGCATGTCAGGAAGCCCTCTATCTCAAGAAACTTTCGGATGACGTAACCGTCACTCACAGGCGCGATCGCTTCAGGGCACAGGCATCGATCGTAAAGGCAATGGAAGAAGCCGGAATCAAGACAAAGATGAATACGACAGTGCAGTCGATCAACGCCGAAAACGGGAAAGTCAAATCCGTTACTTTCGTAAACAAGAGCTCAGGAGAGACATATACCGAAGAATTCGACGGCGTTTTCATCTTCGTAGGCAATATCCCGCAGACTCAGCTTGTTCCCGATTGCGAGAAAGATGAGGCCGGTTTCATCAAGACCGACAGGAACATGATGACAAGCATCCCCGGAATCTATGCAATCGGGGACGTAAGGGACACCCCGTTCAGACAGGTTGTCACCGCTGCTTCCGACGGTGCTATTGCAGCCCATTACGCCAGCGAATACATCGATGCAAGGGCCGGAATCAAATACTGATTCCAGTCCTCTGCAACGTTACAAACCCTCATTATTTAACTTCTCTTACATGTTTTTCTGGTGTATGATTGAAGTATGAAGATACTCATGATCACCAGTGAGGCTGTGCCCTTCTCCAAATCAGGAGGCCTGGCCGATGTTGTCGGAGCGCTTCCTCCGGCACTGATAGAACGGGGGCATGATGCAAGGATCATCGTTCCGTCATACAACACAAAGGCAGAAGACTCGGGAGAATTGGTCTGTACCCTTGACCTTGACATGCTCAACGGAACCGAAAGCGTTCAGATCCGCAGGAAAACCCTCGGAAAGGTAATCTACTACTTCGTCTGCCACAAGGTCTTCAACGACAGGCTCGGGATCTACGGCGATACAAGCTTCGCTCCCTATACCGACAATTTCTTCCGCTTTGCGCTGCTCTCGAAGGCTTCGCTTCAGCTCTGCGAGGCAATAGGCTGGAAACCCGATATCCTTCACTGCCATGACTGGACAGCAGGTCTTGTACCCTATTTCCTGAAAGTCAACCGCCGGGAGTTCTTCATGGGGACCGAGACTGTATTCACCATCCATAACCTGGCCTATCAGGGAACCTTCCCCAGGATGGATTTCCTTTATGCAAACGTCAGGCCGGATGAAGCGCTCTTCTCGAACGGCCAGGTAAACATGTTGCAGGCAGGCCTTGTCTTCAGCGACTATATCACTACGGTCAGCCCGACCTATGCAAAGGAAATCCAGACACCAGAACAGGGATGCGGACTGGAACACATCCTCCAGAAACGGAAGGCAAAGCTCAAGGGCATTGTCAACGGCATAGATATCGATGAGTGGAATCCTCAGAAGGATAAGCTCATCCCCTACCATTTCTCCATAGGCAGGATGGGAGGAAAGGCAAAGCTGAAGAAGGAGATCCAGGAGCAGCTGGGCCTTCCCGTCAGAGATGATGTCCCGCTGTTCGCCATGATCAGCCGTCTTGCAGCCCAGAAGGGTTTCGACAGCCTTCTTATGTGTCTAGAGCAGATCCTGACGGAGATGGATGTACAGTTCGTGATTGTCGGAACCGGAGACAGCAATCTGGAGAACGGATTGAAGCAGCTTGCAGAAAAGCATGAGAACCTTTCGGTCAACATCCTCTTCTCCAACAAGGTCGCACACCTGGTGGAAGCAGGAAGCGACTTCTTCCTCATGCCCAGCCGTTATGAACCCTGCGGCCTGAACCAGCTTTACTCCCTGCGTTACGGAACAATCCCCATTGCACACAGAACCGGCGGTCTTGCAGATACGATCATTGACATTGACAGGAATCCAAAAGAGGGAACAGGAATACTGTTCGATGAACTCAATCCGTACGAGATAGTAAAAAGCGTGCACCGCGCCACACAGCTGTACAGGCAGGCCGAAGGATCGGACAGCATGGCAAATGTCCGACACAGGGCAATGGACCAGGATTTCTCCTGGAGCGCATCGGCAGATGAATACCTTGCTGTCTTCAGCAAGCTGATAGAGAAAAACATAAAGTAAATCATAGGAGGATATGAATGAGCAAACCAAAAGTTGTTGCAATCATTCTGGGTGGAGGAAAAGGAACCAGACTGATCCCTTTGACAGCTGACAGGGCAAAGCCTGCAGTCCCGTTTGCGGGAAAGTACAGGCTGGTAGATATCCCGATTTCGAACTGTATCAACAGTGGCTATACAAAGATCTATCTTCTGACGCAGTTCAACTCGGCCTCACTCCACAACCACATTGCCAGCACATATGTCTTCGACCAGTTCCATTCAGGCTTCGTACAGATTCTGTCTGCAGAGCAGACCTACAGCAGCGAATCCTGGTATCAGGGTACCGCAGACGCTGTCCGCAAGAACCTCAAGCACTTCCATGATCAGGAAGCAGACTACTACCTGATACTCAGCGGAGACCAGCTGTACAGGATGGACTTCTCCAAGATGCTGCAGAGGCACATCGATTCAGGTGCAGAGCTTACCGTAGCCGCAAAGACAATATCCAGGAAGGAAGCAACCGGACTTGGAATCATGAAGACCAATGCCAAGGGCATGATCACACAGTTCCTCGAGAAGCCGGCTCCGGATCGCGATATCACCGACTACAAGGTCAATGCAAAGTACCTCAAGAGCTCCCTGGATGAGGAAGTCAACGAGTCCAACGAGTATCTTGCATCCATGGGAATCTACATCTTCACCGCAAAGACCATGGAAGAGGCCCTGGACAATGACAAGACCGACTTCGGAAAGGAAATCATTCCGGACCTGACCAAAAAGAAGCCCGTCGCATCCTATCTCTTCAACGGTTTCTGGGAGGACATCGGAACAATCAAGGCCTTCTACGATACCAACCTCGATCTTGCCAGCATCAACCCGAAGTTCAACTTCTATGACGAGAAGATGCCGATCTACACACACAGAAGACATCTCCCTGCCACCAAGGTCAACTTCAGCAACATCACCAGCTCACTGACATCCGAAGGCTCGATAATCACCAACGCCTACATCGTCAATTCCATCATCGGTGTCCGTACCATCATCGAAAGCGGAGCTTCCCTTGACGGTGTCTACTGCATGGGTGCAACCTATTATGAGACCGAAAAGCAGAAGCAGTACAACGCCGAGCACGGAATCCCCAACCTCGGAATCGGAAAGGGCTCGATCATCAAGCGTGCCATCATCGACATGAATGCCAGAATCGGCGAAGGATGCCGCATAGGAATAGACAATATTCCCAGAAACGACGGAGACTACGGCGATTATTCGATTCATGACGGAATCATCGTGATAACAAAGGGATCGACAATACCGAACGGAACTGTTCTTTAAATTATCACGATATTCGGAAACAGAAAGTGAACCAGTGCAACGCCCAGGGTAATGAATCCCAGGGCGTTGCGTTTTTCATTGTTGAAATCAACTATATCAGTCTTCCCCACCTTTCGAAGGAAATACAGCAGTACGATGGCGAGATTGGCAGCAGGCAGGATGTCTCCCAACACCATCGGGCCCGGTTCTACGGGGAAGAATATGATTCCGAGAAGAATGACTGCTCCCACGGAAAGACAGATTATCTGCGTAAGCTTCTTGGAATTGTAGAAGGTCTTCAGATTGATGAGAAAGAAGAACGATGTCCCGTATTTGTCGACTAGAAGCAGTCCCGAGGCCAGTACGAGATACAAGACACTAAGCAGATAGAACTGTACCATAGCCAAATAGTACAGTCTTATCTTCTCTCAATCAATCAGCAATTTGGGTTAAAAAACACAGCCGATTATGCTAATATAAGGATATGAGCACCAAGGACAATTTCAGAAGGACATATCCTGCAATCGCAATTGTACTTCTCTTCATTCTCTGTCTTGCTCCAGCCATAATGGAATGGATTAGCGGAGCAGACTCGGTCCTTTCCGTGTTTTCGGACATCCCTACCCTCATCAACCTAGGCAATTCAGTGCTCTTTTCTTCTCTTTGCATACTGGTCTCGGTGATTCTGGGATTGCCGGGTGCCTACATAATGGCAAAATACAGATTCCCGCTGAAAGGATTCTTCAGGTGGGTCCTGACCTTCCTCATGCTGATTCCGGTTTCCGTACTGGCTCTCAGCACCAGATTCCTGCTTCAGAAAACAGGCCTTGATTCCATCAATCCGTTGATTCCGATCGGCATCGTGCTGGTTATGTCAAACACCCCGCTGGTGATATACTTCGTCGGAAGCCGATGGATATTCCTGGACGACAACTGCGAGAGCTGCGCAAGGAGCCTGGGAACAAAGTCGGCAAAGGTCTTCTTCTCCATCACGACTCCGAGGATGAGAAGCGAAATCGCCTTCTCGGCGTCTCTGGCTTTCATCAGATGCTTTTCCGACATTGCCTCGTTCAAGATTCTCGGGAATGGATCGGAAACCGTAAACACCTGTACTTTTATCTATAATCTCTGGCAATCGGGAAATCATAATGCCGCACAGGCACTGTCGCTTGCCCCCTTTGTGATTACATACATTGCCCTCATGGTGATGTTCCTGGATTCATGGAAGGATATCAGCAGGGAAAAGAGAGCTGTTGTAGCCAAGAGCTTCATGTCAAAGCTATTCACCGCAATATACCTCCTTATTGCCTTTGCGATCTTCCTCTCTCCCTTCGTCATCTTTGCAATCAATATCCTTTCAGGTTCAACGATGTCCTCGATCTCGAATCTCTTCGGATCGATGAAGGCAGACGGGACAAGGGGCCTGCTTTACAGCGCAATCATCTCCGTGTCAGCAGCTCTGATCTGCACACTTCTTTCCAAGAGACTGAGCTTCGCAATTGCGAGAAACGGTTTCCCGACAACGTTGGCATTCCTGCCGCTTACATTCGGTGCAGCCGTACTGGGCATGGGATTCTCCCTGATCGGAAAGCTGCTGCCGTTTGTCAATCCTCTGATTCTTGCAATTCTGGCGACGGTGGCCCGTTTCATTCCCGTGTCGGTCCTTGTGCTTCTCTCTGCGATCCTGGGTATTCCCGAGGACTTCTCCAATGTTTCCAGGACCCTGGGATTCAGTGCCAGATATTCATTCAGGAGCATCGACTCGGTTCTTCTCAGACCGAGCTTCTTCGAAAGCTTCTTCGTAGTCGCATTCCTTTCCTTCGGAGAATTCGGAACACCTGCTTTCCTCAAAGGCAATACTGTTCCCACACAGTTGGTTGCCCTGCTTGAGAGCGGTGATTCCACCGGTGCCTGTATCATGGCAACCATTCTTCTCCTGGTCAGCATAGTATTCTATTCGGTCGCCTACGGGCTTCATAAAAAGGGGACATCAAATGCCTGAATTCGGACTTGTCTGCAATGACATCAGAAAAAAGTACCACAAGCTTGCCCTTGACCTCAGCTTTTCCGTCAACAAGGGGGAACTGATTTCGATAATCGGTCCTTCCGGAAGCGGAAAGAGCACGATACTGAGACTCATAAGCGGTCTAGATACTATTGATGACGGCTCGATCCTCATCGACGGAAAAGACATCACCAACCTCAGGCCGGAACAGAGAAATACAACCATAGTTCTTCCGGACTATGCCCTCTTCCCGAACATGAATGTCGAGAAGAACATCGCCTATCCCATGCGCACCCTGCATCTTTCCAGGGAAGAGCTGAAGGCAGAAGTCCGCCGCCTCATCGAGCAGGTCAACCTCACCGGATTCGAAAAGCGCACGATAGATGAGCTTACTCCGATGGAGAGACTGAAGACCGCTCTCGCCCGAGCCCTTGCGGCAAAGCCATCCGTTCTCCTTCTGGATGAACCGCTTTCGCTTCTGGATGCAGAGGAAAGGCTGGTACTGAGAAACGAGATCAAGGAAATCCAGAGAAGCACGGGAATCACGACTGTCTTCGTTTCAAACAACCAGGAAGAGGCCCTGAGTATTGCAGACAAGGTCATTGTCCTCAGAAACGGAAGAATCGAGCAGATGGGATCGCCGGAAGACATCTACCGCCGTCCGTGCTCGGAGTTCACCGCAACCTTCACGGGAGAGTGCAACATTCTTCCTTATGATGTCATTCTGAAGACCCTCAGGGTTCCTGAGACCGAGAGATCCAAGATCATCTACCAGTGCTTCGGCCCCGAGCACAGATTGCTTTTCAGGCCTGAAGACATGGTCGTAAACGACATGCCTGGTCTGCCCTTCCCCGAGTTCTTCCCGCATCTGAGATTCGAGAATGCCAAGATCACACGTTGCGAATATCTGGGAAAGGAATACCTCGTGACAGCCCAGTACGACGGCTTCACGATCAAGGTCTATACCGTCTACAAGCCTGCTTCCGATACGATCACCGCAGGAATCAGGATGACCAAGATCCTTGAGTTCAACGACGGCAAACTCATCAGACACTAATCAATAGATAAAGAAAACGAAAGGCCCCGGATCCGGGGCCTTTCAATCATTATTTCAGATAACTCAAGCTTTCTTCTTGGGAGCTCTTCTGGCGCTCTTGTTTGCCCACAGGCTGTTGAGGACTTCAAGTTCCTGCTCCTCAGACAGCGGTGTGTAGGCATTGATTCTCGGGGTCTTCCTGACATCGAGGACCTTGCCGGTAAGAAGAGTATAGATGTCACAGTATCCGTCTGCAGCACGCTCAAGGGATTCTGCCTTGTTGATGCTTGTAGCCTTCTCTGTCTCGAGTTTCTTCTTCTCTGCACGCAGAGCCTTTCTCTTCTCGTTGTACTCAGCCTTGACTGCATCATCGGCATCCTTCGGGGTCTTTGCAGCCTTGATCTTTGCCTCGACCTCGGCAATCTGCTCATCGTAGCCGCCATGGGAACTGATGTAGTCATCACAGGCCTTTGCGGAAGTCTTTCCTACTCTCTTTACGAAATTCGGGCTTATGCGCTTCTTTGCATTGCGGAGATTGAGTTCCTCGGACAGATCATCCTCTTCATCATCGTCCAGAAGAGCATCATCGTCCTCATCCAAATCGGCCACCGGCAGCGGCTGCGGTGCAGGTGCAGGCTCCGGTTCGGGAGCTGGTTCTGGCTCTGGCTCGGGTTCCGGCTCTGCAACGGGCTCGGGAGCGGGCTCTTCGACGACAGGCTCAGGCTCTGCAACCGGTTCGGGTGCAGGGACGACCTCTTCAACGACAGGTTCAGGCTCCGGTGCGGGTGCCGGCTTCTCGATGACTGGCTCCGGCTTGGGTGCGGGAGCTGCTTTCTCGACGACGGGCTCCGGTGCCGGCTCGGGCTTCTTCAATGTTGATGCATCAACCGACTTGAGGTCGGGAGCAACTGTCTGCTTCTTGTTGGGATGGAGCATATTGAACAGCTTGCTGTGTCTGGGCTCGGCGACCTTGGTACCCTTCTTAGCAGCCTTCTTTGTGGGCTCATCGTTACCAGCGCTCTTCTTTGCACGGATGAGTGCTTCACGCTCAGCACGGGTCATCTCAACTCCGTTGTAGGTGACATAGAAACTCTGGCCTCTGTCTCTGTTCTTCGATGCCAACTTGATAACTTTGTTCTTTTTTGACATATCCGCTCCATTTAGTTTAGAAATATACTTCTATAATATTACAGAAAATAGCATTTTAAAACTAAAATAATTCAGAAAAACGGCCTCAGGAGTCAAATTTCATTGATTTTATGTCGTTTATCTCATCTCTGAGCACTGCAGCACGCTCAAACTCAAGGTCTTTGGCAGCCTGAAGCATCTCCGCCTCGAGCTCCTTGATGTACTTCCTGCGCTGTGAGGAATCCAGGAGATTGTAGCCTGACTTGCGAATCCTGATGTCCTGTTTCTCGTCCTCGACGGCATCGGCCTTCTCCCTTTCCAGGATATCCTCGACTGCCTTGACGATGGATTTCGGAGTGATGTTGTGTTCCTTGTTGTAGGCCATCTGTATGGCTCTGCGCTCGCGGGTCTCGGTTATTGCCTCTTCCATTGCATCGCTGATGCGGTCGGCGTACATGATGACGCGGCCGTTGACGTTTCTTGCCGCACGGCCTATGGTCTGGATCAGGGAAGTCGCACTTCTGAGGAATCCTATCTTGTCGGCATCCAGAATCGCAACGAGGGCAACTTCAGGAAGGTCCAGTCCCTCACGGAGCAGGTTGATACCTACAAGAACGTCGAAGGCACCGGCCCTGAGGTCCCTGAGGATCTCCACTCGCTCGATGGTCTCCACCTCGGAATGCAGATAGCGTACACGCACTCCCTTTGATGCGAAGAAGTCTGAGATATCTTCGGCCATGCGCTTGGTCAGCGTAGTTACAAGGACCCTCTGCTTCTCCTTCACACATTTGCGGATTTCTCCGTAGAGATCCTCGATCTGTCCCTCCGTAGGTCTGACCGTGATTTCGGGATCCAGCAGACCGGTGGGCCTGATGACCTGGGTCACCGTTCTGACCGAAAGCGATTTCTCCAGCTTTCCGGGAGTTGCCGAGACAAAGATGCGCTGCCCGGCGACCTTGTCGAACTCGTCGAACTTCAGCGGCCTGTTGTCCAGTGCGGAAGGAAGTCTGAATCCATATTGCACGAGGTTCATCTTCCTGGAGTGATCGCCTTCATACATCGCCCCTATCTGAGGCAGGGTAACGTGGGACTCGTCTATGAAAGTCACGAAATCAGGCTGGAAGTAATCCAGCAGGACCGCAGGTCTCTCGCCCGGTGCACGGTTTGAAAGCGGTCTGCTGTAGTTCTCGATTCCGGGACAGTAACCGATCTCCTGGAGCATCTCCAGGTCGTACTCCACACGAGTCTTGATTCTTTCCGCCTCAAGCGGGCGTCCGGTGTTCATGAAAAGCTCATACTGTTCTTCCATCTCGCTGCGGATGCGTCCGATGGCGGCCAGAACCTGTTCCTTGGGCATGACGAACTGTTTTGCCGGATACAGCGTGAAACTCTCCTGCCTGGCCTGCTTCTCTCCCGTAATCGGGTCGAACCACTGGATGCTCTCTATGGTGTCCCAGTCCAGAGTTATGCGCACCGCACTGTCAAGATAAGGCGGACAGATTTCGATGATGTCCCCATGGGCCCTGAAGCACCCTCTGGTCAGCACCGCGTCGTTGCGGTCATACTGCATGCGGGTCAGCTGCTCAAGTTCCGAACGATGGTCGAAAACCTCACCGACCCTGTAGATATGAGTCATATCCCTCAATGATACGGGATTGGCAAGGCCGAAGATGCATGAAACGGTAGCGACGACTATGACATCACGCCTCTCCATCAGGGAGAACGATGCCGACAATCTCATTCGGTCGATCTCATCGTTGACATCAGCATCCTTCTCTATGTACAGGTCCTTGCCCGGGACATAGGCTTCCGGCTGATAGTAATCGTATGTCGAGACGAAGTACTCCACCCTGTTCTCAGGGAAGAATGACTTGAATTCCCTGTACAGCTGAGCTGCAAGCGTCTTGTTGTGTGACAGTATCAGAGTCGGGCGCTGGATCTTCTCTATGACCTTGGCCATGGTGAAGGTCTTTCCCGATCCGGTGACACCCTTGAGCGTCTGGAACCGATCCCCGTCCAACACTCCCTGCGCCAGCTTGTCTATAGCCTGCTGCTGATCGCCCGACACATCGAACGGGGAATGGACGACGAACTTCTTGTCCGACCATTTGACGGAGCCATGGACGTTGTAGACCATATCCCCGCCCCAGGATGAATCGACCTCCCCCATTCCGGGACCGTCAGTACCCGGATGGAAGTTGAGGGCATCCTCCTTTGAGGGAATCTGGAATCTGAATGATTCTGTAGGGTATCTGTTCTCAGGCATATTCTTATCTGTTGATCCAGCTCAGGTTTTCCTTGGTCCTCTCAACCAGCGTGATACTCAGCTTCACCTTTGAACCGTTCCTGTCCACGATTACAGGCACGACATCCCCGGGCTTGGTATTCGAAAGGGCCGTGAACAGGTCATTGTAGTCAGACACAGCCACGCCGTTGATTTCCGTAATGATGTCTCCACCGAGATAGATGACTGAGTTTCCGTAGAGTCTCTGCTGGTTTCCGGCCTTCAGACCGGCCTGATCCGCAAGACCGCCCGGAACAACCTGGCTAACAAGAAGACCCTTGGAAACCTTCAGGCCGGCATAGTCCACGATGGTCTGTGAAAGCTGCACGGGAACGATGTCCAGCCAGCCCCTGCTCACCTTGCCGTAGTTGACGATATCGTTCACGGACGAGGCGGCGGTGTTGGACTCAACCGCGAAGTTCATTCCCTGGCTGGTGCCGCTTGTGCTGTAGATGGAGGTGTTGATGCCTATGACCTTCCCTTCCGTATTGAGAAGCGGACCTCCGGAGTTTCCGGGGTTGATTGTGGCGCTCGTCTGGATCATTCCCAGAAGAACCTTGCCGCTTTCGTCTCTGACAGGACGGCTGAGACCGGAAATGATGCCGGTCACCATCGTTCTGTCGAAACCGAACGGGTTTCCGATGGCAATGACCTTCTGCCCTACCACAAGGGAGTCGGAATCGCCGAATGAAAGGACTTCTATTCCTGCATCTGCAGTCGGGGATATCTTTATGACCGCAATATCGTTCTCATCATCGGCGCCCAGAAGCTGCGCCTCGTACACCGAGCCGTCATGAAGCGAAACCGTGATGATCGATGCATCCTTGATTACATGGTAGTTGGTGACGATCAGGCCGTCCTGCGAGATGAAGAAGCCAGAACCGGTATCGCTTTCGGGCACCGCATCGAAGTAGGACGAGTCTCCCGAAACCTGGGTCTCGATATGAACGACAGCCTTGTTGCAGACCTCGAATATCTTGATGTTCTCAAGCTCTTCATCGCTGTAGGTCCAGGAACCCTTGTCATTCAGGAACAGTGAAACTCCTGATTCGCCGTAGTAGATATTGTCCACAGGAACACCGGCCATTTCAAGAAGACCTTTCTCCCCGGAGGTAGCTATCACTTCCTTGAGTGCGGTCCGAAGTTCGTTCACACGCTGTTTGGACTCGATTGAAGATGTCCATCGCACAAGCACAATCCCTATCAGGGAAGCTGCAATGAGTGCGAGGATGATTATCAGAATCAGAACGAACCGGTTTTTGATTTTCATATCTGAATATTACTCCATAATGTCGTCTGCGTTAACAACTCTGCGGGGAGGATCGCAACCTTCGAAGAGACAGTTCAGTCCTGCGGCCTTGGATGCGTAATCAAGCATTGTCTCTATGTCGGATCTACCCAGTTTTTCCAGACTTGCAATGAGATCGTTGCGCTGCAGATATGCTATCACGGCACCGTCGAAAGTATCGCCGCAACCGATGGTATCCACCACGCTTCCGGCAATGAAAGCAGGGCAGTCCACCCTGATGTCCTTCGTCAGCCAGGTGCTTCCGTTCTCTCCCCTCGTAATCAGGAGATTGGACCGACACATCGACAAGAACTTTGCCTCGGCTTCGGAAGGCTCCAGACCCGGCAGCAGATAGGAGAGATCCTCCTCGCTTACCTTCACGATATCACACTCGCCTGCCAGAGAAATAATCATCTTCCTGTATGCTTCTGCATCCCTTACCATCGAAGGCCTGACATTGGGATCAAGGAACCACCTGGGCCTTGTCTGAATTGCTCTCATGGCAGGAACGATTGCATCGCAGAACGGCTCCATCAGAAGCGAGATGGATCCGAAGAAGACAAGATCGATATCCCCTTCATTTGCAAATGAGGCCGAAAGCTCGGCTTCAGTCATGCTGCAGGCAGCCGTGCCTTCATAATCGAAGGTATATGAAGCCTTTCCGTCCTCACCCACGGTTGCCTTGCTGCAGAGCGTGGGCTCGCTTGCGTTGCAGCTCTGCGGATCGAAGAGAATCCCGTCATCTATCATCTTCTCGAGTATCGAAAGGCCGTACTCATCGGAAGAGATCTTGCCGAAGAAAGTCACAGGCGCACCGAGGCGGGACGCCGCAACGGCCACATTGAGCGGACATCCGCCTATCAGCGTCTTATCCCCTATCCTGTCTATCAATGACTCACCGACGCAAGCTATCACAGAACACCTCCGAAAACGTATCATTACAATAATACACTATATGGTGAATTCTTTCCATTTATGTTATCATCAACCATCACCTTACCGCCCCTTTGGAAGGGCAAAGGAGAACAACATGAGCGAAGAGATCAGAACTGAGGAGAAAGAGTCCCTCAATTTCATCGAGAAGATCATCGAAGACGATCTTGCCAACGGCAGAGTCCCGAACAACACAATCGTAACCAGATTCCCGCCCGAGCCCAACGGCTACCTGCATATAGGCCACATCAAGAGCATCTGCCTGAACTTCGGCCTGGCACAGAAGTACAACGGAATCTGCCACCTAAGACTTGATGACACCAACCCTGCAAAGGAAGACATGGAGTACATCGACTCCATCAAGAGCGATATCCGCTGGCTGGGTTTCGACTGGGGAGAGCATGAGTACTATGCCTCCGACTATTACGACAAGCTCCATGAGATAGCGATCGACCTCATCAGGAAAGGCCTTGCCTACGTCGACAGCCAGACTCCCGAGCAGGTCAAGGAAAATAGAGGAACACTCACAACACCCGGAAAGAACAGCCCTGACCGAGACAGAAGCATTGAGGAGAACCTCAGGCTCTTCAAGGAGATGGGAGAAGGCAAATACCCCGAGGGGAAATACCTTCTCAGGGCCAAGCTCGATATGGCCAGCCCCAACATCAACATGCGTGACCCCGCCCTGTACAGGATCAAGTTCGCAGAGCATCCGAGAACAGGAAACAAGTGGTGCGTCTATCCGATGTACGATTTCACCCACCCCATCTCGGATGCAATCGAAGGCATCACCCACTCCATCTGCACCCTCGAGTTCGAGGACCACAGACCTGCCTATGACTGGGCCTGCTCCATCGACGGAATCGAGCACACACCGCATCAGTATGAGTTCGCAAGACTCAACATCAACTACTTCGTCATGAGCAAGAGAAAGCTCCTCAACCTCGTCAATCTCGGCATCGTGAGCGGATGGGACGATCCCAGAATGCCCACCATCAGCGGAATCAGAAGACGCGGCTATTCTCCGGAGTCCATGAAGGACTTCGTCTCCCGCGTAGGCGTTGCCAAGGTCGAATCGGTCGTCGACTACTCCCTGATGGAGTTCTGCGTCCGAGAGGATCTGAACAAGCGCGCAAAGCGTGTAATGGCAGTCCTTGATCCGATCAAGCTTGTCATCGACAACTATCCCGAGGATCAGGTCGAGTACTTCGAGATCGAGAACAACCCCGAAGATCCGATGGCCGGAAAGCGCACGATGCCTTTCACAAAGGAACTCTACATCGAGCGCGAGGACTTCATGGAAGTTCCTCCCAAAGGTTACCACCGACTTTATATCGGTAACGAAATCCGCCTGAAGACTGCCTACTACGTCACAGCAACAAGCTGCGAGAAGGATGCCGACGGAAATGTCACGGTCGTTCACTGCACCTACGATCCCGAGTCCCGCGGCGGAGAGACAGCCGACGGACGCAAGGTCAAGGGAACCAGCCACTGGGTCAGTGCCAAGTACGCCATCAGCGGTGAGGTCAGACTCTACGACAAGCTCTTCAAGACAGAGTATCCCGGAGGAGAGACAGGAAACTACCTCGACGACCTCAATCCGGATTCCCTTATCGTGGTCAACGATGCCAAGCTCGAGCCCTCTGTCGCCGATTCAAAGCCCGGCGATTACCTGCAGTTCATCAGAAGCGGTTACTTCACACCTGACTACGACAGCACACCTGATCACATGGTGTTCAACCGCACCGTCACGCTCAAGGATTCATGGGCAAAGCAGAAGGCCAAGATGGGTCTGTGATTGCACATTGCATCGGATTATCATGACAAAACAATGGGGCTGTTACGAAATACGGTTTCGTGGCGGCCCCTCTCATTTGAGTTGTCCTAAGTC
>JAFUXI010000082.1 GCA_017470995.1 Spirochaetales bacterium
GTTCGGAAGCCGGATTTTCAGGAAATAGAGGGGAAGGGCGACCGCAAGGGAAAAAAACGTCGGGTTGAGTATGGCTTTCCTGACGGAGATGTATTTTCTGTCCCTTGAAATCATGTATTCGCCGACAGTGAATATCAGAAAATTCATGCTTATGGCTGCCATCATGCAGTAACAGGCTGCAATCGGCTTGTCGGGGAAAACGGCAATGACGACAGGCTGTCCGAAGAATCCCACATTGCCCATGAATGATCCGATTGTCAAGATGCGGTATTTGCCGTTGTTCATCCTGTCCCTGAACAGAAGCACCAGCAGTCCGAACAGCAGCAGCTGGATCAAGAGGCTCAGCACGAAGAACAAAAGCAGGTTCATGTTGTTCTCCGGTGAATATCCCATCTCCTGAAAGGAAGTGATTATTATGCCAGGAGTGCATCCGTAAAGCAGAAGTGCAGACAATGTCTTGGCATGCGAGGCATCTGCCGCCCTGACTTTAACCAGGATGAAACCGAGGGCCATGAAGATCAGCATGAAGAGCATGCTCTGTAAAACAACAGTGAACTGCATGTCTCAGATGATAACGAAAAACAGGCTCAATTGTGAATACCGGGACATGATGGATAGTTCTAGATTTTTGTTTACCAAATTGATATACTTGCGGGCATAAAATGTTTTAAGGAGTAAATCGTATGGCAGATAAGAAAGTTTCATTCGATTTTTCAGTAATCGCTACTGTGCTCGTCGGCATTCTGCTGATCTTCGCAGGCATTTCCGGTTTCGACAGCAAGCTGGGTGACGACCTGGTTCGCCCGCTGGTCAAGTTCCTCAGCGAGGAAGCACTCGTCTACATCGTCTTCGGTCTTGCAGCCATTGCAGGAGTAGGCATCATTGTCTGTCAGTTCGTAAGCGGCATGCCGGCCGTCGTAAAGACTGTCTGCGGTATCATCGCCATCGTTTTCTGGGGACTCATCATCTTCCTGAGAGACATCGCACAGTTCGACGACAGAGCTTTCATTCTGGTAATAAGGGATCTTGCTCTTGACCTGATCGTGCTTTCCGTCATTCTGCAGGCTACATTCTTCAGCGGCAAGAACTGACAAACGGCGATTGAAGTCAATCGGGGGCGGGCTTGAAATGCATGTTGCGTTTCGGTCCGCCTTGTTTTATCATTTTCAGTGAAGTTTCATTATGACAAAAGAAAACCTGTTCAGTTCAATCCGTGGAAAGTTGATCGTCTCATGTCAGGCTCTGCCGGACGAACCCCTTCACAGTTCCTTCATCATGGGAAGGATGGCCCTTGCAGCCCTTCAGGGAGGGGCTTCCGGAATCCGGGCAAATACACCTGAGGATGTAGCTGAAATCAAGAGGGTGGTGGACCTTCCGGTCATCGGGCTCTACAAGAAGGATTACCCCGGCTGCGAAGTGTATATCACGCCGACGATCGATGAGATTTCCGCCATGGTTGAATGCGGAAGCGACATCGTCGCCATGGATGCCACGGACAGGCTCCATCCCGGTTCAAAGACCCTCGACGAAGTGTTCGCCGAGGCAAGGAAAATGTACCCCGATCAGCTTTTCATGGCAGACTGTTCGACCTATGAGGAATGTATCCATGCCCAGGAAATCGGCTTCGATTTCGTAGGAACTACGATGCGTAGCTACACGAGTTACACGAAGGATATTGCCATTCCCGATTTCGATCTTTTCCGCCGCTTGAAAGCCGATCTGAAGGTTCCGTTCATCGCAGAAGGTGGAATTTGGTGCCCATCTGATGCAAAACAGGCCATCGAATACGGTGCATTTGCTGTTGTCGTGGGTTCGGCCATAACCAGGCCTCAGCTGATTGCTCGCCGTTATGCAGAGGCTGTCGACCAAGCTCGGATGTAACCATTTTTCAATACAGTTGATTTACAACATGTAAGGGCGCATGCCCATGCAAAGGAGAACGGAAATGAAGAAATTCATCATCATACTGCTTATAGCTGTAGTAGCATCCTCAGCCGTTTTTGCAGCTGACTTCTCAATCGGTATCATGCAGAACTATATGCATACAATGCTTGCAGCAGACCTCAGCGGAAACCGCTTCGGAGTCGAAGGAGCCGCAGGTATTCCTCTTGTGTCAGGAATTGCAGGAACAATCGACTACATCAGCCGCGGCGGAATCGATCCGGAAACGGGGGAGAAGGAACCTTATGAATTCGTGGATCTGTTCCTTCTGCCTGCCGGTGTTCTCAACGGATATTTCAAGATCGTCAACACCAAGCATTTCGAGTGGCGCATCGGTATCCAGGGCGATGCAATCTCTCTGATGGACAAGGATCACTTTACATTCATCGCGATTGCGGGACTTTCGACGGGCTTCGAGTTCAAGTTCAACAGCGGATTCTCGGTCAACCTCTCAGGTGCATTCCCGGTCGGACTTCTTCTTCCTGAAGAGGCTGCCAAGTATACGGTGTTCTATTACTCGACAAAGACGGAAGACAACTGGGACTTCCTGATGGTTCTTCCTCTTGTCATCAACGAGTTCGCAAGACTGTCCTTCAAGTGGAGCATATAAATGAAGAAACTGATAGTAATCCTTGCTCTGGCTGCAATTGTCTGCATCTCTGCCTTTGCCGCAGACATCCAGATCGGTGTGGCGCAGAACGTGCTCAACACAAGCTTCCTGCTTGATGTGGAAGGAAGCCACTTCGGCTTCGAGACATCCTTGGGCCTTCCCGTGATGCCTCTTGCCGTAAGCGGGATCGAGGCGATCTTCAAGGGCAACTCCTCCTCCGACGACAGCGGCACGGAATCCGGCTTCATAGCCAGAGGAGAAGGGGGAGAGGGTGATGAAGGAGAAGGCGAGAAGAAGTCGGGTTTCGTCATTCCGGCAGGTGCAATGGCCAATGTGTACTGGAGAATCGGCATGGGAAAGAAGTTCAGCATGCGTCTGGGAATCCAGGGGGATATTGTCGGACTGTTCGGTCCCGGTTACATTTGGACAATGGCTTTCGTCGGACCGTCGGTGGGTTTCAACTTCAAGTTCAACGACAGTTTTGCAATGAACTTCACCGGCGCCTTCCCGATTGCTTTGGTTCTTCCCGATGAAGCAAAAAAATACACATCGTTCTACTATTCGAATGAGCAGAATGCCATCGGTGCCATTTTCCTTGCAATTTACGGAGGAATAGGGGCAGTAGGGTGCCAGTTGGCTAGACTCTCATTCAAATGGTCTATATAATCGAATCAAATTAAGTTAATTGAATACAAGGAGTTTGTAATGAAGAAATTCATCATCGCAGCCCTGGTGCTTCTGCTGGTATGCAGCACTGCGGTTTTCGCAAGATACGGCCAGGAGTCCGAGCCTGAGATAGAAGATTACACGGGCTTGACGGTCGGTGGATCCTATGTCTATGAAACCTACAAGGTCGCAACCGGAACTGAAATCGACAAGGAAGCCCAGTTGCTTCTGGGGCTTTCGGACTATCTGTTTGCCAGTCCTTCACCGTTCGGTCTCTATGTCGATGTAGGTTTGCTTATAAATCTCAAGGAATCCTATAGAATCAACGGAGTTTCAATTGAGGAGAACGCTACGAAGGCCCCCGTATATGCCAATATGATGGTTGGTCTGGGATATAGGGCCAATCTGGCCAGGAATCTCGACCTGCTGCTTGGCGTAGGTCCTGAGTTCACCTATTTCTCGACGGAGTATTCCTACTATGACACCCATGACGAAAGACATACCGTCACAAAGGATTACATTTCGTTGGGACTCGGACTGGATGCTGAGATAATGTACAAGCTCGGCGGTGACTTCTACTTTTCCGTCGGAGGCAAGGCCTCGCTGCTGTTCCTCAAATGGATGACGAAAGAAGATCACTATGCTTGGGACGGCTATCAGGAATCCTATTCCTCTGCAGATACGGAAGACTACTTCGGGTACAGGTTCACACCGAAGTTGACTTTCTACTACCTGTTCTAGTTGTCGGCTATCAGACAAAACAAAGGGGCTGTAACAAAAGTCGGTTTTGCCGGCTGAGGGTTACAGCACTTCTTTTATGACAACAACAAGTAAAAAGAGACGCCCGGGGACTCGAACCCGGGGCGTGCAGTGGTAAAATGATTCCGCCAGGAACATTTACCATGA
>JAFUXI010000083.1 GCA_017470995.1 Spirochaetales bacterium
CAAGACCCAGGGATCATGGGACAGCTACAACAAAAAGTGGGAATAGGGAGGAAGGATTTACAGATGGGAACAAGCTATGTCTTCGAGCATCCTGATGCAATGAGAAGCGTCTGTGGGATCAATGATGCCAATGTGCCATATCTCGAGAAACTGCTGGGCTGCAGCATTTATGTGCGCGGTGACAGGGTCGAGTGCAATACCGAGGACAGCGCTACTCCTGAGGTCAGCTCACGGCTGTTCTCCGAATTGATGGACAGACTCTCAAGGCTTTCGGGTATAACAAGCGATATCAGCGAGCCCGAGATTCTCATGGAGTACAAGAGCGTCCAGAGTGCCATGGAGAAAGGGCAGAGTACGGAGGCTCCTTCGAAGAGGGAGTTCATATCCGTCCTCAGCAAGGCCGTCTATCCCAAGAGTGACCATCAGGAACAGTACATCCATGCAATGAACAACAGCCAGATCACCTTCGGAATCGGTCCTGCAGGTACAGGCAAGACCTATCTGGCCGTCGCACACAGCTTGGGAGAACTATTGAGCGGTCGGAAGCAGAAGCTGATTCTGACACGTCCGGTCGTGGAAGCCGGCGAGAGTCTGGGCTTCCTTCCTGGTGACCTTTCCCAGAAGCTCAATCCATACCTCAGGCCGCTGTATGACAGCATGGAAGCGCTCATCGCTCCCGCCACGATAAGGCGTCTTGAAGATTCCGGCTCGATTGAAATCGCCCCGTTGGCATATATGAGGGGCCGCAGCATCCACAATGCCTGCATAATCCTCGATGAGGCGCAGAACACCACACAAGCCCAAATGAAGATGTTTCTCACTAGGATTGGAGAAAACTCTTGTGCTATAATAACAGGAGATGTAACCCAGATAGATCTTCCGAAGAGTCAGCAGAGCGGTCTGGTGCATGCAAGAAGCATTCTGGATGGCATCGAAGGTATATCATTCGTGAACTTCTCGGCCCGCGATACGGTCAGGTCACGGATAGTGCAAAGGATAATTGACGCATATGAAAAAAACTAAGGCAGACAGAGCGGGATCCAGAAAGCTTTCGTTCTTTTTCTGCACATTGATAATGCTGATTCTCTCGGTAACAGTTCCGATTCTGCTCAAGACCAACACGCAGGTTCAGTACAAGTCAATTTACTCGGGCTATACGATAGGAGAGATTGCCGAGAAGAACGTCTATGCAAAGACTTCCATAGACCTCATTGATTCCGAAGCGACTCAGAAGGCAATTGAAGAAGCCAGAGCCGCCGTGCTTCCGGTTTTCACTTACTCCACCATAACCAATTC
Organism: Spirochaetales bacterium; assembly: GCA_017470995.1. Lineage (GTDB taxonomy): Bacteria > Spirochaetota > Spirochaetia > Sphaerochaetales > Sphaerochaetaceae > UBA9732. The sequence continues at coordinate 1,297 of JAFUXI010000083.1, forward strand.
AAGGATCCTGGCCAAAGCTGATGCCGTTCGTCAGGCAGTTGCGAACTTCGACTACGAGATGCTTGTATCGATTCTTGGAGAGACCATCGCTTCCAGCATCATGTCTCTGGATAAGGTAGACATTCTTTCGTATGCATATGATATCGTGTCGGATATCCTGAAAATCGGTTATTTCGATGAATCCGAAATAAGGGAAGCCTTGAACGAGGGTTATAAGGAAATCACGGTCAGCAACCATTATCAGGATTCGGGTTCCTTTGAATACACAATAGAGCTCGACAGCACCTTCGTGGTCATGGATTCCAACATCCGCGAGTTCCTTACAGAGCGCCTTTACGGAATACTGGACAATCTTTCGGCAAAGGAAGCAATTCTCCTCGAGGATATCATCCAGGAAATCACCGAGCCAAATATCCTCTACGACAGGGCTCTTACGGAACATAGGCGGGACGATGCCGAAAAGAACGTCGATACCGTCGTGATTTCAATCACCAAAGGCCAGATACTCATCGAGGCCGATCACGTCGTCAACCATGAGCAGATGGAGCTTCTGAGGCTTCTGAGCACCCAGAGCAATTCCTTCTCATTCATAGAGATGGTGGGGCATATTATCTTTGACAGCATTGTTCTCTCCATCGGACTCTATGTTTTCGGAATGTTCCTCGGAAGCAGCGACCTCCATTTCAGGGAGCACAATTTCCTGCTTGTCACAGGCTTCTTGATCTCACTGGTTGCTACTTTCTTCCTGACACTGCTTTCTTCCAGGCTGAATCTTGAATTCAGCGATTCATTTCTGCCGATATTCTTCCTGCCGCTGTTCATGACGGAAGTCACCGGCTACAAGAGAATCGGTTTCGTTTCCAGCTTCATGCTGGCTGCTGTGATGGCAACTCTTCCTACCGCTTCAATCATGACATTTTTCTACTGCATAGTTTGTTCCAGCGTATCGGTATTCCTCATCAGGTTCTTCAACAGACGTCTGGACATGATCTATCAGTGGTTCTTCTCTGCCATCGCATGTGCAGGTGTCTCGATTCTGTTCATGGTAATCACGCAGGCATCGTTCACGATGATCTTCACCGTTCTTCTCGGAACCCTGATCAATGTCTCGATTGCATATATCCTGCTGACTGCATTGCTTCCGGTGGCCGAAAAGGTCTTCAACCTTCCGACAATCTTCAGACTCTATGAGCTTGCATACGGAGAAAACCCGATTCTCAACAGGCTTTCAGGTGCGGCTCCCGGAACCTACAGCCACAGCGTTGCAGTTGCTGATCTTGCAGAAGTCGGAGCAAAGGCAATCGGTGCGAATTCTCTTCTGGCAAGGGTAGGAGGACTGTATCACGATATCGGAAAGATCGAGCATCCCGAATACTTCATCGAAAACCAGAACGGCGTGAACAAGCATGACGATATCAGCCCGAGCCTTTCGGTTGCCGTCATCAAGAGCCATGTTAAGGTCGGTGCAGAAAAGGGAAGGGAAGCAGGTCTTCCCATAGAGATCATCAAGATCATCCAGAGCCACCACGGAAACGATATCATCGCTTATTTCTACAATGAAGCTTTGAAATTCCAGGCTGCTTCTGCAGACGACAACAAGGGCGAGACCGTTAAGGCCTCTGATTTCTCATACAATGCCGACATCCCTGACTTCAAGGAGTGCGGAATCGTCATGCTTGCAGACAGTATCGAGGCTGCCAGCCGGACAGTGACTCCGAACGCTTCCAAGTATGCCAAGCTGATAGACAGCATCTTCATGGGAAAGATCGAACGCGGTCAGTTGGATGACAGCAACCTGACGATGAACGATATCCGAACCCTTTCCGAGGCATTCGTAAAGACTCTGGTTGCCAGAAACCACTCCAGAATCGAGTATCCGGATGAGGACTGATGATTATGAATACAATCGATGTTTCCTACGACAAGGAATCCTACAAGGAGCTTGCTCCCAAGAAATTCGTTCTCGAGTATCTGAATAAGGTACTCTCCGAAATCAAGCTCTCGAATGTCGAGTTCTCCGTTTCATTCATCAATGAAGTGAACATGAAGAGGATGAACAGGAAGTTCAGGGATATCGATGACAGCACCGATATCCTGAGCTTTGCCGCAGAGGATGACGACGGATTCGGATTCATAAGTGCAGGAAGGCGCAAAAGGGTACTTGGTGATATGCTCATCTGTCCCGAGGTTCTCAGAAGAAACGCTCAGATCTTCAAGGTAACGGAGAACGAGGAACTCAGGAGACTACTTATTCACGGAGTCCTTCATCTCTCGGGAGAGAACCACCAGACCAACAATCCCTCTGAGCCCATGCTGATCAAACAGGAGAAGATTCTGTCAAAGCTTGTTCTGGGCTGACAGACCTTGTTCGATGGAACTGACTGCATAATCAAGAACTGAAGATACTTTATAGAATTTGGGATTTACCGAGCCGACGAAAAACAGGTATCTGGGTTTCTCATCAGGTACGGTGGTTACAATGGATGTGTATCCGTCGGGGAATCTGACCATATCGGCAATCACATCCAGATTGCTCGTGTAACTGCCATCAGTCGAATAGGTGACCGTACGTGATTCCTGATTATGCTCCGTGACTCCGAGAACGCATCTGACCTCTGTGATTCTTACATCGGGACGTGTTATCGAGTTGATCAGTGCCCTGTTGATTTTCTGTGCATCCGATATGGCGGAGCTGTCGTTCAGATCGTAGAACGGGTAGGTGGTATCGGCAAGAACCTCACCGCTCTGGATGTCCAGTATAAGTCCCACGCAGTAGTCAGGGCTCTGGAGCTCGAACACCTGCTGCAGGGCTAGGTCAAGCAGATACTGGATATCAAGGTCCAATGAAAGATATACATCTTTTCCGTAGGTCGTTGATTCGCCGAAGCCCGGGGCAGGCGAGAGCACGCTGTCGAAAACCTTCTCCGTTTCGCTTATCAGCTGAGCAGCGTGGAATGCTGCGGGATAGGTCCTGGTATAATCCTTGCGCATGATGACTTCACCGGAAGGGATGTTGCTCCTCTCGAGGTCAGCCAGAATAAGAGTGGCATCGGAGGCTTCAAGTTCATAGACCACCGGAACCAGTTCATCGGAGGAACTTGAGATGGTATGTATGATATCTCCGGGAGTGGAATCTGAATGAACAGAGATTATCTGGGATATCGTTTCGACGTTGGTAGAACTTTTCTTTACAAGAACGGTCGTTGTGGGGACCTCAAGGGCCAGGGCTCTGCCGTTGCGGTCATAGATAGTGCCGCGGACAACATGGGTTGCGACATTGGGGTTGTTGTACTTGCCGGTACGAACTCCGTTTGAAAGCATGAGTTCAGCCAGAACTCCCACCAGTACCAGTATTACCAGAAGCGCTACTATAAGCATGAAGGTGGAAATGTTGCCTCTACTCGTTGAAGAACCCATGATTTGATATTATAATTACAAGGAAGGTTACACAAGGGGTTAATTGCCGTGGCACGTACCAGAAGCTATGATGACATCAGTGACAACAGGGTCTCGAGGAGTGGAAGTTCTTCTTCCAAGATTCTTCTTGCAGTCATACTTTTGTCGATTCTCATCTGCGGCATAGCTGTCCTTGTCTGGGTAAAACTACTCGAGACCCAGGAGCTCACAGGTACCGAAAACAATGCTCTTCCGGCTGTTTCCGACAATGCTGCCGACAAGGTCGTTGTTCCTCAGAACCCGGAGCCGGAACCTGTTTCGGAAGCATCCTCCGTTGCATCCAAGATGGGGGATTCCTCCGTAGACCTTTCCATTGACAGCGCCATCAGCGCACTCTCGGCGGCATCGGCCTTGGAGACTGATTACATTACTGCTTCGGACTATGGCCTCTCGGATGTCCCGGAGGATTCCGTTGTCATGGAAGAAAGCGTGGAGATGAAGAAGCCCGCAATTGCACAGAATCTCTCCATTTCCCAGCAGTCATCCTTCTCAAGGGATATCGTCCGCTACCAGCAGTATACAATCAAGGCAGGTGATTCGCTTCTTTCGATTGCCGACAGCTTCGGCCTCAGCGTCCAGACCCTGGTTGCCGTGAACCAGATCAAGAGCACGATGGACCTCTGGATCGGAAGTACGCTGCAGGTTCCGGATCGTGACGGAACCCTGTATGTGGTCAAGGAAGGCGATACCCTGGTGTCCATAGCTGCCCAGCTGGGTCTGGCGATCAGTCCCAAGACACTCGGCGATGTGAACGGAATAATGGAAGATGACCTGACTGCAGGACAAAAGCTCTTCATTCCGTATGAGACAATCGAGAGTTCCGGCACCATCACATCAAGTTCCGAGCCTTCATTCATGCTTCCATCGGAAGGAACCACCACAGGTCTTTTCAATACCAAGGTCGTGAATCCCATAGGTGACAATCCGATCCAGCTCGACGGAATAATCATTCAGGCACCGGCAGGTACCGAAGTCTGCGCCGCAGAGGCGGGAACCGTGGTCGACAAGGGTTTCAACGACAACGGCACGCTGTTCGTGAAGATAATGCACTCGAGCGGATACACATCATACTATGATTATCTCGGTTCCGTTTCCGTGGATACCGCGGATAACGTTGCAAAGGGGCAGGTTATCGGAGCATACGGAGAGGCAATGGCCAACAACGACCAGAGCATTATCTTCTTCAAGATAGAGCAGGGCGGTGTTGCCTTCGATCCGTATTCATTCCTTTGACAATTATCGTCTTATAACAGAAAAGGGGCTGTAACAAAAGTCGGTCTTGCCGGCTGAGGGTTACAGCCTTCTTTTTTACCCGGGACCTACCATTTGTACTTGTAGTCTCTGGCCGTTTCATTCACTGATTTCGAGCGGGATTTCGACACTCTGTTCGCCAG
>JAFUXI010000084.1 GCA_017470995.1 Spirochaetales bacterium
GTCATCGTCCAGCGCGGAACCCTCAAGCAGGGCGACTACTATGTTTCCGGTATCTATCCGGGACGTGTCAGAGCCATGTACGACGACAAGGGCAAGAAGATCCAGAGCGCAGGTCCTTCGACTCCGGGGGAGGTCATCGGTCTTTCAGATGTTCCTTCCGCAGGTGATCCGTTCCAGGTCTGCGAGAACGAGAAGCAGGCCCGTCAGGTCGGAGCCAAGAGACAGGAACTTGAGCGCATGAATCAGGCCAGCAAGTTCAAGAAGGTCACTCTCGAGACCCTCAACGCCGCCATTCAGGAAGGTGAGGTCAAGGAACTCAACATCATCATCAAGGGTGATGTGCAGGGTTCCGTCGAGGCCATCCAGAGCGCTCTGGAGAAGCTTTCCACTCCGGAAATCCGCGTAAGGGTCATCCGTGCGGCAGCAGGTGCAATCATCGAGGACGATATCAACCTGGCCTCGGCTTCCGAGAACCCGGCTCTGGTCATCGGCTTCAACGTCAGACCTACACCGAAGGCACAGGCCCGTGCCGATGCCGACAAGATCGAGATCCGCAAGTACAACATCATCTACAACGTTGTGGATGACGTTAAGGCTGCCATGGAAGGTATGCTCAGTCCGGAGCGCACCGAGGTGGACGTCGGTACCGCAGAGGTCAGACAGGTCTTCAAGGTTCCCAAAGTCGGTCTGGTCGCCGGATGTTACATCACAAGCGGAAGCGTCAAGAGAAACAACTTCTGCCGCGTGATCCGCGAGAACATCCAGATCAACCACGACCTTGTGAAGATCACATCGCTCAAGAGATTCAAGGACGATGTGCGTGAGGTCGCCATGGGATTCGAGTGCGGTATCGGAATCGCCGATTTCCAGGATCTGCAGGTGGGTGACACCTTCGAGTTCGTGGAAATCCAGGAGAAGGCCAGAAAGCTCGAGGATACGGGAGAGTACATCTGATGGCAGACTATATCCAGAGCCGCAATGAGGCCCGCATAATGGAGATCGTGAACACCCTGATCGTCAGTGGTGAGATCAAGAATCCTAGACTGAGCACTTTTGCAAGCATAAGCGACATATCTCTTTCCAGAGACAACGCTTATGCTACGCTCTACGTCTCATGCCTGGTGGACAGGGACCTGGAGAATTCGGTCAAGGCACTTCAGAGTGCCGCACCTTTCATCCAGGGCCGTATCGCCAGGGTCATGAAGACCAAGAACACACCCAGGCTGAACTTCGTCGCCGATACCACCGAGCGTGATGCAGCCAAGATGGATGCGCTTCTTGAAAGCCTCAAGCCCCAGAACCCTGCGGAGAATCCTTCGGAGAACTGAGACGTGGCAGAGCGCAGCGCCGTGCTCCTTGTGGACAAGGCCCCGGACATCACATCCTTTGATTGTCTCGCACGCATAAAGCGTAATGTAAACAGAAAGGCAGGCCATTGCGGTACTTTGGACAAGTTCGCACATGGCCTTCTTGTCGTTCTGTGCGGTTGCTATACACACATGGTCCCGGCCTTCATGGGCATGGACAAGACATACGAGGCTGTCATCGAATTCGGAAAGATGACGGCTACGCTCGATCCGGAAGGAGAGGTCGTTGAAACAGCTGACGTTCCCTCGGAAGAGATTGTGAGACATGCTGTCTCCGAAATGGTCGGAAAGATAATGCAGGTTCCTCCTGCCTACAGCGCCATCCACGTAAACGGCAAGCGCAGCTACCAGCTGGCACGCGAAGGGGAGGCTGAACCTGAACTGAAGGCAAGGCCCATAGAAATCTATAGTGCCGAAATCCTTGGCTGGGATGCTCCGTATCTGACTGTCAGGCTGAACGTTTCAAAGGGAACGTATATCCGCTCATATGCAAGGGACCTCGGTCATGCATGCGGTTCATGCGCCTATGTCAAATCTTTATACAGAACCAAGATAGGGCCGTTCTCGGTAGAGGAGGCCTTCAGATATGACGATACCGATGCCATGGCCGCCCAAAGCGATCCCGAGAATCTTCTGTCCAGGCTTCCGGGTTGCGTCTGTCTGGAAATGACGGAAACCGAGGCCTTCAAGGCTGCAAACGGCTATGTGATGCCTTCAGTCAAAAAAAGGCTTCCCGAAGATGCGGTTTTTGCACTTCTCAAGCACGAAGGCAGAACGGTATGCATCTATTCGGCAAGTGAAAGGCGCATAATGTGCCAGGTGCGAGATGGAAAGTAGGGCATTCGCTGATCCAAGGTTCAGAGGTATCGATACTGTTGTCTCCATTGGCGTGTTCGACGGCCTGCATCAGGGACATCTGAGGGTTATTGATACCACAGTGGCGCTGGCACGCGAGAACAGTTGGCAGAGTGTGGTCGTGACCTTCTCGGTGAACCCCAAGATGGCCCGCGGTTCGCAGGATAGACTGCCCGGTCTCCTGAGTGCGGCAAAATTTGAGGAAATGTTGTCAGACAGAGGAGTTAATTTTCATTGTGTAATTGACTTTTCTGATGATATGAGTAAACTGTCGGGTGAGGAGTTCATTGCCTTGCTCTGTACGTCGTACAGGGTGCGGGCGATGGTTGTTGGCGACAGCTTCAGAGCCGGAAGACCCCCGCTTCAGGTGGGACCTTCAGAGATCGGTGAGCTGATCCGCAAATATACTTCATCTGCATATCTAAGGGTCTTGCCGCCGGTTGTCGTGGACGACGAGGTGGTGAGCAGCTCTGCGATACGCAGGTGTCTCCTAACAGGTGATCTCGGCAAAGCATCGAGGTTGCTTGGCAGAGCGTACAGTCTTGACCTGAGGAATGCTTCATCGGAAGTGCTTTCGGAGTCGAGTCAAAAACGCCTGTTCGATGTGCGCACTCTCGGACTTCTCCTGCCTAAAGCAGGGGAGTACGTGGTGGAAGCGACAGCAGAAGGCCGGACCTTCAGGACGAAGGCCTTCGTTTCAGAGAACCATCTGGCTCTGGAGCTGCCTGTGCGCATACCTCCGGATGGGATTACATTCCTAGGAGCGTAACGAATGGTTACCAAGGAAACAAAGCAGGAGCTCATCGCAAAGTTCGGCGGTGACGTAAAGAACACGGGTGCAACAGAGGTTCAGATTGCACTTCTCACAGCAAGGATCAACGACCTTCAGAAGCACTTCAAGGCTAACCCGAAGGATCATGCCTCCAACAGAGGTCTCCTGAAGATGGTCGGTCAGAGAAGAAGACTTCTCAAGTACCTCAAGAACACAGACATCGAGAGATATCGTGCTCTGATTGCTGAGCTCGGCCTCAGAAAGTAAGACAGATCGGGAGGCTCTGGTGAAAGCCAGAGCCTTCAGTATGTCTTGCGACTCAGTTCCCATGCTTTTTGCATGACAGTTCGTGCGGCATTGAACTTGTTGTGTAGAAACGAGTTGGAACAAAGAACAAATTAGAAGAAGTTAAGAAGAAAAGGAAGAAAAATGTCAGAAGTAAAGAAAGTTTCAGTTCAGCTTGGTGACGACTATCTCGTTTTCGAGACAGGCAAGATTGCCAAGCAGGCAAACGGAGCTGTCTACGCCCATTATGCGGGCTCGGCAGTCATTGCCACAGTTTGTTGCGGAGAGGCACCGTCCCAGCCGCTTGATTATGTACCAGTTTCAGTCGAGTACAATGAGAAGTACTATGCCGCCGGAAAGATCCCCGGAGGATTCCTCAAGAGGGAAGGAAAGCCAAAGGACAAGGAAATCCTGGTAAGCCGTCTTATCGACCGTCCCATGAGACCTCTGTTCGAGAAGGCATTCAGCCGTGAGATCCAGATTGTCCCGACAGTCATCTCGACGGACCAGATCAACACACCCGACATCATCGCAATCAATGCAGCCAGCGCAGCAGTCACGATTTCCGACATTCCGTTCAACGGACCTATCGCCGGTGTCAGAGTGGCTCTTGTCGACGGCCAGTATGTCATAAACCCCACATTCCAGCAGATCGAGAACTCTGACCTGGACATCGTCGTCGCCGGAACCCGCGAGGGAATCACAATGGTCGAAGGCGGAGCCCACGAGGTTTCAGAGCAGAACATGCTGGATGCCATCGCCGCAGCTCAGCCGGTCATCACCAAGCTCTGCGACGCACAGCTCGAGCTCAAGGCTCTTGCAGGCAAGGAGAAGCTCCCTGTCCTCGAAGTCACAGAGGACCTTTCATGGCTGGAGCCCATCAGAGAGTATGCCCATCCCCTGGTCGAGAAGGCCAGCTTCGGAGAGAGCAAGTTCTCACGCCACGATGCACTCAAGCAGGCTCAGGCCGAGACAAGAGAGAAGTTCGCCGATGTCATCGCAGAGCACGAGGACGGCGGTGAGCAGATTGCTAAGCTCTTCGATGACCTCGCATACGAGATCCTCAGAGCAAGCATCCTCAACGAAGGCAAGAGAGTCGACGGAAGAGGAGTCAAGGAAATCAGACCGATTACCTGTGAAGTCGGAGTTCTGGCAAGGACACACGGAAGCGCCCTGTTCACCAGAGGCGAGACCCAGAGCCTTGCAGTCACGACACTCGGAACAGTCCAGGACGAGCAGCTCTTCGACGATATCGACAGGGACAAGAACTACAGCAACTTCATGCTGCACTACAACTTCCCGCCGTATTCAGTCGGTGAGACAGGTCGTCTGACCACCGGAAGAAGAGAAATCGGCCACGGCCACCTTGCACAGAGAGCCCTCCAGGCTGTCGTACCGGCCAAGGATGAGTTCCCGTACACAGTCAGAGTCGTTTCCGAGATCATGGAATCCAACGGATCTTCATCAATGGCAAGCGTCTGCGGCGGATGTCTTTCACTCATGGATGCAGGCGTTCCCATCTCCAAGCCGGTTGCAGGCATTGCAATGGGCCTGATTACCGAGGGCGCTGACTACAGCCGCTACAAGATTCTTTCCGATATTCTCGGAGAAGAGGACCACCTCGGCGACATGGACTTCAAGGTTGCCGGAACACGCGACGGAATCACTGCATTCCAGATGGATATCAAGATCGCCGGAGTCACTCCCGAGATCATGAGCCAGGCTCTGCAGCAGGCCAAGGAAGGCCGCTACCACATTTTGGGCATCATGGAGCAGACTCTCGCCGGTCCGAGACCTGAGGTCAACCAGTATGCACCGAAGATCCTCACCACCAAGGTCGATGAGGACAAGATCGGCGCAGTCATCGGAACAGGCGGAAAGACCATCAAGGGCATTGCCCAGGCAACAGGTGCCGAGGTCAACATCGACGATGACGGAACAGTGACGATCTACGGAAAGAACACTGCCTGCGCACAGGCCGCTCTCGAGATGGTCAAGGCCATCATCGAGGAGCCCGAGGTTGGTAAGGTCTATCAGGGAACAGTCAAGAGACTCATGGACTTCGGCGCATTCGTCGAGATCCTGCCCGGCAAGGAAGGCCTCTGCCACATCTCCAAGCTGGCAAGAACAAGAGTAGAGAACGTCTCCGACGTGCTTTCAGTCGGACAGGTCATTCCCGTCAAGCTGATCGAGATTGACCGCACCGGCGGAAGACTCAGCCTTTCCTACATCGATGCAATCGATCCGGACGGAGAGGACAAGTCTCCCAAGCGCCCCGCAGGCGACAGGGACCGCAAGCCCAGAAGCGACAGGGACAGAAAGCCCTCCAAACCCTTCAATAAGGGAGAGAAGCACGAATCAAAGCCCAGACACACGGACGAGAGCTGATGGACAAGGTTGTTGTCAAAGTACAGTTGATTTCTGATGGAGCCAGACTTCCGGTCTACGGCTCCAGTCAGGCGGCAGGCGCAGATCTCTGCGCCTGTCTTGGTAATCAGAGCCTCACCATAGAACCTCACAGATGGGCGATGGTGCCTACAGGCATAGCAATCGCCCTTCCTGTGGGCTACGAAGCTCAGGTAAGACCGCGTTCCGGTCTGGCTGCAAAGAAGGGTATTACAGTCCTGAACAGCCCCGGAACCGTGGACTCCGATTACCGTGGCGAGGTGAAGGTGATTCTGATCAACCATTCTGACGAGAGCTTTGTAATCAATGACGGCGACAGGATTGCCCAGATGGTCATCGCTAGGCATGAAAGTGCTTCATTCGAGGTCGTTTCCTCGCTGGATGAGACAGAGCGCGGCTCAGGTGGTTTCGGTTCAACGGGAGTCTGACAAAGCTCACTAAGTGCCACAAAACAGGTCTGTTTTCTATTCTATCGAAACAGACCTGTTTTTATAAAAGTAACTCATTACAATCATTTAAAATAAAAATCAAAAAAAGTTCTAAAAAGCCTTCGAAATTTCAAATGGAATCTGCAGTTTTCCTGTTATATACCTCAGGAGGGTAAAATGCAGGAAGAAAAGAATAGAAATGATGTCGTAGAACCAGCTGAGATCCAGATTATCGATGAAAATTCAATCAGGGAAAAGATCCATGTAATCCGTGGCGTTAAAGTCATGCTGGATTATGACCTTGCCTCAATCTATGGTTACACGACAAAAGCATTCAATCAACAAGTTCGGAACAACATTGAAAGGTTTGATGATGACTTCATGTTTTTGCTTACTCAGAAAGAAGTTATGTGTTTGAGGTCAAAAATTTTGACCTCAAACAGTGGTAGAGGAGGTTCTAGATACTTGAATAGGACCCCTAGAAGGTAACACTTTTGCGTCACTGAACCCCGAACGGGTGACATGTTTTTTCTCACTGCACCCCTGAGGGGTAACAGTTCTTTAATGACAGGCTAATAATCCTTCCAGATTGACCAGTAGTCAAGCCTTTTTCAAATCGGGACAAGATAGGTCCCTTTTGGATTCCTGTTTCTGAACTCCACAGGAGAGAGCCAACCAAGTCTTTTCTTCGGCCTCTCGCTGTTGTAGTACTCGATAAATCGCAC
>JAFUXI010000085.1 GCA_017470995.1 Spirochaetales bacterium
AGAAAGATCCTCAACGGCAGAACCCCTGCTCAGATGCTCTGCAAGGAGTTCCCTGACAGAATCATGATACTGAGGTTCTTCAACATCATCCCAAAGGAGGCTGCATGAAAAACGGACAAATTACTTTACAGGAGAGTGAAAAAAAACTCTACATAGGCTATAGTATCTCACTGGTGCGTCAGACCTGAAAGATGGCCTGAAAGTGCACGAAAAGGTAAAAAATGATTAAAAACGATATGGAAACAAGACGCTGCGGCGTCCTTATTCACCCGACTTCGTTTCCTTCGCCTTTCGGCATAGGAGATTTCGGGGAAGAAGCCAGACAGACCCTCATGATGCTTGCAAAAGCCAAGGTCAGCCTCTGGCAGATTCTGCCGCTGGGGCCCACAGGGTACGGAGACAGCCCCTACGCTGCCCGCTCGACATTCGCAGGAAACGAGCTTCTGATAGACCTCAGGTCCCTTGACCGGATGTTCTCCATAGGCAAAACCTATGAGGACCCGGAGAACAGAACCACAGGCAGGGTCGATTACAATGCAGTCTATGCAAACAAGATGCCGCTTCTCAGGGAAGCTGCACAGCTTTTCATCGACGGCAGATCCTCAAAGGATGCCTACAATGCATTCTGCGCCGAAAACGCCTGGTGGCTTGATGACTATGCCCTCTATCAGGCGCTGGTCAACCATTTCAACGATTCAAGATGGTTCATGTGGGAAGACGGCCTCAAGACCAGGAAGAAGACCGTCCTTGCAAAGTGGAGGAAAACCCTCGCATCCCAGATCGAGGTCTACAAGGTCCTGCAGTTCTTCTTCTTCACCCAGTGGGACGACCTTCACAGGTTCGCCAACGGGCTCGGAATCAAGATCATCGGAGATATCCCCATCTATGTCGCAGGTGACAGTGTAGATGCATGGACCAATCCCCAGCTGTTCAAGATCGATGCACAGGGCAACCAGACGGCACAGGCAGGCTGTCCGCCGGATGCCTTTACGGCAGAAGGTCAGCTCTGGGGCAATCCGGTCTACAACTGGCCCGTCCACAAGGCCGATGATTACTCCTGGTGGAGAACCCGCATGGAAATGACACTCAAGCTGGTTGATATCGTCAGGATAGACCACTTCAGAGGCTTCGAGTCCTACTGGGAAGTTCCGGCCGGCGCAGTCAATGCGGTCAAGGGAGAATGGATCCCCGGACCGGGCATGGACCTTTTGTCTCACTTCAAGGGACTGAACGTCATCGGTGAGGATCTCGGATTCCTCACTCCGGCTGTTGCAGCCATGAAGAAGAAGAGCGGCTTCCCGGGCATGAAGATCGCACAGTTCGCCTGGGACTACTCAAAGGGTTACTTCGATGCAACCAATGCCTACCTGCCCCACAACTACGAGACAAACTGCGTAGCCTACACAGGTACACATGACAACGAGACAACCCGCGGCTGGTACAACGGTCTGTCAGACCAGTACAAGGATATCGTCAGACGTTATTTCCAGAGTCCGGACGAGGACATCGTGTGGCAGATGATCAGAGGCCTTCTGGCAAGTGCAGCCAACACGGTGGTGATCCCCATGCAGGACATCCTTGGTCTGGACAACAGCGCCAGAATGAATCTGCCTTCATCAGTCGGAAGCGCCAACTGGTCCTGGAGATACGATCCGGCTCTAATGCAGGACTGGATGATGGCAAGACTCAGGGAATTCATCCATCTTTACGGACGTGAACAGCTGGAGAAATGGGATATCTGAAATTATTCCTAATTCGGCAATAAAATCTGATAACAATAAAAACATAGGGCTGCAACCGCAAGATTGCAGCCTTTTTGTTGCACTTGGTTGCAGATTAAACACATAAACCAATGCTTTTGATTTCCATGCAATTGACACTCAAAAACAAATAGGCAACACTTAAGCATGGACGAACTGAAAGCACGAATACTGTCGGAAGGCAAGGTCCTTCCAGGCAACATCATCAAGGTCGGGTCGTTTCTCAACCACAGAATCGATACAGCCCTCATGGGCAGGATGGCGGACGAATTCGCCAGACACTTCGACATCTCCAAGATAACAATGATTCTCACCATCGAGGCAAGCGGCATTGCATTGGCATCGGTCTGCTCCTACAAGTGGGGAATTCCCATGCTCTTTGCCAAGAAAGCCAAGAGCGACAACATCGAGAACGGAATCATCTGCTGCGAAATCTATTCCTATACCTATAAGAAGAATGTCACCGTCATGGTCGAGTCGGAACTTCTCAAGCCCACAGACAATGTCCTGATCATGGATGATTTCCTGGCAAACGGCGAAGCCATCCGTGGCCTGACAGACCTTGTCAGGGAAGCCGGAGCAAGCCTTGAAGGCATAGGAATTGCTGTTGAAAAGGGATTCCAGGGCGGCGGAGACAAGTTCCGCAAGATGGGAATCGATATCTACAGCCTTGCAGTGATCGATTCAGCTGAAAACGGAACAATCAAGTTCAGAGACTGAAACAAAATGAAAGCCGACGAAGAAAAAGTGCTGATTCTGGACTTCGGAAGTCAGTACAACCAGCTCATAGCCAGACGCGTGAGAGAGATCGGTATTTACTGTGAAGTAAAACCCTTCTCCCTTTCATTCAAGGAGATAGAGGATTTTAACCCCATTGCCGTAATACTTTCGGGCGGGCCGTCCAGTGTCTATGACGAGAAATCGCCAAAGATAGACAAAAGAGTATTCGAACTCGGCGTTCCCGTTTTGGGAATCTGCTACGGAGCCCAGCTGATGGCCCACACGCTCGGCGGAACCGTTGTTCCAGCCGACAGCCTGGCCAGCCGTGAGTACGGAAGAACCGAAACAGAATTCAATACCAATTCTTCCTTATTCGGCAATATAACAAGCAAAAGCATCACATGGATGAGTCATGGGGACAGTGTAAAGCAAATTCCGGAGGGTTTTGAGCCCATCGCCCACTCTGCCGGATGCCCCTATGCAGGCTTCGAGAACAATGAGAAACGCTTCTATGCCGTTCAGTTCCATCCTGAAGTCAGTCACACTGAAAAAGGTACCGAGATTCTCAGAACCTTCCTTGTTGATATAGCCAAAGCAAAGGCAAACTGGTCCATGGTCAACTACAAGCAGACTGCAATCGATGCAATCCGTGCAAAAGTCAAGGACGGCAAGGCCCTGCTCGCTCTCTCTGGCGGTGTGGACAGCTCCGTTGCGGCAGCTCTGATGTCCCAGGCCATCGGTGAAAACCTGACCTGCGTTTTCGTCGATCACGGTCTCATGCGTAAGGATGAGGGAGATCAGGTCGAGCAGATCTTCTCCTCCTACAAGCTGAACTTCGTCAGGGTCAACGCCCAGGAGCTCTTTCTGGACAAGCTGAGCGGTGTCAGTGAGCCCGAAAAGAAACGCAAGATAATCGGCGAGGAATTCATCAGAGTTTTTGAACAAGAAGCAAAGAAGATCGGCAAGGTAGACTTCCTCGTGCAGGGCACAATCTATCCGGATGTCATCGAGTCGGGTCTGGGCAGCAATGCCGCAGTAATCAAGAGCCACCACAATGTCGGAGGTCTTCCGGACTATGTTGACTTCAAGGAAATCATCGAACCTCTCAGATATCTCTTCAAGGATGAAGTGCGTCAGCTTGGCAGGGAGCTGGGTCTTCCCGAGTACCTGGTAAGCCGTCAGCCGTTCCCCGGACCGGGCCTTGCAATCCGCATCATCGGAGACATCACAAAGGAGAAACTGGACGTCCTCAGAGAGGCCGACTGGATCTTCAGAAGCGAGATAGAGAATGCAGCAGTTAAGGATGCAAGCCAATACTTTGCCGTCCTTACAAACACCCGAAGCGTAGGTGTAATGGGAGACGGAAGGACCTACGAATATACCCTTGCCCTACGCTGCGTCAGTACCTCTGATTTCATGACTGCGACGTTTACAAGGATTCCTTACGAACTGTTGGAGAAGATATCCCACCGCATCGTAAACGAAGTCCCCCACATCAACCGCGTTGTCTACGATATCACAGCTAAGCCCCCAGCAACTGTAGAGTGGGAATAATTGCATATTCAATCTAATTTATTATAAAGCCGATAATTAATTATCAGCTATTTCTTGCCTTGGATTACTTTCCATTGAAAAAGAAGGCAGACGTTATACGGTTAAGTCATTTGTGAGGGTACATTTTTCGGGTCAGAATCCAGTTATTCCGAAATCCCTATAGTTCTTTTTTACATTGTCACTAATTTTTTCCCACCTCAGATCAGCCCCGCTGGCAGTAAGGCTTTTTACCATATCCAGGTCATCAAGAACTTTCTGCATCACGAACTTATTGAAGTGACTGTCTTTCTGGAGGGTTCTGTTTATATAGATTTCGAATATAAGCGCTAGATACTCCAAGAATATCTTCCCTTCCAGATTCGTGCTGGAGGATATGACTGGATAGTTACAATTTAGACGGTCTTTTATATTGCTGAAGGCATGTTCAATCATATGCCTATTTGTGTAAAAGTTGTAGGCCTTCACGGGATTAGGCTCTGAATCAGAAATCAGAATAGAATAGCCATAGAGTTTTTTTGCTTCCTCAATCGCTTTCTTCTTTGGTCTGGCAGTAATTCCTTTGACAGGCGTCTTTGTAATCTCAAAATAGCGGTTATATATTTCCTGGTGTCTCGGGTTCATCTCATCTTCTTCAATTTCCTGCTGGTACTTTGCCATGCGGTAATTGAAAAACTGAGCATCTTCAATCCCGATGCTCCTGCTATAGAACACATGGATGAAAAGACGGTTTTCCCCTTTCGGCACACTCTTTCTGAACGGTCTGTCTTTACCATAATCCCAGAAGGTCTCAATAGTCCGGAACGAGAGGTCAAGCTTCTCATCATATTCCGCTGAAACTTTGGTGAAATCATCCAGATGGCTGATTATCTCCGTCCCCAAATCTCCGTATTTCGGCACAGATAAAAGGAAGTTGATTTTCTCTCTGCAGAGAGCATTGATGTTTTCAATGGAGCAAAAACCACTTCCAAGCACGAATTGGACATTCTCATAGCCTTTAGTATTCATTGCATCAAGAATGTAGTTAAGCATGTTCATGTCCGAAATCACTTCAGTCTGCTCGTGGTAATAAAACGGAAGATAGTCGGGTTTTCCACTGAAAGCGAAAGCAACTGTCAGTTCTTCCATCGTATTCTGTTTGTTGAATGCATTGGTGAAATCGTGCTTCCTGTGTTCAGACTGGCTTGATAGGAAAGAAGCATCATAGATGGTGACATTCTCCCTGTTTCTCCTTAGGCTCTGAAGGTGAAAGAATTTTATCCGATTCTCCCGTTTCACGGACGAGAACAGTTTCTCAATGACAATCGGTTTTGAGTACGGAAGATGGTGCCTTTCTGCCCAGTTCTCATATCTGAAGACAGAACTCGACCCCTCCATGACAAGGAAATAGACAACAGAAAGAATCTTTGAATAGTTTCTCGGAAAACACTTCTTCAGGTCTTCCTCGATTCCGAGTTTTGCACTTATCTGATTCAAAAGAAAAGTTGCCCCGAAGCTTTTCGCTTCAAGGCATGGCATGGATAAATCAGAAGCGGTTTCATCGGAAATATTCGTTCCGGTTTTGACAATGTTGCCAAACTCATCCAGTTTACCAATCAGTATTCTCTGACTGCGCGACTGTTTTTTCTCCTTGTCCCAGAAGGATTTGGATTCATAGACATATGTGATTCCGCTTTTTTTGTTTTTTTGGAAAACTACTGCCATTAACTCGTTGATTCACATAACACTTTGGCGATATCAAGATAGAGCTTGATATCTTCTGCGGCATCATAGACATCACACTTCGGTCGTTTGCTTTCTGTAATGCTACGGTAGAATTCCTTTTCCTCTAGACCGAACATATCCTGATAATGGGGACCATAGACGGTATGCTTTGCCTTGTCTCCATCAAGTTCATCAACAGTCAGGGTGCTAGGGAGACTTCTAATATAGGGGCTGTCGTATTTAAGCTTGAGCTTACGAGTTCCCTGATATATTTCGATACTTTCATCGAACTCTACGACCTTCTGGTCATTCATCTCCTCAAATACCATATTGAACCCGTCATACTCGAAGATCAGGGCAAGCTGCATTCCGTTCGGGGAAACCGTTGCAGCCTTAATCTTCTTCGGAAGTCCTATCAATTCGCGGACTGCGGAAAGAATATGGCAGCCTGATCCCGTAATCAGCAAGAATGCTATTATCTGAGCTCTTGTTGCATTCTCACCTATTAAGGACTTGATTGAAGCAAAGAGATTGGCCATCATGACCTGTTTTCCCGATGGATCAAGGTCAGTTGCCTTCTTCTCTGTCCATGTATTGGATATATACCAAGGCCCTTCAAGAATAACAGTCCTGGCGTGGACATAGGTTATGGGAAGGTCTGAGGATCTGAGAAGTTCCTTCATCTTGTAAAAGGATTCATTGTATCTTCTGCAGTATCCGACCTGAGCGATCAGGTCCGGATGTCTCTCCTGTGCTTCAATAAGCCGCTTGGCTGATTCGGCGCTCAGTGTCATCGGTTTCTCAATAAACACATGCTTCCCGGCATCAAGGGCTTTGATTGCATATTCGGCATGGTCACCGGATGACATCACCATAACGGCATCAACCTCCGGACAAGCAATCAGCTCTTCTGCAGTTCTGAAGCGGTTTTTGACATTGTATTTGTCGGCGATATAATCGGTAAGGGCAGCGGAAATATCCGAAACTGCCGTGACTTTGAACATTTCCTCCATATGCTCAAGATTTGGAAGATGAAGAATCTGGGCTGCCTGGCCCAATCCGATGATACCCAATCTGACTGTCATTTGATTTCTCCCTTTTTTACTCTATCATATTAATCCGTCTGAGGTATTCTAGATTTTTCTTTGCAGTACGGAATGCAATATCAGTCGTTGCCTTGAACATATCCTGCTCGATTACAGCAACACCACGGAAATCAATCTCGCTGAGTACATCTCGCAACTGTTCGAAATCTATGACGCCATCCTCCAGATCACACATGACCTGACTCATGAAAGCCTGCATGACGCTCCACCCCTCTTCGATGGATTTCCGACGGATTTCACCATCCACATTCTTGAAATGCAGATAGGCAATCCTATCCTTGTTCTCCTGAATGAAGTTCAGTGCAGTCTGATCACCTTTGTCTGTGCCACCATTTGAGAACACATGATGTCCGGTATCGAAACATAGGTAGATATCACCCATCTGAAGCATATGATTGATTTCATCCGTGAACTCTATTGCAGTTCCGGCATGAGGATGAAATACCATCTTGATGCAATGTTCTTTCTTCAGATAATCATTTACCTGAAGGATATTGTCATATACAGTTTTCCAGATTTCCGGTGTCCACTCTTTTTTCCTTGGAAAATCCTTGCCATAGAGTGTTCCGTCCATAACGACCATTTCGCTGCAGTCAAGGTTGTTGAGTCTTGTAGCAAGCTGTTCAATCATGCCTATGCATTGGTCGCGATTCATTGCACCAAATGGAATTGTAGCAGTTCCGGCACATACACCCAATCTGTATTTATCCAGCTCACCTTTCAACTTGATTATGTCCTGAGGAAGATATCCGTCCGGGCCTAACTCAATCTTCTTGTACCCTGCTTCTGAAGCTTGGCTCAGGAATACGGGATATGGGGTATTGGAAGTCCTTCCATCAGCATAAAAAACTCCCCACGAACACGGTGCAGTAGCAATTTCGATTCTCATTGTTTCTCCTCCGAAGAATTAACATAATACGGACTGGTGAATGCTATCTCACAGTCCTTGTCCATGACATATCCGCTGAACACAACTCTGAAATGGCCTTTTTTCGCCTTGAACACGATTTCAGCAGGATTGAAACCGTCCAGATCAATCTTTGCGATGACAGCTCCGAATCTGCCAATTACCTTGGCAGATTCAGGAACAAAACCATACTTACTCCACTGTTCGGATCTGTAGTCGCCGTCAATCATGACGCTCAGGGATACATCTGAACCTTCCCTGACCGTATCACCCGGGAGGATTTCCATGCCTTCCGCATGCGCAACAACCACTGGTCGCGGCCCCATAGAAACCATGGTGCGCCCCATTCGGATTGCATCCTTTACCTTATGAGGCAAGTCGCTGTCAGAGCCGTTTACAGCGATATAGGTACATCCCCACGGTTCTTTTTCATCCACTTCGAAGTGCCAGTCTTTTCCATAGCTGGCCGCAATATGGTAACCCTCGTCAAGAAGACTCTGCCACATATCGACTGCACGCTGGTTTCTTCCGCGATGGATAGAAGGAAAACCCACACTCCAGACTTCGATATAATCGACAAGATCCCATCGGGAAACTGTGTATTCCCAACAACATCCCGTACAAATCGGGGATCCGACAGAGAAAGGATGGGCAATTCCGACCAGTCCACCGTTTTCCTTTACTTCCCTAATCTTTTCATCCATCCCGTCCTTGGTAACATCGCGCCAGTCGACAAATCTGTCTGCGTCAAGGACAAGCATGTGACCATAGTATGCAGTCCACTCGATTCCTCTGATTACGGGAACGTACTTCGATTCCAGCGCCGGACTAAGCTCAGTAACCCCCGCAGCCGTATTGTGGTCGGTAAGGGCAATGAGGCTGAGGTCATATCTTTTGGCGCATTCCAGAAGAGACTCAACTGTGAATCTTCCGTCGCTGTGAACTGTATGGCAATGTAATTCGGCTGCAATCCATTCAATATCTTTCGGTCCGGATAATCTCATTTTCAGAACTCTCCTTTGATGATTGTCTTGACCTCAACTGAAGGCGTTACGACGGCATGACACTGTACGGCTATCCGCCACAACCCTTCATTGATAGGATCAGGCTGGAATCCGTAGCTTGCCCTATCCCTGGATATTTCATGAACCTGATGGCTCTGGTGCCTGTGTGCACAACCGATGTATTCACCCTTCTCGTTATCGATTGAAACAGTTATGAGATTGTGAAGGGGAAAATCGGAGAAATCTGCTCCGGCCCAGACCAAAGCAAGCAGTTCCTTGTCATATGGCGGCGGCATGTATTTGTTTAGACAGGCCTTGACCTTTTCCTTTCTCAAATCACCCTTCTCCATCTCGTCCGGGCTATATGAGAAGTCGATAAGAATCCGTTTACAGCCTTCCGGAACATAGAAACTGTAGTAGAAGGTATTGTTTGTTGAATCCTCGTAGAGTACTGATTCAGAAGAAAAGAGAATACGCTCTTCCATGCTAATCCTCACATTTTGCCCAAAGCGGCTCCGAGGTATTCGGTCTTGATAAAATGCTCAGTCAGCATGAGAACGATTATATTCGGAACCATCATCACCAAAGTAACAACACTGGCATTTGTTCTCAGGAAGTTGTAACCGAGATACGAATACAGAATCGTTGGCACCGTCTGGATACGAGGAGCTCCTATTATAAAACTGAGGTTGAATTCCTCCATACTTCCAATGAATGTAAAGATACATCCTGCAATTAGCCCGGGAACTATCATAGGAACATATACTTCCTTGAACCTGTACCAGGGATTGGCACCCAGATTCGATGCTGCATCGATGATATCCTGAGGCATCGATTCAAAGCTTACGGTAAGTATCCTCAGTAGCAGAGGAAGAGTACACAGAATGTGTGCAAGGGCAATACCCAAATACGAATTGGACAACCCCCACTTCGAGAACATTCTTCCGAGGAAGATAGCCATTGCCATTCCAGGCATCGCCATCGGCAGCAGGATAATAATCTTGAAGGTCTCGCTTCCAATCAGTTTTCTTCGTCCTATGGCATAGGCTGTCGGGATGGCAAGAATGACACTGCCGATGGTTGTCATTGTGGCAACAATCAGGCTGTTCTTGATCGCACCCAAAATGTTCGTATACCGGAAGACATGTTTCCAATGATAGAGCGACAGATGCGACGGGAAAATTTGAGGATACGACCAAGAGTAATCTGGATTGACCAGAGACCACAATACGGCCATCCCCATGGGTACGACGAACCATGCCATGAATATCAGACCCAGACATGCGGGAATAATGAATGCGACAAGCTTTTTCGTTAGGGAGCGGTTTCTGTTTCTGTCAGGCATCCTTGCTTCCTCCCTGCTTGAGATATTTACCCAGAATTGTGTATAGAACCATGAAAATGACGGTTACGATAGTCATCAGCACGCCTATACATCCGGCAGTAGTCCAGTCGTCATACGTGTATGCAGTTGTTTTCATTAGGTTCGACAGTGATAGCGGATACATTGGTCCCGCGGTACTGGAAATTGCGTAATCATTGAATGTTCTAATGAATGTAAGGATAACAGAGACCAAGGCGGAAGAAACAGTGAGAGGCAAGGTTATGTGCCACAGAACCTTGAGTGAATTGGCACCCAGATTCCTGGCGCAGTCTTTGATGTCCTGTCTCACCCCCTCGATGGCTGAAAACATTATAATCATCATAAACGGGACATTCTTCCAGATGTGAATGATTATGACTGCAATTCCATTGGCGTCATTTCTCAATCTCATCGGTTCCTTGATTATCTTCAAGAGAATAAGAACCTCGTTAAGAAGTCCGTGGTAGTCTATCAAGTTCACAATAAGGAAGGAACCGACCAAACCCGGAATGAAGTAAGGAATCTTAATCAGTGGAAGTAGCCATTTCCTTGCCTTTGATTTCTGCAGAAGCAGAGCCAAAGGATAAGTGATGGCAATGCTTACCAGTGAAACGACAATACTTATCTGCAACGTAAACCACAGAGAATCAAAGAAACTCTTGTCAAGAACATTCTTCCAGCTCTCCAAAGTGAACGCGACTTCGCCGGTTATGGCATTGTATAGTCCGAAACTCTGGCTGATCATTACATATGCGGAGATGATTACAAAAAAGCCTATATAACCGATTCCGGGAATCAAAAGAAGATAACCCCAGTCAAATTTCTTCCGTTTTTTCATCTCTGTCTCCCGGTCTCAGTCAACCCTTCACTATTCTTGTTTTCGAGAAAGGAACGGCGAATGTGAACTCTGTGCCTTCCGGAATCAGATAATCCCTCGCGACACTTGCCCTGAACGTATTGTTCCCGCAACTCAGGAACACATCGAGACGTTCTCCCATATAAACGGAATTTCTGACAATGCCGGTAACAAGATTACATCCTGCTGGAGGATTCTCCTTATCCAGAACAGGAACCATGTCCTCAGGCCTCCAGGCCACAGAGATGTCATCAAGCTCCTTGTAGTCATCATCCTGCACTATGAATGTTCCATTTTCCGAATCAACGACCAGATTAAGTTCATCCCTCTCCCGGAACGACCCTTTGACCAGATTCGCGGTTCCGATGAAATCGGCTACAAATCTGTTCGCTGACTTGTCATAGATTCTTCTTGGTTCGTCTATCTGCTCGATTACGCCATGATTCATGGCAATGATAGTATCCGATATGGCAAGGGCTTCCGCCTGATCATGTGTGACGTAAATCGCGGTAATCCCCAGCTTTCGCTGGAGATCCCTGATTTCAACCCTGACTTTCTCCCTCAGTTTGGCATCGAGATTGCTAAGCGGTTCATCGAACAAGAGCAAGTCAGGGCGAACAACAACACAGCGGGCCAGCGCAACACGTTGCTGCTGGCCTCCGGATAATTCATAGGGCTTCCTGTTGTCCATACCGGTTAATCCGACCATCTCCATGGCCTCATGAATTCGGGCTTCATGTTCTGAAAGGGGAACTTTGTGCATCCTCAGTCCGAAACGAATGTTTTCGTAGATGTTCTTGTGCGGAAACAGAGCATATGACTGGAAACACATCGCGGTGTTTCTTTTGTGCGGCGGCACGTCATTTACACGTTTCCCATCAAAGAGGATATTTCCCTCATCAGGATCAAGAAAACCTGCAATGCATCTGAGAAGTGTTGTCTTTCCACATCCCGATGGACCGAGAAGTGTCACGAACTTTCCACTTTCTATTTCAAAGCTGACTCCCTTCAGAGCCATGAAATCGCCATAAGAAAGCTTCACATTATCAACAGTTAGTCGTATGGACACAGGCTGCTCCTATGAAATGGTTGATTTAGTTATCAGTATGCTTTCTGCAATACCTCGGAAACAAATCCGAGACAATATGCGCGCTTGTATGCATACGGAGTCCAGTTGGTTCTGTTAACAAGATCCTCAGGTGGGATGACCGTGTATTTGACTTCGATATCTGTTCTTCCGGGATATGCATGCTGGAAATCGTTGATAAGGGTCTGAGCCACATCGCCTGTCAAGAAATTAGCAAGAAGCAGTGATGCTGCGGGATGCTGTGAGTTCTTGAGGATACCGATTGTGTCCCCTCCACCGGGCATTCCAAATTCGGGAATGTAGAAGGTTACATCCTTGAACAGCTCACCGTTGCTCTTAGCGGTGTAGGTTCCATCGTCCCAGGCTACAACAAGATCCAGCTCACCCTGATTCAGTCTTGAGAGAGAATCGTTGTTGGACGATGTGATGGTAATCTTGTCCATTCTTTCAAGGAACCAGTTCCACATTATGCCCCAGTTAGCCATCTTTTCGGGGTCAGCATCAATATCGCCGGTATACTTGTCCAAACCTCCGCAGAGATTGTCGATAGCGGAGAGGATAAAGACACCGCCGCTTCCTCCCTGGAGGGGATGACAGACACCGAACTTCTTGGGATTTGCATCAATCCATGCTTCCAGTTCAGCCCATGTCTCTGGCGGATTGGGTACCTTGGCCGGATTATATAGAAGACCTCCCTGGTTTCTATAAAGCGGAGCAAGATAACCGTTGTGTACATAGCCTTCCTGTATCATGCAGAGATTCTGGTCGAGTTTCTCATAGTTTTCCAGCTTCTGCACGATTGGTCCGAACAAAGCATCTGCGTTGAGCAGTGTCTGCGGAGCATTGATGACAGCCACGTCGAATGATCCCTTCGGTTCTGTAGCTTCAGCAACCATCTTGTCAAGAGCTGCACTTGAATCGGAAACGACAAGATTGAATTTGACTCCCGGATAGGCCTTCTCAAAAGCCTTAGCAATCTCTGTGTAGCAGGCCTCATCATGCCAAATGAAGAAGACAACCTCTCCTTCTGCTTTTGCCTGTTCATAGATGGCATCCCAGGAGCTGTCCATCAGTGAATCCAGATTCTTCATCTCAACTTTTGGGGCTTCTGCCTCTTTTGCTCCATTGGCAAAAGCAGAGAATGCAATCATCATAATCAACAAAACAAAAAATAGTCTTTTCATTTCTTTCCTCCTTTTGAAACAATGAATTAACCTCTGTTTTTATTGTCGGAGTCTGAGATGGCATAATTCAACTTTAAAAAACACCCGCTCGTTATATCGCTGTAACGATGAACCTCCTACCCAAACCCCCAGCAACTGTAGAGTGGGAATAATTACAGCATCACATGATTTTCTTGTAATATAATGAATTAGATTAATCTTATAGTGTGCACCGGTACAATTTTTGTACAAAAAAGCTATTCTATGGATTCCCATTATTCTCTTCAAACCTGTTCTTAAGGTCTTGCATTAGAAAGAAAAATCAATAATAATCAAATTAACCCAAATTAATTTCGGCTAAATTGATTTGGGTTTAATGAAGTTGGATTAATGGAGACACAAAATGGCGAAACAGTTCAGAGGAAGAAACAAAGAACTCAAAGCTCTTGAGCAGAAGTTCAACCAAAAAGGATTTTCCATGACCATCATTTTCGGAAGACGGAGAATTGGTAAAACCATGCTGGTCAACCACTTCATTCAGGGAAAGGAATGCAAGTGCATAACATTTACTTCGGTTGAACGAGAAGAGAAGGAACTGCTGTCTATTATGACAGAATCTGTTCTGGATGCTTTGGCCCCGGATTTGAAAGGGAATATCAACTTTACCAGCTTTGAAAAACTCTTTGATTTCATTGGAACTCAGGCTGAAAGAGAAAGGATAATCTTCTTCATAGATGAATATCCATATCTGGCAAAGCAGTGTCCTTATATTCAATCTGTTCTTCAGAAAGTCATAGATACCCGTTGGCAAACAGGCAATCTGTTCCTCATTCTTTGCGGATCTCTTGTAAGTTTTATGAAAAGGGAGGTCCTCGCAGAGTCGGCACCCTTGTACGGAAGGAGCAATCTGGTATTGAAATTGAGACCGTTTGACTATAGGGAAACCGCCGGGTTTCTTGATGGTTTTTCCAACGAAGAAAAAGCCATCTGCTATGGACTTACAAACGGCATAGCCAAGTTCATTGAGCAATTCGATGATCAATGTAGCCTGGATGAAAACATCATCAATCAGTTCTTTTCCATCGGTGGATATTTCACAGAGGAACAAATCAAAACAGTGGTCTCCAACGAAAAGCAGAGCCCTGCCCTATATAACTCCATATTATCCGCAGTGGCCACCGGACATACCAAAAACAGTGAGATAGCCTCATTCATAGGTTCTGATGATATTTCATATCCCCTCAAGGTCCTTGTTGAAGCCGAACTACTCGAAAAAAGGTTTTCAAAGAAGCCATACTATATTCTGAATGACAGCATGCTTGAATTCTGGTTCAGATATGTAAACAGAGCCACTAGCCTGATCAATGCCGGTCGTGGTGACATCTATTATCGTTCAAATGTCAAAGATCATATACACGAGTTCATGGGAAAGGTCTTTGAGAAGATGGCCAAAGAATATCTGTTTATGAATTCAGGCATTGATGGTTTCCCTGTCCTCACGGATATTTCGGAGTATCAGTCTGCAGTGATTGATGAGAGCAGAAAGCCCAAGCAGATCGAAATAGATCTTATGGGCAGGAATAACAATGATATCCTGCTGATAGGAGAATGCAAATTCAAGAATTCACCATTTGACAAGACGGAATTGGACAAGCTGCTTGAAAAGACAAAATACCTCCCCGCTTCAAACCCCCAAATCTGCATCTTCTCGCTCAGCGGATTTACCGAAGAAGTCATCAAAAACTCCGGTAACTGCAGATTGATAAGGCTTGACGATATGTATTGAAGCTGTCCGATTATAGTCCGTAAAAAGAGATTGATAATATGGATAATATAGATGGATAAACTTAGACAGCTTTCATTTCTGATCAAACCCGCCTCATCGCTCTGCAACCTCAGGTGCAAATACTGTTTCTATGAGGATGAATCGGAGAACCGCAATCAGAAGTGCTACGGAATCATGGACTCCGATACGGCTGACAAGCTCATAGCATCTGCGGTAGAGGCCACATGCGAGAACGCCCTGATTTCAGTTGGCTTCCAGGGCGGCGAGCCCACCGTAGCAGGGCTTGATTACTTCAGACATTTCATTGAAGAAGAGAAGAAGTATCCGAAGAGGAGGTTCTCTCATTCGATTCAGACCAACGGATATGCACTGAATGAAGAATGGGCAGTCTTTCTTGCCGAGAACAACTTCCTCGTGGGAATCTCGGTCGATGGCTATAAGGATCTTCATGACCTTCACAGGCTTACGCCATCCGGGGAAGGCTCCTTCGACAGGATCTCAGAAAACCTGGAGCTTCTGAAAAAGCACAATGTCGAATTCAACGCCCTTTGCGTGGTGACAGAACAGTGCACCAAACGTCCGCACAGGGTCTACAACAGACTCAAGGACATGGGCTTCGGCTATCTTCAGTTCATCGCCTGTCTTGACCCAATAGGAATACCCCGCGGACAGGAAAGCTATTCCCTTTCTCCCGAAAGCTACGGCCGCTTCCTCTGTGCAACCTTCGATGACTGGTATAACGACTGGAAAAACGGGACTTTCACCAGCGTGAGGCAGTTCGACGATTACATTCACCTTCTGACAGGGGTTCTGCCATCCTCCTGCGCCGCCCTCGGCAAGTGCGGAACCTATCTGGTGGTCGAAGCAGACGGAAGCCTCTATCCCTGCGATTTCTATGTTCTGGATGAATGGAATTTAGGAAAAATCTCCGAAACATCTGTATTAATGGCAATCAATTCGGAAAAGGCAAAAGCATTCAGAAGTGACAACGGAAGACGGCCTGAGCAATGCATGAGCTGCTCCTGGCTACCTTTGTGCCACGGCGGATGCAAGCGAGACATCACGTTCAACGGCGCTGCTGCGGAGAACTATTTCTGCCCGTCTTATAGATTCTTCTTCGAGTATGCATCACAACGCCTGATGGAAGTTGCCAAAGCCGAGAACAGGGCAATGAGTAGTCAATAGAGGGATTTCCTCATATAGAAAGGGATTCTGAATTCGTTCTCGATCTCAGAACTTTTCAACGCACGGAAGCATCGGTCCTGATTTCGTTTATGACCGGCTCATCCTCGTTGTCCTGATCAGTAATTCTCGGGAAGAAATCCGGATTCCTGCTCATTCCCGAAGCAAAAGCGGAAGCCGGCCAAGCCCCCAGCAACTGTAGAATGGGAATAATAACTTATTTTGAATAATTCCGTATAGAACCGATAATTACTTATCAGCTTTTTCTATCTTTGGATGACTTTTGGATGAAAAGTAATACAAACACATGAAGTAATTCGTGTAATTCGTGTAATTCAGGCTTTCGGAAATACAATCACTGAACCTGATAATTCTAATACTCTGTAAACCTCATTTTCTATTTACAAATCGTTAAATCGTCTTCAAGGAAATAATCTATCTGCCTGCCAAGGGCATATACTGAACCGACAACTATCTTTCTGCTTTTTCCATCAAGAAAGACCATTACAGGTCCGCTCTTCCGTTAGCAGATACGGCTGCAAGTAGAAGTGTAAATCCCGTTGGTTCGATTATACTCCAATCATCTTCAGGTTTCAGGTTTACAGGCACGGAGCACAGAGGGACGGTTCGATTTACCGGTCAGAGTCCGATCAGGCTCACGGGATAATAGTATGAGATGCCGTTTGCAGGGCGGATCCTGTCACATGAGTCTATTATCAGACCGGGTTTTATCTCCATCCCATATTTGGAAAGGACACCGAAATTCCTTGCGGGATTCTTCGGGGATGTTCCTTTCTTGATCTCGATCGGGTATATCTCGTTTCTCCGAACAAACAGAACATCAATCTCCTTCTGGTCGATGTCCCTGTAGTAAAACAGATATCCCTTGGGGTCGATGTTGTTCGCATAGTGGTTCTTTACCATCTCGCTTACGACGAATGTCTCGAAGAAAGCCCCGTCCATGGCGCAGCTCTCAAGCATTTCGGCGTCGGGCCATCTGCACAGATAGGCGCATAACCCGGTATCCATGAAATAGAGTTTCGGGGCCTTGATTATACGTGACGACATGTTCGGCATATAGGGCTGGAGCAGGAAGACGATTCCCGAGGTCTCCAGGATCGAGATCCACCGTTTGCATGTCCTCGTGTCAATCCCGACACTGTTTGCGAGAACATCATAATGCAGTTCCTGGGCTGTCCGGAGAGCCAGAAGGGAGAGGAAGTTCCGGAACTGCAGTTCCATGTCAGCGTTTATCAGCTTGCGGACATCCTTCTCGATATATGTGTTCAGATAGGATCTGAAATATGCAGTCCTCTCGGATTCTCCTGTCACTATATCCGGCATTCCGCCCTGGAATATTTCTCCGAAGATCTCTGGTCTTGTCCTATATGTTCCCGGGAGTTCCCGTTCCCTTCTGATGAGATTGTCTATTTCCGGATCGAAGGGCAATCCTTCCTTTCCTGTCTTCTCGGCCATGGAGAAAGATGACATCTCTATCACCCCGCATCTTCCGGCAAGGGATTCCGATATTCCTTCCTGGAGTTCGAACCTGTTCGATCCGGTAAGGATGAACATCAGCCGTCTTCTCTCTCCGTTTTTCAGCCAGAGAAGACGTTGTTCGTCTATCTTTTTCTTTATCTCGTCCAACAGGTTCGGAGCCTTCTGTATCTCATCGATTATCACCGGCCACGGATTGAGTTCAAGGAATCTCTTCGGATTCTGAATGGCAAGGGCCCGGTCTTCACCGTCATCCAGTGTCACTTTCCTGAAACCATCACCGAACAGATGGTCGATGACAGTTGATTTTCCAACCTGTCTCGGCCCATAGACCACGATGCAGGGAAATGACTCCGAGACAGCTGAGATTGTCTTCTCGTAATTTCTTTTGATGTACATCCGCTTTTCTCCTGTTGTACATGTTGTACATGCAGTATATCCCAATAATCCGATTAAAACAACATTCGGATGTGTTTTTAATCGGGTTTTCAGATAATAACATTATTTGAATAATTCATTATATAGCTTCCCCATCCGGAGAGCCCGTGTACGAAAACAAACTTCAATTCTCCCATAATCACCCCATTAATCAGATTTGAACTTCAGTGTGCACCAAAAACGTAGTTTCTCAAAGCATCGTTGATTCTTGTCTGATAGCCTTCTCCCTGACTTTTGAAAGCTTCGAGCACATCGGCATCAATTCTAAGTGATATCTGGACTTTCCTGGGCTTGTAGACGTTATGATCTACAAGGTAATACGGAGCAAACTCTGCCAGTTGTTCTGAAGTAAGTTTCGGAGCATCCTTTGTGTATCGTACCGGCTTCCCGGCTGCTTCCTCCACTTCTTTCAGCATTTCAGCTGTTGGCTTTTGTCCAATCTGTATTTCGTGCTTTTCCATTTGCATTGTAGATTCTCCTCTCATTCTTGTCGGCCAATCTTGTATATACAAAAATGACTATACACCAGTCCACTAATAAATACAACGAGCTATTGCTATTTTTTAACGTTCAGGATAAAGACATCATGCCACGGGGAATCTGATGGTCAGGACATTCAGGCCGAGAAGATTCTGATATGTGACATCATCGGCAAGTTTCATCACCATGCGGATTCCGATGTTCTTCTCAGGGCTCTCATCCGAGAACTGGGAAGCACGCTCCTTAGGATCAAACGGGATGCAGTCGTCCTTGATTCTGAGAAGAAGGCTGTCGTTCTTCAGAATTACACTGACAATGACCTGATGGCTCTTGCTGTCTGCGCTGAAGCCATGGCGGACAACGTTTCCCGCCATCTCCTCTATGCTCAGGGCGGCATAGACGCAGACCTTATGGGAAAGCGCGTGTCTTGAACAGAAGTCCTGAACCTTCTCGGATGTAGACAATGCCTCTTCCATGCTCTCGACCACTAGTTCCAGTTTCATGTCATCGGAAACTCCGAAGTCCTTTCTGAGAAACAGCCAGTCATCAAAAGATGACGGAAAACGCCTGTTGAATATGCAGGCATATACAAGAATGGAAACCAGGATAAAGAACAGGCCTATCGGGTGGGAGATCCATACTCCGAACGCACCCAGAAGCTGGGCAAGAATCAGAGCGGGAGCGACCACGGCAAGAAAGCCGTCGAGGAAGGACAGCAGGTTAACAAACAAGTTGTGCCCGCAGGCATGAAGATAATTGCAGTAGATCTGAATCAGCATTATCAGAGGCATGCACAGCGCATAGATCAGGAAAAGCTGTTTTGTGATCACATACACATGGGAACTCTTGTCTGCAAAGAAAACCGAAGTAAGCGGACCGGAAAGGACAGCCGCAACCACTGCCACGACTGCGGAAAGAATCATACCCTTGGACAATGCGGTCTTCATTACCGTCCTCAGACCGTCCCTGTCTTCCTCTCCGATCAGAACACTGGACATCATTCTGACAACGGAACCCACTCCGACGCAGAAGGCAACCTCCAGACCGGAGACCATTCCGAATGCGCCTTGGGCGGAAAGACCGTCGCTGCCTGCATATTTTAGAAGGATTATGTTCAGGACCAGGGCTCTCACTGCCAGATAGAAAACAAGGGCAGCACCGGGGAAGCCTGTCTTTAGCAGAGGCAACAGCTGAGAGATATCGATCTTGGACAGGGAGAATTTCAGCTGAGCCTTGCCGGTGAAATAGTAAGGGATGAGAATCAGCAGATATATCCAGTTGCTTATGCTTGTGGCAAGGGCAAGTCCGAAAGGTCCCATTCGGAAGACTTTGACCAGGACTATGTCAAGGACGATATTGCTTATCATCATTACCACAACGCCGATATAGCCTATTGCGCTCTTGCGTTCAAGCTGGAGGAACATTGCTACCTGCTGGGCAATCATCATAGGCATAATGCCTAAACCATAGCCCCTTATGTAAGAAACAAGTGCATTTTTAAGGTTTGGGCTGGCACCCAGGGCACTGGCCATAGGAGACGGAATCAGGAAGCTGATGACAGAGAGGATTGTCCCGACCAGAAATGCGATGGTAAGATTTAGGGAGAAGAGGCTGTTTGTCTTATCAAGATCGCCTCTGCCCATGTACTTGCCGCAGAGGATGGAAGATCCGCCGAGTAGTACTGAACTCACAGCAGCGAGGACATTCACCATCGTGAAATAAAGGCCGATGACACCGACGGATTCGGCATCTATGAATCGTCCGGCCACGGCACCATCGACTATAGAGTTTATCGAGCCCATGGCTATTATCAGAATCTGAACAGGCAGGAGCTTGTAGAACAGCCTTTTGAACACCTATGGAACCCCCTCTTGAGAACTCAACCCCGATTGCCTTCATCGCATCAGGACCTTTCCATTATACTGGTATCGGACATACCTGCACAGTATCAAGGTCTCCTGTAAAGTAATTTGTCCGTTTTTTCATGCTGCCTCCTTCGGGATGATGTTGAAGAACCTCAGGATCATGATCCTGTCAGGGAACTTCTCTCTGACCATCTGTGCCGGTGTCCTGCCGTTCAGGATCCTCCTCGGGGAGTTTTCGCAGACTTTTTGAGCCATAGCACCGTATCACGGATGCTGCTCTTAACTGGGCGCGGAGCATATCCGAAAGCAGCTGTGGCTGCACTTCTGTTGAACAGGCAGTTTGACTCGAGAACCGAAACGGAATATGGGGTAAAATACGGCGTCTGTTTTTTTCTCAGACTTCTTCTCTCACAGATGGGCGCAACAAGCTTTGCGAGGCATACCGGCAGAAACGAAACGAATCTTTTCAGCCCCAGGGTTTCTTTTGCCGAAATCAGTATGTCGCGGATTGTCGCATAATGACCGGAGAGAATATAACCGCACCCCCGCCTGCCCTGTTCCGCACAGGAGACGATACCGGCTGCAACATCCCGTACATCAACAAAGTCATAACCTCCTCTGACCGCCATCGGAAGTTTCCCTGCAATGAAGGCCATAAGCATATTGGTGATGCTTCCTTTGCCGATATCGCCCGGACCGATGATTCCGGACGGGAAAACCACGCTTGCATTCAGTCCGCGTCCGGCTGCTTCAAATACGAGAGATGTTGCAATGGCTTTGCTTTTTGCATAATCGCCACGCACCAGATCGGGGGAAAAGACAGCATTCTCTGAGATTTCCGTTCCGTCGGGCTTTTCCGGGAGAGCATGGACCGAACTCACATAGACAAGTTTCCCGACTCTCATCTTCTCGCACTGACGGATGATATTGTTCGTACCACCAACATTCACCCGATATATCCGTTCTCCGGGATGTGAAACCACCGAAACGATACCGGCACAGTGAATCACACATGTTTTTCCATCCGAACCGGAAAAGAAGCGTTCAAGAGAAGCATCGCTGCACACATCGCCGCGGACAACGGAAACACTCTCCGACAACTCAACGGACACAGGGTCATCGTCCATCACCAGAACACGGATCTCCCTTCTCTTTTTCTTCAGTTCTCCAAGTACCGCGCGGCCGAGAAAGCCGCTTGCTCCGGTTAAAAGATATTTGCTGAACATAGACTGCCCTCCTTTATAAAAAGACAAGTGTTGATTATCTTTCACTCTTACAGTATAAAAAGAAGGTAATGGAAACAACAACCGACAATGTTTTCAAGACCAGTAAGAAAAACAACACGTGCACCGGCAAGTGTTGTAAAAGAATAGTTTTTATACGGAGGAATCAGCATGGGGAGAAGCGATGCAAGAGTACGGTATACAAAACGCGTGATAAAGGAATCCTTTCTGTCCCTGCTCCGGGAAAAGCCGGTAAACAAAATCACCGTAAAGGAGGTCTGCGAATTGGCCGAGCTCAATCGGGCAACCTTCTATTCCCACTACAGCGACTGCTTTGCACTGATGGATAACATCGAGCAGGAGCTTCTGGAAGCTTTCGAAGAATCACTCCGTTTCATAGATGGTTTTGACGTGAGTGCTCTGATTGCGGCAATCTATTCCATGGTTGAACAGAATGAAAACGCCTGCAGGGTATTGGTCTTCGGCGGCGCAAGTCCCGGAATTCTCGGTCGGATGATTGATTTGGCCAAAGCATCAAGCATCGAAGTCTGGAGAAACCAGCTGCATCATGCAACCGATGCAGATCTTGAAATGCTATATATCCATCTGTCGAATGGACTTATGAATGTTGTAACAAGCGGATATGACAGATACAGCCGCGATGAGGTCATCTCTTTTGTCAACCGAATCGTAAAGAGCAGCCTCTCGCTGTTCAGGTAATCCCGAGCTTAAAGGCTCGAACGGAAACCTCACCCCTTCATAATGGCTCATCGAACGTTCTTACTGCAGTTAACTGTAGTTTGACGCTGGCCCTTTTCCGGGTTTCCTGTACTGTTGCGCAAGAGCATCTGCCTCTGCTTCAGAGATTCCGTAGCCTGAAAGATCCAGGAGAATCCTCCCTTCAGACTCCTCGAAAAGAGTCTTGCGGATCTTGTACGGATAGTTTTCGTTGCCTTTCAGCCCTCCCTTGTGGATACAGTCGATTATCTCATCCATCTGGATCTGGCAATATTCAGGAATCCCGGGATTTCTGTCAATGTAGACCGAAAGGGGGACATTCTCGCGGTATTTGTTGCCATTGCTCGAGACCAACAGGAAGTTCGAGATATCATTGCTGCCTCCGAGGCTGTGTGGCTTCACATGTTCTATGGTGGCAACCGACCCGATCAAGAGCCTCCTGAGGATTTCGTGCTCATCCCTTACCGAATACTTGATGATGAATGCACTTTCGCTGCTTCCTGATGTCGGGAGAAAGAGAGCAAGGTTCATTATCTCGGAGAGAACCCGTTCCTCGTACGGGTTTCTTGCACTGATACCATTCAGGGCATTGAGGAAATTCTTGCGCTTGAAAAAAACATCCCTGCTGCTGTTGAGGATTTGGTTCCGGCAGCTGGTCGTCTCCTTCCTCAACTCCAGTTGTGTACGTGCAGAGAGAAGCGCCGACTTGGTATCGACACTGTCTATCACCTTGAACTCCTCGAGCTTCAGCTTTGCAAGGTGATCTGCGTAGTTTGCAGAAAAGAAATCCATCATGCCCTTTTCGGGATTGGAGTCAAGGAAAAACGTTATCCTGTCATAGATGTGCCGTTCAACGGGCTGCATATTCCTGGCATATCTTGAAAGAAGAAAGAGCTTCTCCTTTATGTTCTTGCAGTATCTGAACCTTTCCTCAATCCTGCTCATCTCCGAACCCGAAATCATCCTTATTCCCGTATAGGGGCATGTGATGTTCTTCAGCCTTTTCAGAGCTGTTCCCTTCCCTGTATCTACTTTTGCACCTGCGATTTTTACTCCATTTCCCATAAGCTGATACCTATTCTATTGTGACACAGTTTTATTTCTCGAACAGCTTGAGAAGCTTCATCTTCCTCTGACCGGCCTTGCCTCCGTAAGGATGCTCCCTCAGAGGAAGATTCATATGAGTCTTCCCTTTAAGTACGGATGTCGGGTGCGAGAATTCCCTGAATCCCCATTCACCGTGGTAGGCACCCATGCCCGAGTGCCCGGTACCGTTGAAAGGCACACCCTTGACCATCATGTGGATGCAGACCTCGTTGATGCATCCCCCACCGTACTGCATCGTAGTCATCACTTTCTTTGCCCATTTCATGTCGGATGTAAAGACATAAAGGGCAAGCGGATGCTCCCTGTCTGCAATCAGATCCATGACAGAATCAACCTCACTGTCCTTGAAAGGGACCACCGGAAGAAGCGGACAGAAGAGCTCATGCCTGACGATATCCTCATCAGATCCGACCGGGTAGATGATTGTAGGAGAGAATTTGTTGCTTGCTCTGTCCCCAGTGCCGCCGAACACAATGCGTTCTTTGTACTGCGTGCACAGGCGCTCGCACTTGTCATAGACAGAGGACGTGATGAGCTTCGGGTATTCCGAGTTTTCCTCGGCCTTTTCCCCTATCTGTCTTACGAACTCTGCCTTCAGATGCTCCAGGAACTCCTCGGCAACCTCTTCGGATACTGCAATCTGGTTGATGTTTATGCAGATCTGACCTGCATTGCAGAGCTTGAAGAATGCAATCTTGCGGGCAGCATCCCTGAGGTCGGCGTCTTTTCTTACAACCGCCCAGTTTCCGGTCTCGCCACCCAGCTCGAGCGCTACCGAAGTCAGATTGCGGGATGCCATCTCAAGAACATGCCTGGCAACCGCAGGAGATCCCGTGTAGAAGATCTTGTCGAACCTTTCTGCAAGGCACATGTCGGCTATGTCATGACCGCCGTCGATTACCGTCACATATTCCTCAGAGAAGGTCTCGGAAATCATCTTCTTCAGGGCACGCGTGCTGGCTGCAGACTTGGAACTCGTCTTGATCACCGCAGTGTTTCCTCCGCAGAGGCTTGCTGCAAGGACTCCCAGGGTCAGGAGAACCGGAAAGTTGAACGGGCTGATTATCAGAGAAACCCCGTAGGGCATCTTGTAGACCGTGGTCCTGGTGCTCGGGAAACACATCAGACCGCTGAAATGATGCTCGGGTCTGGCCCATTTCCTAAGGCCCTTGAGAATCTCGTTGACCTCGACGATGACCGGACCTATATCACAGAGATAGGCTTCCACGTGGCTTCTGCCCAGATCCTTGGCCAGGGCCTCCTGAAGCATGCTCTGATTTGCAATGACTGCACTCTTCAGCTTTTTGAGCTGCTCGATTCTCCATCTGACATCAAGAGTCTCCCCCGTCCTGAAGTATCGCCTCTGTTCAAGAACGATATCGTGAATCATGTCCTGCGTATAACTCATTTCAGAACCCCCTTCTTATCTGGTCAAGCAGCATCAGGATTTCATTGTCCGTGAGCGTCCTTGACGGAGAATAGTTGATAGAGTCGGCGTTTATCATCTTCTTGAGCCTTTCATAGTCCTCGACCTTCAGCAGGCTGCAACCTTTTTCGAGGCCGCACCTGTCTAGAAGAGACTGAACCTCAAGAAGGAATCCGTCTGCAGCACTGACCTGGTCAAGCCCAGTATCCGGATGGCAATGGGAGAAGACGGCAGCAAGCTGAGCGTACCTCTGGTTCTCCTGAGCCTTCATAATCGGCAGCAGACACCATGCGATTGCCTTGCCGTGAGGAATGTGGTACAGGGCGCCCAGAGAATGGGCAAATGCATGCACATAGCCTGCAAGCTGGGTATTGATTGCATTGCCTCCGTAATGGGCTGCAAGCAATGTGGCCTGCCTTGCTTCTACATTCTTCGGGTCATCAAGAAGGATCGGGAGGTTTTCCAAAATCAGTCGCACGCATTCACGGCTCTTGAAAACATCCTCCTCCGAGGAATTGATATCTGCCAGAAGTCCCTCCAGTCCGTGACTCAGGGCATCGATGGCACACCAGACCGTCACACCCTGAGGTGCGTTCACGATCAGTTCGCTGTTCAGTATCACATGACTTATGGTAAGGCCTACGACGACAGTCGATTTCTTTACACCGCGATTATTCTTTACAACAGCTCCGACCGTACATTCGGCACCGGTTCCCGCTGTGCTCGGGATGTTTATCATGGGCAAGGTCCCGTCCGGGGCCATTGCAAACTTCAGCAGAAACTGGCGCAGGGGCAGATGCGGGTGTTTTGCACTTGCGGCTATGATCTTGGAGCTGTCAAGGACAGATCCTCCGCCTATGGCGACGATGCAGTCCGCGCCGCAGTCGATGGCCGCACGTCTTCCGTTCTTTACGATCTCGACCGTAGGCTCGGAATTGATGGAATGGAACACCGTGCATTTTATGCCCTGGCTTTCCAGTGAAGAAACTGCTTTCTGATGCAGGCCGAGACCGAAAAGAGTCTCATCCGTCACCAGAAAAACCGACTTATACCCGGCATTGCGGCAGATCTCCCCCACCTGACTGCGCGTACCGAAACCCTGAATCAACTCAGGATGTGGAATCGGAACCACTTTAATGACTGTTCCGGGAATCTTCCTGATTGTTTTTCTTTCTACATAGAACGGCATGCCTCAATCATACATCAGAAGCACGTCAAAAGCAAAACCGGATGAATCAGAACAGAAGGACCACTCCTGCTACGGAACATGCGGAAAAAGAATAGAGCGAGAATCGAAGCTTTTCACCCCAAATAGTCCTGAATTCGCTAATTCTATTTGCATTTTTAGCCAAAATTCGCAAATTGTATTTGCGTTTTTCTGGACATTCTGTTATTTTTCCAATGGGAGTGCTTCATGGATTACATAACCAGAAAACTGGATATCAAAGAACGTCTTAACCGGAAATCGGTCCTTCTGCTTGGCCCCAGGCAAACAGGAAAGACATCATATATCAAAAACGAACTCACCCAATCGGTCAGGGCCAAATGGGATCTGTTGAACTCAAGAACCAGAAGACAGCTGGAAGCCGATCCCCAGATTCTGAATGACCAGATAGCTGCGCTCGATATCAATCCTGAAACAGACATTCTTGTAATTGATGAAATTCAGAAGGTGCCTGCTCTTCTGGATGTAGTGCATGCAATCATAGAAGAAAAGAAAATCCGGTTTCTGATTACTGGCTCTAGTGCACGTAAACTCAAAAAGGAAGGAATTAATCTTCTAGGAGGAAGAGCATCCAAAACCACCCTTCTTCCATTTGTATATGAAGAGCTGAAAACCCATGGAGAAAAGAGCCTCGAGGAAATCTTTCTGAGAGGAATGCTTCCGCCTGCATGGGACGATGATGATCCGGAAGCCTTCCTTGATGATTATATATCAACATATCTTCAGGATGAAATCGCAACCGAAGGGGTAACAAGAAATCTCCCCGGATTCGGAAACTTCCTGAAGATAGCTGCATTGCAAAGCGGCGAGCAGCTGAATTACTCGAACATTGCAAATGACATCGGTATGTCCAGACAGTCAATAGCCAACTGGTATCAGGTGCTTGAGGACACTCTTCTTGGATTCCAACTCCAGCCATGGAAAAAGTCTGTGAAAAGAAAAAGCGTAAGCATCACAAAATTCTATCTGTTTGATGTCGGCGTTACCAGAAGTCTGTCCGAAATAGAAGTCCCTTCTGACACTCAGAGCGATTACGGACGCCTTTTCGAAAACTTCATTGCAATGGAACTGAAGGCCTGGCATGACTACAACAGAAGAAAAGAAACTCTATGCTACTGGAGAACCGAAAACGGAACTGAAGTTGATTTTGTTATCGGAGACGACATCGCAATAGAAGTCAAGGCCACAAGAAACCCGACATCACGTAATCTGGAGGGATTGAGGAAAATCGGCGAGGAAAAAATCTTCAAGCAAAGAATCCTTGTTTGCCGTGAAAACATGCCACGCAAAACAGATGAGGGCATCCTTATCCTCCCGTGGCAGGAATTCCTCCACCGCCTCTGGGAAAACAGATTCCTACCTCAATAGCCCGACACCACTGGGCACAGCTCTAATGGGAGAGGATTTCCCCAAGGGCATCGATTGTCAGGAAAATCTCATCCTTCATGGTAAACGGACCGGGAGAGAACCGCAACGTCCCGCCCGGGAAGGTTCCCAGACTCCTGTGGCTTGAAGGCGAGCAATGCATCCCCACCCTTGTCTCAATCCCGTAACGCTCGCTCAGAAGCGCCGAAATCCGGGCAATATCCATACGTTCCGATACCACCGAGATCACCGAGGTCCTGGGTCTGTCCAAAGGGGCACCGACTACTTGCAGTCCTTTTATGGAAGAAAGTCCTTCATAGAGAAGCTCAGTCATACGCCTTTCGTTCTCTAGAAGTGAACGGAGATTCCTACGTACATAGCGGACACTCTCTGCCAGAGCCAGAAGCCCTGGAAGGTTCTGAGTCCCCGCCTCGAGCCTGTCGGGCAGTGTCACGGGAACATCCTCGCTGTCGCTCTGGCTGCCGGTCCCGCCGCTGATAAGCGGAGGAATGCTCAGGGCAATATCCTTTCTGAGGGCTATGCCACCCGTGCCTTCAGGGCCCAATAGGCCCTTGTGCCCGGAGAAGACAACGCCGGCGATATGGTTCCTTTTCATTTCAAATTCAACATAAGGAATGGCCTGAGCTGCATCGAAGAACATTAAAAGTTTGTTATCATAAGCAAACTGAGCTATCTTTTCGATATCCTGGATGGCACCGCTTACATTGCCGGCCGCACATATGATCATGGCCTTGGTGTTCGGTCTGATCAGTTTCTCAGCCCCATCAAGAACCAGATATCCATACTCGTCGCAGGGGATTCTGGAAAAAGGAATGCCTCTCTGCACAAGAGGTCGCATCACGCTGTTGTGCTCGCAGGAAGAGACAAGCACATGGTCATCATTTGAGAAAAGACCGCTGATGATCATGTTCAGGGACTCGGTCACTCCGCTGCTGAAGCAGACGCTCTCGGGAGTTGTGAATCCGAGCATTTCGCCGATATCTTTTCTCAGACCGAACAGCTTGTCGAAGACTGGATACTCACCCGGGCCGCTGGTCCTGTTTATGTTGGTGCAGTCCTTCTCCAGGAATGCCTTCATCACATTCCCTATCCCCGGGGCCTTGGGGAAACTGGTTGCAGCGTTGTCCAGGTAAATGCGTCTCATGTGGACATTATAGCATACCTTCCATTGTATTTTTAAAAACTCAATGATAAAATCAGCGTTGAATACAGATATGTTGCTCACACTGCAAGAAATCTGAAAGGAAGGGATAATGACAATATCCAAGGAAAAGAGGAACCTCGCAATCGCAGGCGGCCTCATCGGCATCATCGCCATCGTTCTTGTTCTTCTGGGAAATCCGAAGAACATGGGTTTCTGTATCGCCTGTTTCATCAGGGATATCGCCGGAGGCATCAAGCTTCATACAGCGGCCCCCGTAAGGTATGTCAGACCTGAAATCATCGGCCTGATCCTGGGCTCGTTCATCATCAGCCTGGCCACCAAGGAGTTCAATGCCAGAGGCGGCTCATCCCCCATGCTGCGTTTCTGCATCGGTGTGATGGTCATGATCGGATGTCTGGCATTCCTCGGCTGCCCGTTCAGAATGGTCCTCAGACTCTCTGCCGGAGATCTGAATGCCCTTATCGGTATGCTGGGCTTCGCCGCAGGAATCGGGTGCGGATCGTTCTTCCTGGCAAAGGGATTCTCTCTCGGAAGATCGCACAGACAGGCTCCGCTAGAGGGCACTGCCATCTCTGCAGTTAACGTGCTTCTTCTGCTTCTGGTCCTCATCGCCCCTGCCCTGTTCGCCTTCTCCGAGAGCGGCCCGGGCTCGATGCATGCACCGGTAATTATCTCACTCTGCGCAGGTCTGGTCGTAGGAGTTCTGGCTCAGAGAACGAGAATGTGCATGGCCGGAGGCTTCCGTGACATCTACCTGCTCAAGGACGCTACCCTCATCACAGGCTTCATCGCACTCTTCATCTTCGCGCTGATCATGAATCTGGCAACAGGCAACTTCAAGCTCGGCTTTGCAAGCCAGCCCGTCGCACACAGCGCACACATCTGGAACTTCCTCGGAATGTTCGTCTGCGGCCTCGGATGCACGATGCTCGGAGGATGCCCGCTCAGACAGCTGATTCTGGCAGGTGAAGGAAACAGCGACAGCGCAATCACGGTGCTCGGACTTCTCACCGGTGCTGCGATCTCCCACAACTTCGGTCTTGCCGGCGGAGCCGACAGCGTAGTCGACGGAGTCTACAAGGTCGGCGGAATCAGCACCAACGGAAAGGTCGCCGTCATAGCATGCATAGTGATTCTGCTTGCAATAGCATGCGTGAAGACATTCGCAAGGAAAATGGAGGACTGATATGGAACTTGATTGCAGAGGCCTGAGCTGCCCGGAGCCTGTCATCAGGACAAAAAGAGCTATTGCAGATAAACCGGAGAGCATTGATGTTCTGGTTGACCAGAGAGCACCTCTGGAGAATGTCTCGCGCTTTCTCAAGGCAATGAAGTATAATGTCGTTGCCGAGGAGCTTGACGGAGAATGGAAGATCAAGGCAACAAAGTGATGGTGGCGACCTTCGCCAACCATTACGGTGCCATGTTGTTCAGAAAAACTGTAGGAGCCGGATGCACATTGCGTCCGGTTCCCCGCAATCTGTCCTCCTCCTGCGGAACCTGTGCGTTTTTCAGCGGTCCGTTTCTGAAGGACTATATCAATGAGAATCTCGAAGCCGTCTACGAGCAGAAGGACGGCAAGTTCATCAAGATCTATGAAAACTGACGTGAAACTGACAAGCATGGTGAAGACCTCCGGCTGTGCGGCCAAGCTGCCGCCGGAAAAGCTCCACAGAGTCATAGACAATCTGCCCCTTATGAAAAGCGACAAGCTGCTCGAGGGCTTCGAAAGCGCAGACGACGCCCTGGTCTATCAGGTGACCGATGACATCGTATCTGTCCAGACCGTGGACTTCTTCCCTCCCATGGTGGACGATCCCTTCATCTTCGGCGAGGTGGCTGCGGCAAATGCCCTGTCGGATGTCTACGCCATGGGCGGAGAACCAGCCGTGGCAATGAATCTTCTGTGCTTCCCGTCCTGTCTGGAACTTGATGTGATGGACAAGATCCTTCGCGGCGGAATTGCCAAGGTAAAGGAAGCCGGAGCAGTCATCGCAGGCGGTCACACAATCGCTGACCCGACACCGAAGTATGGCCTGTGTGTTACAGGTTATATGAAAAAAGATGAAGTCTGGTCCAATTCAGGCGCCAGATGCGGTGATGCCGTAGTCCTTACAAAGGCTCTAGGCGTAGGCATTGTGAATACCGCAGCCAAGGGAGGAGAGGCTACGCAGAACAGCATTGATGCTGCCGTGGATTCCATGACGCGCCTCAACAGGCTTGCCAGGGATACTGCGCGCAGATATACGGTCCATGCGGCCACCGATGTCACGGGTTTCTCGCTTGCCGGCCACTCTCAGGAATGTGCAGCAGCCTCAGGCGTCACCATCGAATTCGACATCAACTCGCTTCCCATCATCGAGGGAGCTCGCGAACTTGCCACATTCGGCTTCATTCCGGAAGGAAGATACACCAACGAGGACTACCTGTTCGACAAGGTGTTTTTCGAGGAAGGCATCGCACAGGATCTGATAGACATAGCCTTCGATCCGCAGACCTCGGGTGGACTTCTTCTGTTCATGCCCGAAGCGGAGGCACAGGCCTTCGTAAGGGCGATGGACAAACCCTACTGCAAGCTCATCGGCAGGGTCGTTCCCAAGGCCGAGAGGGATGTAATATTCAGAAAAACCCTCAGATAATCTTCCTGAACTGTCTTTATTGTACAAGCCTTGTTCGTCAAAATTACTGTGCTAAAAAAAAATAAGTCTATACAATACAAAACATGAGCACATCTAAAGCGGTATTAGCAAGGGACACGGACCTTCTCCACGGCCCGTTGCTGGGGAAGATATTCTCTTTTGTCCTGCCGCTGATGATTACCAACCTGATTCAGAACCTCTACAACGCAGCCGACATGGTCATCGTGGGAATGTCCTCCGTCGACGGCGCAATCGGTGCAATAGGCACCACCGCGGCAATGGTCAACTGCATCCTGAATCTCTTTATGGGCTTTGCGGTCGGCGCAAGCGTCATGGTCGCACGTGCAATCGGAGAGCGGAACCGGGAAAAGACATCCCAGTCCGTCCACACCTCCCTTGTGATAGGCATGATTTCCGGCATTGCCGCCTTGGCTCTGGGACTATCCGTAAGCAGACCTATACTCATCATGCTGGGCGATCAGGGACATATCCTTGAGCTGGCACATCTGTACACCAAAATCTATTTCATCGGCGTACCATTCATTGCGGTTACAAACTTCCTCATCTCCATTTTCAGGGCAAAGGGAGATACCAGGACCCCGCTTGTGATTCTGACCATCACGGGTCTTCTGAATGTACTTCTGAACCTGCTGTTCGTAGTTGTTTTCAAGA
Source organism: Spirochaetales bacterium (assembly GCA_017470995.1). Lineage (GTDB taxonomy): Bacteria > Spirochaetota > Spirochaetia > Sphaerochaetales > Sphaerochaetaceae > UBA9732. Next base: position 32,051 of record JAFUXI010000085.1, read on the forward strand.
TGTCCGTCGACGGAGTTGCGCTGGCGACCACTATATCAAACCTCGCATCCATGGTTGCGCTTGCTCTGGTGCTCCATAAGGATCAGGGCTGGTGCCGTCTGGAGTTCAGAAAGCTCAGAATCGAGAAGTATTCGCTTAAGGGAATACTGTACAACGGTTTTCCTGCAGTCATCCAGGGAGTGCTGTTCTCCCTGTCGAACATGATAATCCAGAGCAGCATCATAGGAATCAACAACAGGCAGTTCCCGGGCGGATCCGATATCATCGACGGCAATGCCGCAGGACAGAGCATCGAGAGCTTTGCCTATGTTGCAACAAACTCGGTGTGCCAGGCAGCCGTCACCTTCACGAGCCAGCACTACGGGGCAAGGAAGTTCAACCGCATGGGCAAGGTAATCAGGGATTGCTATCTGGCAAGCTTCATGATTGCCGAGATAATGTCGCTTTCGATTCTTTTTTTGCGCTTCCCGCTGGCAAGGATCTATCTTGACTCACCGGCAGCCATAGAAGCCTGCTCTATCAGACTGCTGCACACCCTTACAGCCTACTTCACCCTGGCATCAATGGACACGGGTTCGGGCATAGTCAGGGGCCTAAACAGGTCGATCATGTCAACCGTAGTCTCCCTGATGGGCTCCTGTGTGCTGAGAATCGTCTGGATAGCCACTGTAGCGCGTGCCTACCCGACTCTGAATATGGTCTACATCTCGTACCCCATTTCCTGGGGAATCACAGGACTCTGCCACTTCATAGTGGCTATGGTCGTAAAGAAAAAGATGCTCAGCCAGCATCCTGTTGATGAAGACTGAGCATCTTACTCACCTGTTATCGCTATCTTCTGTCTAGAATCTTCCGCCGAAGCCTCCGCGGCCGCCCATTGCGCCTCCGCCGGGACCGCCCATCATCTGACTGATGATGGCGTTGACAGTCTGGCCGTTGACGATGATTGTGCCTCCGGTGTACTTGGCAGTTCCGTCATAGTCGAAGGATGACTGAGCAGTGATGTCGATCGTTCCTCCGTTGACGTAGAGGTTGCCGTTGGAATCGACTGCATCGGTATCGCCGGAGCTCATCTTGATCGTGATGTATCCCCCGTTGATCTCGATTGTCACCGCATAGGCTGTGCTCTTCTTGCCGGCGTTGATTCCGTCATCCGTTGCGCTGATGTTGATGGTTCCGCCGTTGATCTGGACATAAGTGCCCTCGATACCCTCTCTTGCCGTAAGTTTTATCTCACCTCCATCGATCTGGACCACAGTTGTGGCATGGATGGCATCGTCTGAAGCCGTGATGTTCAGGCTTCCGCCTCCGATGTAGATGTAGCCTACGCTGTTGTCTTCATCATATTCGGCATGCAGACCGTCCTTCTTGCTCACGATGGTGATGTTTCCGTCGGCGATTCTGATCGAGTCGTTGGCCTCAAGCGCATCAGAAGTGCAGTTGATGCTGATTGTTCCTCCGGTGATCTTCAGATCATCCTTGGATGTGATTCCGTTGTCGGTGGAGCTGATGACCAGGCTTCCCTCCCCGTTGAGGACCAAATCGTCCTTGGAGAAGATGACGGCATCGGTATTGGTATCTCCGTCGCTTGTGAAGGAACCGGTCACCTTGAGGGTGTTCGTCGAATCGGTGGTCGTAATGAACACCTTGTCCGCACTCTTGACGTAGATGCACGGGAAATCTGTATTGGTGATCGTCAGTCCGTCCAGAACCAGCTGGACCTTGTCCTCGTCTGCAGCATCAACGATGACGGTTGTCTCCTTGGCGCTTCCGCTGATGACATAAACACCGGCGCTTGAAATGGTGACATCCTTGCCGCTCTCCACGGTAATGTACTGCGCATCGGTAAGATCCGCGCTCTGCTTCAGGTCCCTGTTGGAGAACAGGTCATCCGATGTATAGATTGCAGTACCCGTTGATACCGCATTCGTTGTGGAAGTACTGCCGGAGACTGAGGAACCGACCTCGGTGGACCCGGTTGCATTAAGTGTGAACATTACAGCCAGAAGCAGGCTGATTATGATTGTGAATTTCTTTGTCTTCATGTTGTTTCCTCCGTTTGTTTTCAAATCTGATCTTTTTCTGCGATTCTGCAGCAGCTTACGCTGAGGTTCCCGTTCCTGGCCCTGATTTCATCAAGAAAAGCCTTGGGAACCATATCCGTTGCAAGGTCGATGTCATATCTGAGTTCATAAAGGGTACCCAGGTTCACGGTCTTCACATCCGTGAGCTTGTAGTTTCTGGTGTACTTCTTCAACAGATCATCGAAGAGTCCGTCATAATCCATATCCTCGGGAATCTGGATCTTGAGCTTGCGGCCGTTGTTCTCGTTGGAAAAACCAAGCAGTGTAACTGCAAAGACCACGGCTGCGACGATTGCCAGGAACACGCATGCGGCCACGACATAACCCATTCCGGTTGCAAGACCGAGGGCCATTGCAATGAAGATGGCTGCGATATCACGCCCCTTTCCTGCTGCAGAGCGGAATCTGACAAGACCGAAGGCTCCTGCGATGGCAACACCTGTTCCGATGTTGCCGTTGACCAGCATTATGACGAGCTGTACTGCAATCGGAAGCAGTATCAGCGTAAGTGCAAAACTCGATGTGCTCCTGTTGCGGAAGGAGAACACTGCGGCTGTCAGCAGGCCCAGGATGACCGAAACCGCTGAACAGATGAGAAAACTGCTGATAGTCAGACTTGTGCCGATAATTGAACTGAACATCTCTTTTCCTCCTTCAGGATGTTGTTTCTGTAGACCGCCCCGTACTTGGAGAACGAGTATGGTCTGATCTGATATTTGCTGAGCATCTGTGCAACCCACAGAGGCATCGACATGGGATTCTTTATCTCCATCAGGACTCCCATTACCGGGACCTGTTCGGAAGCCTGCTTCTCATCGAAGGAGAAGCCGGAGGTCTGGTATCTGATGTTGGTATCGAAGGTGATCCTAAGCTCGCCTCCGTCGGCGGCGGCGTAGGCTTCCCTGTCGTACGTCAAAAAGGTCCTGTTGACTATGTGATGACGTTTGAGGAAGAAGTCGAACTCCGAGGTCTCCAGGTCAGTCAGTCCTTCGGGTCTCTCTCCGGAGAAGACGTAGAACATGGCATCCAGGAACGACATCCCGATTCTTCGCTTATAGACGATTCCGTCGTATTTCTTCTTGATTTCCAGAAAGACTCTGTCGTTTTTGTTCCTGTCCCAGGTCCCGTATGCACGCAGGCGGAGTTTTTCCTTGTAGTCGGCTCCGTCAACCGAGGTCCTGATCAGATCATAATCCTCAGTATCGAAGTAGATGTTCTTGATGGAGTATCTGGCATGGGCATCCGGAACCATCTTCTCACGGATTGCCTCTATAACCTGCCTGTACTGCGCTTCGGTGAGAAGGTATTTCTTCTCATAGCGCTGGAATAAGAGTTTTGCCTGCTGCATAAAAAAGTTCCTCCGTCGTTTGTCGATGACTCAATTTACGACGAAGGAACTCATAAAGTAATGATTTCTAAAATTTCCACAAATTTCTACATTGTGTGTGGATTGTGTGAAGAACGCCTGTCAGAACGGATTCTCTGAAGGATAGAGGACTCCTGCGGGTCTGTTGTAGTCGATGTTCCTGACTCCCAGATACTTGAACACCTCGAACAGGGCCTTGCCGCAGTGGCTGAAGGCAACCGCGCCATGGTGCGGGAAACGGTTCTGGATCAGGGCATAGCGGTAGAAGCGGCCCATCTCGGGAATTGCAAAGATTCCGATTCCGCCGAAGCTGCCGGTTCTTACGGGAAGGACCTCGCCCTGTGCGATGTAGGATCTGACGACTCCCTCGCTGTCGCACTGCAGGCGGTAGAACGTGATGTCGGATGCTGCGATATCACCTTCCAGGGTTCCGCGTGTGAAGTCAGGCTCGCTGCCTTCCGGCTCCAGAAGCCTGTGCTGGATGAGCTGGTACTTGACCGCACGGTCTGCGCACATCTTGCAGGAAGGAGTGTTTCCGCAGTGGAAACCCATGAATGTATCGGTGAGCTTGTAGTTGAACTTACCCTTGATTTCCTTCTCATACAATGAGGCGGGTACGGAGTTGTTGATGTCCAGAAGCGTGACTGCATCTGCGGTGACACAGCTTCCGATGTACTCGCTCAGGGCACCGTAGATATCGACCTCGCAGCTTACGGGGATTCCCCTGGACGCAAGACGGCTGTTCACGAAGCAGGGCTCGAAACCGAACTGCTGCGGGAATGCAGGCCAGCACTTGTCGGCAAATGCGACATACTTGCGTGCGCCCTTGTGGCCCTCGGCCCAATCAAGAAGCGTAAGCTCGAACTGAGCCATGCGAGGCAGAAGCTCCGGATAGTTGTTTCCGCCCACTCCCAGCTCGGCTGCCATGTCTGCACAGACATCCTTGATCCTCGGATCACCTTCGTGCTCCTTGTAGCTGACCAGAAGATCCAGCTCGGAATTCTCCTCGATCTCGACGCCGAGTTCATAGAGACCCTTGATCGGTGCGTTGCAGGCAAAGAAGTCCTGAGGTCTGGGACCGAAGGTGATTATCTTGAGGTTCTTCACGCCCAGGACTGCGCGTGCGATAGGTATAAATTCCTTTATTTGAAGTGCTGCCTCTTCTGCGGTGGCGCAGGGATAATCGGGTATGTAGGCGCTGATGTGTCTCATGCCCAGATTGTAGGAGCAGTTGAGCATTCCGCAGTATGCATCGCCGCGGCCGTTGATCAGATCTCCGTCACCTTCTGCTGCGCTTGTGTACATCACGGGGCCATCGAACTTCTGGGCAATCAGGGTCTCGGGAGTTTCCGGACCGAAGTTGCCGAGGAAGACCACCAGGGCATTGCAATTGTGTTTTTTGACATCCTCAAGGGCTTTTAAGGCATCGTTTTCATTCTCAACTGTAACAGGACACTCGTAGAGGCCTTTTCCGAAAGCCTTGACCACGGCGGCTCTTCTGGCAATTGAAAGCGAAATCGGGAAGCAGTCACGTGAGACCGCGATGATTCCGAGTTTTACATTCGGGATGTTTGAGCTCATATCTTCTCCTTTTTCATGCTAGTTCGGCGAACAGATTCTTCATTGCAGGATAAATCTGTCTGAACTTGGAATAACGTTCGTTGTAGAGTTCAACAAGAGATTCCTCAGGCTGAACCGTGGAGCACACCGATACAAGTTCATCGGCAGCGCTCCTAACATCATTGTACACCCCGCATCCCACCATTGCGAGAATAATCGCACCATATCCAGGGCCCTGCTCCGTCTTGTCCAGATCCAGAGGAATGCCCAGGACGTTTGCAAAGATCTTCTTCCAAAGAGGGCTCTTGAAACCGCCTCCGCAGATCTTGGATCTGTTGATTGGAATTCCGAGGCTCCTTGCGACTTCGAATGAATCGCGGATGGCGAATGCCACGCCTTCCAGTACGGCCTGGACCATATCGCTGCGGTTTGTATCCATCGTCATACCTACAAAGGTTCCGCGTGCATCGGTGTCGTTGATCGGACTGCGCTCGCCCATGAGGTACGGCAAAAAGAATACATGGTTCCTGCCCAGATTCTCCTCTCTGATATCCTGCTGCAGTTCCGAGTAGTCGTTCCTGCCCAGGATGTCCTCGCAGAACCACTTGTTGCAGGAGGCTGCGCTGAGCATGCAGCCCATCAGATGGAAGCCCCCATCTGCGTGGGCAAAGGCATGCAGGGCATTGTTGGGATCCACGCTGAAGTTATCCGAAGAAATGAAAACCGTACCTGAGGTTCCGAGGGAGATGTTACACCTTCCCTCTCCTACGGTTCCGGTTCCCACTGCGGCTGCTGCGTTGTCTCCTGCTCCGGCTACTACCTTCACGCTCTGCGGAAGACCGAGTTCCCGGGCGACATCGCCTTTGAGCGTACCGACGACCTCATAGCTCTCATACAGAGCGGGCATCTGGTCCTTTCTTATACCGCAGATTTCCAGCATTTCCTCGGACCAGCACCTGTCCTTCACATCAAGTAGAAGCATTCCGCTGGCATCGGAATAATCGCAGCAATGAACTCCGGTGAGAATGTAGTTGATGTAGTCCTTGGGCAGCATTATCTTCGAAATGCGCCTGAAGTTCTCAATCTCGTTCTTCTTCATCCAGAGGATCTTGGGTGCGGTGAAGCCTGCAAAGGCGATGTTGGCAGTAAGCTCGGAAAGGCGTTTCCTGCCTATGACATCGTTGAGATAGTCTACCTCGGCTGAAGTCCTTCCGTCATTCCAGAGGATGGCAGGCCTGATCACCTTGTCATCTTTGTCCAGTGCCACAAGGCCGTGCATCTGTCCGCCGGAGCCGATGCCCGCGACATCTGAGGCATCGAAACCTTTCAGAAGCTCACTAATCCCATCTCTGCAGGCATCCCACCAGAGGTACGGGTCCTGTTCAGACCACCCCGGCTTGGGAAACATTAGCGGATATTCCCTGGAAACGGTATTGAGAATGTTTCCCTTTGAATCCGAAAGCAGAAGCTTTACTGCCGATGTACCGAGGTCTATTCCGATAAAAAGCATTTAGTCTCCTTTTCAGAGGCTGGTCTGTGTTGCAACCACTCTGATGTCCTCACCGTCGATTTCGGTTCTGAGAACCTCATCTCCAATGATAACACCTGAATCGAGTTTTGTTTTTCTAAGTTGCTCCACAACATCGAAAACGTGGGCCTTGCTGATCCTTCCGGCCGTCCTTACCGGAATCAGCGATCCCGAGGCTGTCTTCACGGTAGTGGTGACGGACCTCGTGGGAGAGTTATGCTCCTGCTCGGCGAATCTTGCACCGCGCTTGCACCTGTTGCCCGAGAAGGTCCCTGTCTTCTCATCCCATTTCACCTGACAGCCGTTTGGACAGACAGTACATGTGACGGTCCCTTCCTCGGGAAAGCCTTTCTTCATGCAGTTGGATTTCTCCTCGTCCCAGGTTTCCATCTCCTCTCCCCTGATCAGGTGCACTGCATTGCGGCCTGCCATCTCACCCTGCTCGGACACATAGTCCGCAAGGTCCATCACATGGCGGCTGTTGCCGCAGGAGAAGACTCCGGGAACACTTGTCTGAAGGTATCTGTCAGTATCGACCGCATTGTTGGCAAAAAGCTTCACGCCCGCAGTCTGTGCAACTTCATTTTCGGGAATCAGTCCTACGGACAGAACCAGGGCATCGCAGTCTATGCGTCTTGCTGTTCCAGGTATCACCTTGCCGTTCTGATCAAGGTCCGAAAGTTCAACGGCCTCAAGCTTTCTCTTTCCTATGATTTTGGAAACAGTCGTCTTCACATAAAGCGGGATTCCGAATTCCTGCACGCACTGGCTTACATTGCGGGCAAGGCCGGTCGGGGCGCTCATTATCTCCGCGATTGCCAGAACCTTGGCGCCCTCGAGCGTGAGTCTTCTGGCCATGATCAGGCCTATGTCCCCGGAGCCGAGAATGACCACGCGCTTTCCGATCATCACATTGCGGACATTCACCAGATTCTGTGCAACTCCTGCCGTAAAGACGCCTGCAGGCCTGCTTCCCGGAATCGAGATGTTTCCGCGGGTTCTCTCCCTGCAGCCTGTAGCAAGGACAATGGTTCTGGTCCGGTACTCCTCGATTCCGTCCTTGGTGTAGACGGAAACGCAGTAGCCCGAATCGGTCTTGCTGATTTCAGAAACATGCCTTGAAAGCAAAATCTCGGCTCCCGCATCGGTTGCCTCCCTGATTGCCCTGGCAGCATACTCCGGGCCGGTAAGCTCGCAGTTGTAGCGGATAAGTCCGAATCCGTCATGGATACACTGGTTGAGGATTCCCCCCGCGCGGTTGTCCCTTTCGAGGACAATCACGGAAGAGGCTCCCGCCTTTTTTGCGGAACACGCTGCGGCAAGACCGCCGGGGCCGCCGCCTATGACAAGAACATCACAGCTTCTCATCACTTCACCTCCCCGCTGAACAGCTCGCTGCCCTTTCCCCTGTAGGTTATCTCCTCGGGTTTCATGTGATAATCATGGATCAGCATGTCCACGATCTTGGCAAGGCAGTACCCGCCGTTGCACCTTCCGGTGGTTGCCCACGCACGGTATTTGATGGCCGATATGCTTCTTGCTCCGAACCTGTTCTCTATGGCATCTCGGATCTCGCGCCGCGTGACATTCTGACAGCGGCAGATGATCTCGCCGTACTCAGGATCCGTTTTGATCAGTTTCTCCTGTTCTTCCCGTGAAAGCTCGCGGAATCTCACCGGAGCCTTGCGCTCGGCCTTGAAGTCCGTCTTGGGGCTCAGATCGATATGCTTTCTCAGCATGTCGGAGACCATGAAGGAAATGGGAACCGCCGCCGTGAAGCCCGGCGACTCTATGCCGATGAGATTGATCAGACCCGGACAGGCTTCCTCTTCCTTGATGACGAAATCCCTGAATCCGCCTTCTCCCGGAGGTGCCTGCTTTGGTCTTATGCCGCAGTAATTTCCGATGATGTGTTTCCTTTCGATGGCCGGAAGCAGGGCTTTTGCCTCAGAAAACAGCTTATCCATTACATCCGGGGTTGTCGAATAGTCATCCGGATCTTCAAGGTACTCGGCACTTGGTCCTATGATTATGTTGCCGTCGACAGTCGGTGTCAGATGGATTCCCAGACCTCCGATTCCAGGTCTTGGTACCGGATAAGCAGGGATGTCCAGAAGGTCGGAAGCGACTTTGTCCAGGATGTAGTACTGGCCGCGGCAGGGGTAGATGCGGTAGTTGTCCACACCCAGCATTGCGGAGATTCTGTCACAGTACAAGCCAGCGGAATTGACTATGAACCTTGAGGAGAATACTCCCTTGGGTGTGGTGACGTAAAAGGTATCGTTCCGTCTGCTTATTGCAGTGACCTCGCTCTCTAAGGAGAAATCCACCCCGTTGTCCATGGCGTTTTCGGCGTGGGCGATGCAGAACTCAAAGGGGTCGAAGATGGCGGTGTTGGGAGACAGCATTCCCCCTATGCCACATATGCCGGGTGCGATTGCACGGATTTCGTCCTGTCCGATGAGCCGAAGTCCTTCGCAGCCGTTTGCCTTTCCACGCTCGATTATGCCTTCAAGGACCTTCATGTCGGCCTCGTCGAAGGCTACCAGCACCTTGCCTGTTTTTTTGTAGGGAATACCCAACTCACTGCAGACTCCCTCGAAGAGCCTGTTGCCCTCGACGCAGAGTTTTGCCATCAGAGAGCCGGTCTTGTTGTTGAAGCCTGCGTGGACGACACCGGACATTCGCCCGCTTGTACCGTAGGCTACGTCGCATTCCTTCTCAAGAACCAGTGTGCTGATGTTGTAGCGCGAAAGCTCTCTGGCAATGGCGCATCCGACAGCCCCGGCCCCGATTATGATGACGTCATAAACCTTGCCCATTTCCGTCTCCCGTCAGTTCTGGCTGAAAGCAGGCAGCCCGTACTGTTTCATGAATGAATCGTAGGTCGTGTTGAACCTCTCGCTGTGATGTTTGTATTCGTTGAGTGTCTCGTGCAGGTTCAGGTTATGCAGGGCCGCATCCATGACACAGCCTGCAATGTTGGAGCAGTGGTCGCTGACACACTCCATGCTTGCCAGAAGGTCATTGAGCACAAAGCCTGCCTCGATGCTGCACAGGCCTTTCTGCAGGCGGCTGATATGGCGTGTGCGGATCTCCTCCCTGAGGTAGTCCACTACCTGCTCCAGGGGCTCTACCTTGAAGGCTGAATCCATATCCTTGTTGACGAAGGCATTGTAGGCAAGCAAGGTGATGTGATTGATTGCTTTTATCATTATGCCGATTTCACTGTCTGCATCATCGGAGAACACAATACCCTTTTCCTTGAGCTCCAGCGAGGATTTCACTACGTCCACGCTGTGATCGGCTATTCTTTCGAAATCACTGATGAGCTTCAGATACTCGGCTGCGGTCATGCTCTCCTCGTCACCGATCTTCATTCCGCTGAGCTGTACCAGGTAGGTTCCCATGACATCCTCATAGTGGTCCGTCAGATCCTCCTTCTCCTGGACGGTCTTCATGACCTCTTCCGTGCAGTTCTTGTAGGAGTTCAGACTCAGCGTGATGGAGTCCATTGCACTCTTGGCCATGTCATCCATCAGCACACGGCATCTTTCAAGAGCCAGAGCCGGGGCCTTGAGAAGTCTTTCATCAAGTTCGACTTTCTTGTCCGGAGCCGAGGAATCAGGAACCATCTTGCAGATGAGGCGCTCGATCAGCTTGTTGAACGGTGCGATCAACAATACGCACAGAAGCTTGTATGCGGTATGGACCAGGGCAATCCCGAACGGATTGGTTGCACTGTGCAGGATTTCGGAATCGATCAGGCTTCCGCCTATCAGGAAGATGGCAAGACCCAGGACAGCACCGATAAGGTTGAAGATAAGATAATAGAGAGCAGATCTCTTGGCGTTCTTGTTGGTTCCGATCGAGGAAATCAGAATCGGAACGCTGGCTCCGATATTCATTCCCATCAGCATGGGAATGGCAGTCGAGAAGGACACAAGCCCTGCAAGCGAGAACGACTGGAGGATACCTACGGAGGCAGAACTGGACTGGATGATTGCCGCAACAAGAACTCCGACCAGAAGGCCCAGTATCGGATTCTCGAATTTCAAAAACAGGCTGTGGAAAGCCGGTACCTGGTCCAGCGTCGACACCGCTTCGGACATGGTGATCAGGCCGAACATCAAGGTCGCAAAACCAAGGAGGATGGTTCCTGTATCCTTTGACTTGCTGTTTTTCCCCCTGAGAAGAAAGATGACTCCTATCAATGCAAGCACCGGTGTGAACGAGGACGGCTTGAGAAGCTTGAGGAAGAAACTCCCGCCGGAGATTCCCGTAAGGCTCAGGATCCATGCAGTGATGGTTGTTCCGACGTTTGCACCCATTATCAGGCTCAGCGACTGCTGCAGCGTCATCAGGCCCGAGTTCACGAAACCGACAACCATGACCGTGGTGGCGGAAGAGCTCTGGATTACCGCAGTAACCACAAGGCCGGTCAGAAAGCCTATGAACTTGTTGTCCGTCAGCTTTCCGAGAATATACTTGAGGCTGTTTCCGGCCCTTCTTTCCAGAGCCTGCCCCATAATGTTCATTCCGAACAGAAAGAGGCTCAGTCCTCCAATCAGCGTCAATACGTCAAACAGATCCATCCTATATACCGATTCCTTTCATCAGAAATCATATTATAGATAAGCACTGTTGTTCAAATGCAGATTCTTAATCTTGTTTACATTCAAACAGCATGTTAGTATTTGTTCTGTAGGAAAACGGAGGGAGAAATGAAAAAAGCAATCGTCTTTGTTCTCATAGCTATCGTCGCAGTATCATCTGCATTCGCATTCAAGTTCAATTCAGTAGGAATTGAAGCAGGCAATGGTTTCCATGCATCTGCCGATATGGAGATCATCAAGAATCTCGATGGATATTTCAGACTGGGATATACGGGCTTTTTCGACATTTCGCTCGGTGCACAGTATAAGGTCGCGGAATTCAAGATCGGAAGCACTCCCGTTTATCTCAAACCGGGTGCCCAGATGGGTTTCAGTATGGGAGACGAATACTTCAGTTTCTCGCTTCTCGGCACCTGCGCATTATCGTTTGACGCGGATCATCTTACTGCTTTCGTAAGGCCGGGAGTCGGATTCTACACCTATCCTTCATACACATATGAATACCCTTCATACGACCTGAAAAAGGTGACGAAAGCAGGATTTGCATTTCTCATCGAATGCGGCGTAGCCTATCTGTTCAACTGAGATTTGATTCTTGTTTATTCGGGACTGCTTCGGCAGTCCTTTTTTATACCGTTTGTCCGTAAATCAGGGTCTCCGGATGTGAGAAATTGAACCTGATGTTCTTCTTGGGATTGATGAGTATGTTCAGAACACCGGGCTCCTTGGTTCCCATCCGGGTATCCATGATCAGCTTGCGGTACGGCACGAAACCGCATTTCTCCTGCACCCTCTTCGAACGGCTGTTGAAGTCATAATAGCCGCAGGTAAGAAAATCCATATCGCACTCATTGAACAGATAATCGACAACGGCGCTTACTGCCTCAGGCATCAGCCCTCTTCCCCAGTAATCCTGACTCAGAACATAGCCTATCTCCCGGCCCCTGTAGCCGTCGAACTCGGTAAGCTTTTCCTCCATGCCGTACTTTTCAACACCAAGCGATCCGATTACCTTGCCGCTTTCCTTGAGACAGACTGCAAAGGTCTTGTCTTCCGTGATGAAGAGGTCGAGAATCTGTGAAGACTTTTCCCGGTTCTCATGGTGATGCCATCCTGCCATCTCGCCGGTACCCTCCACGGAAGCATATTCGTAGAAATCCTCCAGATCAGTTTTCCCGAATGGCCTGAGGACGAGTCTCTGTGTTTCAATAATCTTACCGTTGATGTGGAATTCGGCGTTCATGGTTCCCTCCGCGAGCACATACTATCACATATCCGACTCCTATTCATTCTTTCCGAATACCCTCTTCTTCTGCTATACTCTTTCCATCAGACCAAAGGAGGAGCCTATGTCCGCAAACGTCCGCCCACAGTCCATGGAGCGCATCACAACAGAGAAACTTGCAAACGCATTCATCGAAGAACAGGTAGCCGAACTCAGAAAGCAGATCGGAACCAAGAAAGTCCTTCTTGCCCTCTCCGGAGGAGTCGATTCCTCCGTTGTCGCTGCCCTGCTCATCAAGGCAGTCGGAAAGCAGCTTGTATGCGTCCACGTCAATCACGGCCTTCTCAGAAAAGGCGAGCCCGAGCAGGTCATAGAGGTCTTCAGAAACCAGATGAACGCCAACCTCATCTATGTCGATGCCGTTGACCGTTTTTTGGATAAACTGGCAGGTGTCTCCGACCCCGAACAGAAGAGAAAGATCATCGGTGCAGAATTCATCAGAGTATTCGAAGAAGAGGCCCGAAAGCTTGAGAACATAGAATTTTTAGCACAGGGAACCATCTATCCGGACATCATTGAGAGCGCAGGCGTCAAGGCTCACCACAATGTCGGAGGTCTTCCGGAGGATCTGAAATTCCAGCTTGTCGAGCCCGTCAAGCTTCTGTTCAAGGATGAGGTGCGCGTGGTAGGAAAAGCACTGGGTCTTCCTGACAACATGGTCTACCGCCAGCCCTTCCCCGGTCCCGGTCTCGGTGTCAGATGCACAGGCGCCATCACACGTGACCGCCTCGAGGCAGTCCGGGAATCAGATGCTATCCTGCGCGAGGAGTTTGCAAAGAACGGCCTTGCCGGCAAGGTATGGCAGTACTTCACCATCGTACCCGACTACAAGTCCACCGGTGTCATCGACGGAAAGCGCAGCTGGGATTGGCCGGTTGTCATCCGTGCCGTCAACACGACCGATGCAATGACCGCTACGGTCGAGAATATCCCGTTCGAGCTTCTACAGCACATCACGGACCGCATCATCCACGAGGTCAAGGGCGTGAACCGCGTGCTCTATGATATCTCACCGAAGCCGATTGCTACGATTGAGTGGGAATGATTGCATATAAAAGCCAAACCCTTACAATGCCGACACTTAGATGTCGGCATTTTTGTGTTTTGGCATCATTTTGGCATCATTTTCTTCAAAAAAGAATGTAAGTAATGCTTGGAATAGATGCAATAGAAAAGACTTGTCTCCCGGTCTGGAAATCTTTAAGAAATGCCTGCAATTATGATACCATTAACCGACTATTCTCAAAGCGAGCTTCGGGATGTGAAAATCGGGTGGGAATAATCAGAACTAAGTCTATGGTCTATCTGGATTACAGCGCACATACTCCGCCGGACCGTGAAGTGATGGCGGCATTCATGAATACGGAACTCGACAACCCGGGAAACGCAAATTCCACCCATGCCTA
>JAFUXI010000086.1 GCA_017470995.1 Spirochaetales bacterium
GGAATATTGAACAGACATGGGAACGGCAGTTATCATGCTGGAATCTGGCACTACATCATTTTTCGATTGTATTTCCAGGCCGGGTACCGGGAAACTATTTATGAACTGTGTCGTTTACACAAAAAACGTTACACGCTCGAAGCGAAGACGGTTTTCTATGATGAAGAAGCTCTCTTGATTTTTGACCCTGAGAATTCAGAGAAAGAAGATAGATTTCTCCTTCTTGGAAGAAGCAGTGTACTTCGACTTCTCATAGTCTGTCATTGTTATCGCGGTCAAGACGAGGAAGTGATTAGGATTATTTCTGCCAGAAAAGCCAATTCACTTGAACAGAAACAATATATACAACGGGGATCAAAATGAGAGACAACTACGATTTTACCAATGGTGTTAAAAACCCATATGCGAAGAGGCTGAAAAGCCAAGTCACTATGAATCTTGATAACGACACGATTGAGTATTTCAAAGAAAGCGCCTCGGAAACAGGTATTCCTTATCAGAAACTGATAAATCTTTACCTCAGGGACTGTGTTCAGAACAAAAGAAAACCTGTACTGGTCTGGCAAAGCGGAGACTGATTTTCGGGTTGTTTGTCAGAGTATGAACTTCTCCACTACCTTGGCAAAGCCGTCACGGTCATAGCGGTCGGTTACATAGTCGGCTATGCCCTTGAGCTCGTCCGAGGCATTCTCCAGCGTTACGCCGAAGGCTGCCTTGCGGATCATCAGGCTGTCCAGGGCCATACCGTCACCGATGCTCATGACGTTCTCCCATGTACATCCGAGCCTGTCCAGTAGAATCTCCATGGACGGGACCCTCAGCTTGGGATCGTCGGATATCTGTATTCCCTTCGGATCAGAGAGGGAGATGCCTGCGAAATCGAACTTTTTGCACTCCTCGAGCATGGGCTCGAAGTCCTCTTCGGGAATACCGTAGAGATTGAACTTCTCGGCGCCGATGTTCTGCGAAAGGAAGTAATCAGAAAGCTTGCCGTAGACGGTCACCGGGCGCTTTGAGGCATACATATACCAGACGTGGTGCGGCGGAACCGGATACTTGTACAGGTTGTCCATGACCTCTTTCTCGAACAGAAGCTTACCCTCTGCGGCAACTTCACAGTAGATGCCCTTGCCTTCGAAGAGACGGCAGACCTCTGCGCTCTGCTCGGGGGTGAATGAATGCTTATGGATGATCTCACCGGTAAGGGTATCGATTATCCTCGAGCCGAAACAGGTGAACCAGTATCGGAAAGATCCGTCCTCGAACTGGGGCGGAAACATATCGGCGCTTCTTCCTGTGCACGGAACACAATATATTCCCTTCTTCTGGCATTCCTTCAGGGCATGATAGTTCCTGGGGCTGAGCCAGGTCTTGTCACTCTGAAGGATCGTACCGTCGAAATCCAGCGTGATAACCTTGATTTTATTTTTGTCAAACATAGCTCTATTTTATCCCATATCAGGGCAAAAAACCATCATGTTGTGACCTTCGAGGATTGTTAATACATTTTTATGCACTTTTATGCAGTTTTATGCATATTCCTTATATTTTTATATTGACTCAATCCTTTCAAAGGAATATTTTATGCATATCCTATCATTGGAGGGATTTTTATGGACAAGAACAGCCTATGCAGCAAGTTCAAGGGAAAGAGCTTTTTGAAGCTTCTGGACTTCACTACAGAGGATATCCAGTACCTGCTCGATCTGTCTGCACAGCTAAAGGCAGAGAAGAAAGCGGGCATTGCACACAGAATGCATGAGGGCAAGAACGTAGCCCTTCTCTTTGAGAAAACCAGCACACGTACCCGTTGCGCCTTCGAGGTTGCCGCTTCTGACTTGGGAATGAACGCAGTCTATCTCGATCCCTCCGGCTCCCAGATGGGCAAGAAGGAAAGCATCGAAGATACCGCAAAGGTTCTCGGAAGGATGTTCGACGGAATCGAGTACAGAGGCTACGGACAGGAATTGGTTGAAACACTTGCCAAGTACGCCGGTGTTCCCGTATGGAACGGCCTTACCAACGAGTTCCACCCCACGCAGATTCTGGCGGACCTTCTGACAATCAAGGAGCACTTCGGAACGCTTTCTGACAAGAAGCTGGTCTACATGGGAGACGCCAGATACAACATGGGCAATTCCCTGATGGTCGGCTGTGCAAAGATGGGCATGAAATTCACCGCATGCGCTCCGAAAGAGTACATTCCGTCCCAGGCTCTGATCGACGAGTGCCAGAAGATCGCGAAGCAGACCGGCGCAGTCCTTCAGTTCGAAGCTGACCCCATAAAGGCAACAAAAGATGCCGATGTGATCTACACGGACGTGTGGGTCTCGATGGGTGAACCGAGTGAGGTGTGGGAGCAGAGAATCAAAGATCTGCTCCCCTACCGCGTCACCAGCGACATCATGGAAAACGCAGGACCCGGATGCATCTTCATGCACTGTCTGCCCTCCTTCCATGATCTGAATACCACAATCGGAAAGGACATCTACGACAAGTTCGGCCTCGACTGCATGGAGGTAACGGACGAGGTCTTCAACAGCCCGCAGTCAGTCGTTTTCGATGAAGCAGAAAACCGCATGCATACCATCAAGGCAGTAATGGCAGCAACATTGTAAGAATAATTCCATTCGGGATTATCGCTTTTTGCTTCGGCGCCTACCAGAAAGGTATGTCGCCTTGCTTCAAAGCAACCTCCCGACGGACTAATTCTTACCGAAATCATCAAAGGAGAAATTAAAATGGAAAAGAAAGAAATAAAGAAAGTCGTTCTGGCATACTCGGGAGGTCTTGATACCTCCATCATCATCCCCTGGCTCAAGGAGAACTACAACAATCCGGAAATCATCGCAGTAGCCGGCAACGTCGGTCAGGCCGACGAACTGGAGGGTCTCGAGGCAAAGGCAATCAAGACCGGTGCCTCCAAGCTCATTGTCGCAGACCTCGTGGACGAGATGGTCGATGACATCATCATCCCCGCCCTCAAGATGGACGCAAAGTATGAGACATACCTTCTCGGAACGGCTTTCGCAAGGCCGGTGATCGGAAAGAAACTGGCGGAAATCGCTCTGGCTGAGGGAGCCGATGCAATCGCGCACGGCTGCACCGGAAAGGGCAACGACCAGGTGAGATTCGAGCTTGCAATCAAGCGCTTCGCACCGGGAATGAAGATCATCGCCCCGTGGAGGGAATGGTCCATCAAGTCCAGGGAAGAGGAAATCGATTATGCTGAAGCCCACAAGGTTCCCCTCAAGATCTCAAGGGAAACCAACTACTCCAAGGACAAGAACCTCTGGCACCTGAGCCACGAAGGACTGGACCTCGAGGATCCGGCCAACGAGCCGAATCTGGACAAGCCGGGTTTCCTGGAGATGGGAGTCTCCCCTGCAATGGCACCGGACAAACCCACCTATGTCACCATCAGCTTCGAAGCCGGTGCTCCCGTTGCAATCGACGGAGAGAAGATGAAGGCTTCAAAGATTATCGAGAAGCTGAACAAGATCGGCGGAGAAAACGGTATCGGAATCATCGATATAGTCGAGAACAGGCTCATCGGAATGAAGGACAGGGGTGTCTACGAGACTCCTGGAGGAACAATCCTCTACAAGGCCCATGAGCAGCTTGAGATGATCACCGTGGACAAGGATACCCTGCATCTGAAGCAGAAGCTTGCAGTCGACTATGCCGATCTCATCTACAACGGCAAATGGTACTCACCTCTTCAGGAAGCCCTGACTGCCTTTGCAAACGAGTCCAACAAGTATGTCACCGGCGATGTGAAGCTCAAGCTCTACAAGGGCAACATCATCCCTGCCGGAATGACTTCACCCTATTCCCTCTATTCCGAGAACCTGGTCACCTTCGGCGAAAGCGACTATGACCAGAAGCAGTCAGAAGGCTTCATCAATCTCTGGGGTCTTCCGACACTGGTTCAGGCCTTGAGGGACAAGGGCCAGCTCTGAGGAGACGTAAACTATGGCAAAGATGTGGGCAGGAAGGACTTCGGGAGAAACCGATATCCTTGCAGATAGCTTCAACTCCTCAATTGGTTTCGATCAGAGACTCTTCAGGCAGGACATAACCGGCAGCATTGCCCATGCTGCCATGCTTGCCAAACAGGGAATAATAACCTGTGATGAAGCTAATAGCATAATAAATGCGCTAAATGGTATTCTTCAGGACATCGAATCAGGCGCTTTGGCAATCGATCAGAAAGCCGAGGACATCCACATGTTCGTGGAGCAGATTCTGACGCAGAGAATCGGAGAGACAGGCAAAAAACTCCATACTGCCAGAAGCCGCAACGACCAGGTCGCCCTGGATCTGAGGCTCTATCTCAGAGATTATTCCGATGATCTTACGACTTTGCTGAAGGATCTCATCGGTGCCCTGATCGGGAAAGCAGAAAGTAATCTTGATGTCATCATGCCAGGCTACACCCATCTGCAGCATGCTCAGCCGGTGCTTTTCTCCCACCACATCCTTGCCTATGCAATGATGCTCGAAAGGGATGTGCAGAGGATTGCGGACTGTCGCAGGAGAATCAATGTCAGCCCCATCGGCTGCTGCGCCCTGGCCGGTACGACGTTCGATACCGACAGGCTCTTCGAAGCCCGGAAACTCGGTTTCGATTCAGTTTGCCTCAACAGCCTTGACGGAGTCTCCGACAGGGATTTCTGCGTCGAGCTCCTGAGCGCCCTTTCTCTGATCATGACCCATCTGAGCCGCCTCAGCGAGGAGCTGATCCTGTGGTCAAGCCAGGAATTCAGCTTCATCGAGCTCTCGGATGATTTCACTACAGGCTCATCCATCATGCCCCAGAAGAAAAACCCGGACATGGCTGAGCTCTGCAGGGGCAAGACCGGTCGTGTGTACGGAGACCTCATGGCACTGCTGACCACTCTCAAGGGTCTTCCGCTTGCATACAATAAGGACATGCAGGAGGATAAGGAAAGCGTCTTCGATGCCTGCGATACCGTAAAGATCTGCCTTCAGGTATTCGCTCCAATGATCAGGAGCATGAAGGTCAACGCCGGCAACATGGCCGAGAGTGCAAAGAAAGGCTTCATGAATGCCACTGACCTTGCAGACTATCTTGTCCTGAAGGGCATGGCTTTCAGGGATGCCTACAAGGTATCGGGAACAATTGTTGCATACTGCATCCAGAGCGGACACATCCTGGAAGACCTTTCCATTGATGATTACAAGAAGTTCAGTCCACTCATCGATAAGGATGTCTATCAGGCAATAGATCTCGGAAACTGCGTGCAGAAGCGCTCCTCCGAAGGCGGAACCTCAATCGAATCCGTAAAAAAGCAGATTGCACATCTCAGGGAGGTCCTATGAATAAGGTATTCATCGACGGCAGTGCCGGAACCACCGGACTTCGGATCTTCGAGAGGTTGTCCCTGCGCAAGGACATAGAACTGATCACTCTTCCAGAGGAATTGAGGAAAGACAGCTTTGCCAGAAAAGATGCCATCAACAGTGCCGATATCGTTTTTCTCTGCCTTCCCGATGCGGCGGCAAAGGAAGCGGTGGCTATGGTGGAGAACAAGAACACCTGCATCATAGACACATCGACCGCGCACAGGACGTCCGAAGGCTGGACATACGGATTTGCGGAAATCGGCAACAGAAAGAACGAGATCGCCTCTTCCAAGAGGATTGCAAATCCCGGTTGCCATGCAAGTGGATTCATCTCATTGATTGCGCCGCTTGTGGAATGCGGAATCCTGGACAAGAATGTGAATCTGACATGCTTTTCCCTGACCGGCTATTCAGGCGGTGGAAAAAAGATGATCGCTCAGTATGAAGACAACTGCAGAGATTCTTTGCTGGATGCTCCGAGATTGTACGGACTTTCGCAGGTCCACAAGCATCTTCCGGAGATGCAGGCAATCTGCAATCTGACAACCTCTCCCGTCTTCTGCCCGGTGGTAGCACCCTACTACAGCGGAATGCAGGTAACGGTTCCGATCATGAGAACAATGACTCATTGTAGCATTGATGACATTAAAAATCTGTATAAGCAGTACTATCAGGGTACTGTTGTGAAATACATGGATGGCATTGAATCTGAAGGATTCGTTTCCGCCGGCCTTTTCTCAGGAAGGGATGACATGGCCATCAGCGTCTTCGGAAACGAGGATAGGATCCTTCTTGTTTCAAGTTTCGACAACCTCGGCAAGGGCGCGTCCGGTGCAGCCATCCAGAACATGAATCTGGTTCTGGGCACAGATGAGACCGAAGGCCTTGTGATAGGAGAATGAACATGGTGACTACTGAATTCAAGATAATCGACGGCGGTGTGTGTGCCGCAAAAGGTTTCAAGGCAAGCGGAGTACATTGCGGAATCCGCAAATCAAGGACAAAGAGGGATTTGGCCCTGGTTTTCTCCGCGGTTCCGGCATCATGTGCCGCAGTCTACACCACCAACCTTGTAAAGGGTGCTCCTCTCGAGGTCACAAAGAGCAACATCAGCGACGGCTATGCCCAGGCAATCATCTGCAACAGCGGAAACGCCAATACATGCAATGCCGACGGAATCGAGATAGCCGATCAGATGTGCCAGCTCACCGCCCAGGCTCTCGGCATCAAACCTACCGATGTAGTTGTCGCCTCAACCGGCGTAATCGGGCAGAAGCTGGATATCACGCCCATAGCAAAAGGAATCCCCCTTCTGGTATCCGAGCTTTCGAAGGACGGAAACCTGAATGCTTCCGAGGGCATAATGACCACAGATACGGTGCGGAAGGAAGTCGCCGTACAGTTTTCTGTCGGCGGCAAGGAATGCAGAATCGGCGGCATGGCAAAGGGCAGCGGTATGATTCATCCCAATATGGCAACCATGCTGGTTTTCATCACCACCGATGCGGCAATCAGCCCCGCGATGCTTCAGAAAGCCCTATCCAGTGACATCGCCAACACCTTCAACATGGTAAGTGTCGACGGCGACACCTCAACCAACGATATGGTGACGGTTCTTGCCAACGGAATGGCCGGCAATAGTCCGATTACCGAAGAAGGACCTGATTTCGAAGCTTTCATGAAGGCATTGAACACCATCACGGTCAGTCTCTGCAGGATGATTGCAGGTGACGGCGAAGGCGCCACAAA
>JAFUXI010000007.1 GCA_017470995.1 Spirochaetales bacterium
AGCTCCTGGATGCTGTGGCAACCGATGATGTTCTTGCCCTTGGCTCTGCCGGCGACGAAATCATCTACCTTGGAGACTGTTCTGTTGTAGACTGCGACCGTGAAGCCCTTGGACTCCATGTTCATGACAAGGTTCTCGCCCATGACGGCAAGTCCGATCAAACCGATATCTGCTTTCTTAGCCATTATTTACTCCTTTTTCAATCAACGCTTGACTCTTGCGTTGCCCTTGTAGATCGACATGATCTGATCTTCATCGGCAGGTGTGCCGTAGTCTGTCAGAACCGTTGCTGCCAGGACACCTGTTGCCCAACCGAACTGGATCCACTGCTCCTCGCTCTTGCCTGCAAGGATTGCATACAGAAGACCGCCGACGAATCCGTCGCCGCCACCGATTCTGTCCATGACCTGGATCGGTCTCGGAAGCTCTTCGTACCAGTTGTTTCCGACGCTGACAAGTGCGCCCCAGTTGTGCTCGTTGGCGCTGACGACCTCTCTGAGGGTCGTTGCATAGACCTGGGCGTTCGGGTATGCCTTCTTGACCTCTCCGATCATTCCCTTGAACTGCTCGATCTTGTTGGCTAGATCCTTTCCGCCGGCCTCGGGTCCCTTCATGCCCAGACAGAGCTGGAAGTCTTCCTCGTTTCCGACAAGGATGTCTGCCACAGAGGCGATCTCGCTGAATGCAGCAGAGAGCTCTGCTTCACGGCCCTTCCAGAAGGAAGCGCGGAAGTTCAGGTCGAAGGAAATCAGGGTGCCGTTCTTCTTGGCGGCCCTTGCGACGTCCAGACAGAACTGTGTCGTCTCGTGGCTGAGAGCTGCGATCAGGCCAGAAAGGTGGAGGATTCTCACACCGTCTTCCTCGAAGATCTTCTTGAGATCGAAATCGGAAGCCTTGAGTGTTCTTCCGACTTCACCGGAACGGTCGTTCCAGACTCTGGGTCCGCGGCTGCCGAAACCGCTGTCGGCGATATTGAACTGATGTCTGTATCCCCAGGCACCGCCCTGCTCTACCTCAGGTCCTACATAGTCGATGTTGCGGAATCTGAGCTCGCTCTTGATGAAGGAGGCGATCGGGCTCTCCTTTACGAAGCTGGTAAGGACCATGGTCTTCAGTCCGAGTGAGGAGGAAACGTTCAGGACGTTGCTCTCGGCACTTGTTGCCTGCATCTCGAAAAGATGGCTGGTGTGGACGGGAAGCCTGTTGACCGGTGTGATTCTGACGCCCATGCTGGTGGGACAGACCAGATCGTATTTGCAGTTCTCTCTAAGTTTAAGCATTGAAAACTCCTTTTTTAATTTATGCAACTGTGGAATGGAGGGTCTTTCTGACTGCTCCAGGACCTGCGTTCATGCTCTCGAAAGCCTTGATGACGGCATCCCTGAGCGGGGATGTCAGCACGTTGTAACCCCAGATGTCCTCGCGGGAGAGGATCTTGTCCAGCTCGCCGCCCTTGAGGGCCTTGCCGAACTGGAGGCCTGCGATGTCTGCGTGTGCGGACTCTGCAAGCGGATCCGGGCTGAGCTCGAAGGCATTGCCGTTGTCATCCACGGCCAGAAGATATCTGATCCAGGAAGCCAGGACTACGGGGATTACCTTGAGGTTGGAGAGAGAGAGACCCTTTCTCTGATACTCCTTGACGGTCTCGCCGAAGCGGATGGCCAGCTTCTGGCTGGTATCGGTGGCGATTCTCTGCGGTGTATCGGGCATGAACGGGTTGGGAAGTCTCTTGTAGACGACATCGTCGATGAATGACTTCGGCGAAAGGATGCCGGGGTCGGTTACGACCGGAAGGCCCTCTACATAGCCCAGTCTCTCGATGTACTTGACGATGTCCTCGTCCTTCATCTCGTCGCAGATACGGGTATAGCCCAGCATGCAGCCCATGACGCTCATTGCAGTGTGCAGCGGGTTCAGGCAGGTGCAGACCTTCATGCGCTCAACCTTGGTGACGGTGTCGCTGTCGGTGAAGTACACGCCGGCCTTGTCCAGGGCAGGTCTGCCGTTGGGGAACTTGTCCTCGATTACCAGATACTCACACTCCTCGGAGTTGACGAACGGAGCGATGAAGGATCTCTTGGCGGTGACCACGACATCCATGTTCTCGACGTTGTCGTCGTTGATTGTCTGGGAGACCATCGGATCGGGTCTGGGAGTGATCTTGTCGATCATCGACCAGGGGAAGCTGACCTTAGTCTCATCGCAGAGCCAGGTGACGAACTCTTTGGAAACCATTCCCATCTCGCACCAGGTCTTGGCGATCGTGGAAACTCCGGTGAACAGCTTGAGGCCGTTCTGGGAGCAGTTGTCCATGCTGACTACTGCCATCGGTGTGGCGCCGGCCTTGAATCTCTCGTTCAGAAGCGCCGTGACCATGCAGATGATGGTGGTGCATCCCTCGGGTCCCCTCTTGATGTCATCCTGGACATATCCGGGAGCCGTGGCATAGCCCTTCTCGGTGATGGTGAAGCTTACCATCTGAAGTGAAGGATTGGTGAAAATCTCGACAAACTTCTTCCACTCCTCGGGTCTCTGCGTGCTGCAGACCATTGCCTTTGCAACGGAAGCGCAGACTTCCTTGGAAACGGTGCCGTCGCTCTTGAGGGTAACGTTGATGTTCATGTTGTCAAACGGCTCATAGCCCTTCTCGACGACCTCGGGGTCGAATCCCTCGCCGACGATGATACCGGTATCGGCAAGGCCCTTGTTCAGAAGATCCTGCATCCTTGCTGCAGGGAAGATCTTGAAGATGTTTCCGCCTCCGAAATGAACCCATCTGGGATTCTTCTCGGTGTTCTCTCTCATCTTTACGATGTCGTACTCGGGGAGCTTGTAGCCCTTTGAGGCCCATTCCTTCCTCGATTCAGCGTTCTGGATGCTCTTAAGATTAAGCTTCAAACCTAAACCTCCGTTTTTCTATTCGATTACTTGCCGAGAATATCCTTGGCGTGATGTCCGATGTGGTTGAACAGGAGCTCTGCGTAATCCTCTCTGTACTCTCTCCAGAGACCATAGAGCCTGTCCTTGAATGTGTAGCTGCCGTCACTGTTCTTCTCATTGAGGATCAGACCGTAGGTGATGTGGATCAGCTGTCTTGCGTCATTGTGCTTGAAAAGATCCGGGAGCTGGGCATCCGTAAGGGTATCGAGCTTGGGAATCCTGTTCAGGTCTGTGGTCACGTGATAGTAGGCCGTTGCCGCCTTGAATGCGGTGAGGGCGAACTTGTGGACTTCCCTGTACAGCGAGGGATCCTTCATGGCAACCAGCTTCATGGCCTCGAGCCAGCTGGTACCGGCGGTCTTGAGGTGGAAGCGGCCCTTTGTCTCCTTGCCTGCGGACGGGAAGATGGAGAACTTGTCAGATCCGCTGTGGATGGAGATCTTGTATCCGAAATGCCTTGAGATGACGGCGTGGATCTTCATTTCGCGTGCGAACTGCTCCACATCGCCTATGTAGTCGATTCCCTTCTGGAACTCGCCGCAGAATCTCGGGGCAACTGTCGATACCTTTACGCCTGCGAGGATCAGCTCGTTGGCTACGAAGAAGTGCTGTTCGGGGACGGTCGGTGTCATAGTCTCGTCGATCGAGAGCTCGAAGTCGGCCTGCTGGACTCCGTTCTTCATGATGACGTTGAAGAAGATGTCCTTGCAGTGCTCGATTGCAGCGCTGTAGATCAGAACGGATCTCTTGTACATCTGCTCGTCGAAGGAAATGGTCACTCCCTCTCCGATGTCGAAGCTCTTGTTGAGGTATCTGGCCTCGAGCTCCTTGTTCTGGACGTACTTGGCGTTGACCTGCTCGTCGGTCATGCCCTCGATGGAGTTGTCGATCTGCTCGCTGCAGTCAAGCGTGATCATGGTGCAGCCGCTCTCCAGTGCATACTGGACTTCGGAAGCCTTCTTGACGTGGTCTCCGTCTGCGCCCCAGCCTGTGGTGAAGCCGCATCTGAAGACTGCGAAGGAAGCGCTGTCGATGACATCTGCGAATGTCCTGTTGGTGAGATTCAGCTCTCTGATTGACTGCTGTGAGAGAATCGGAGTGATTTCGGAGTACTTTTTGAAAACCCTGAGATGGCCGTCTGTTGCAATTCCGAGTCTGTCGCCTACTCCCATTGTCTTGTCCCTGTCGAGGACTCTCGAGGGAGCCGTGAAGGGATAGGCTTTGCGCATCTTGACTGCATTGGTGTGGTTCAGCGGAGCCAATGTCCACTTCTTGCCACCGCTTGTGACCTCCTCACCCTCGAAACCGAGAGCGGGACTGGCGACGAAGTAGTCGCACTCCTTGGCGGCAACCATGCAGAGGTCGTCGTGTACCGAATCCTTGTAGACGTCAAAAACGCGTCCGTCATCTGTTTTGAACATTGTAAAATCCTCCTGATGCCCAAAGGGCATGTCGGTGGTTCTGGACCACACTGTTACAGTGTAAGATGAAATGCTCGGGAATGCAACTGAAATATTAGTATATTTTTGTGGATTATTGCGACCTTTTGCTCTATAATACAGCTATGCTGACCGACATGGTATACAACGATCTAAGACAGAAGATACTCAGTCTGACTCTCAAGCCGGGCACGGAGCTGAGCTTCACGAACCTCAAGCCGCTCTACAATGTGAGCATTTCCCCCATCCGCGATGCGCTCAAGCGCCTCCAGACAGAGGGGCTGGTTGACATCCGCCCTCAGAGCGGAACGTCGGTTTCACTTATCGATATGGCAAAGGTTCGCGATGAGCGTTTCACCCGTCTTTATCTTGAACTCGGTGCCGTAGAGAAGGCCTTTGAACGCGGAATTTCGAATCAACTCATTATGCAGTGGGAAGATAGCCTCAACAAGCAGAATCTGGCGTTCGCAGCCAGAGATACAGCTGCATTCCTGGATCTGGACAACCGCATGCACCGTCTGCTCTTCGAGGCCTGCGACCATCAGCTGGTCTTCGACTCCATGCTGTCCACCAGCGGCAACTACCACCGGGTGCGCATGGTCAGCTACCTCTTCGACGAGATTTTCTCCAATGCCATAGAACAGCACACAGAAATCCTCAATGCCCTCAAGACAGGCTCCAGGGATGCGGTGCTCGCACTCGAGAGAAAGCACATCTCGAAGATGGATACGGAGACCTCCTCCTACCAGAAGGTCTACCCCCAGTACTTCAAGTAAAAACCAGAGTAATATATCAGTTTCTCAGAATTTTGAACCGAAGACGGAGACCAGGAAGCTGTCCGTCCTTTCGGGCCAATCATGTACTTCGGAGACAACTCCCGGATGCTTTGAGCTGGAGACCTCATCGGTACCCAGAGAGTAGCCGTGCCCGCCCGATCCCTCATAGAGAACGAACTCATTGCGCACGCCGAAGCGGTCCAGAGCCTGTTTGAACAACACGGAATTCTCATACGGAACCGAGTGGTCCGTCCTGGTGGTCCAGATGAAAGAAGGCGGAGTAAGACCGCTCACCTGCTTCTCCAAAGACACCTTCTCTCTGAGAGAAGACCTGTTCCCTATCAGATTCCTGATGGATCCTTCATGGGCAAGCGGCCCGGAAGTGATGACGCTGTAGCACAAAACAAGGGCATTCGGCCTGCACTTCTCCCCGTATTTTGGCCAGAACACCCCTATGCTTGCTGCAAGATGCCCGCCTGCGGAGAATCCCAGAACAGAAATCTTATCCTTATCAGTATTCAGCTCATCCGCATTTGTCCTGATGTAGGCCACCGAGGCTGCAAGCTCCTCAAGCGGTTTGGGCCAGACGCCTTCCCAGGAATCGGGAATCTCATCATAGGAATCAAAAGGAGCCGTGGAATAGAAAAGGACCGCGGCATTGTAGCCCATGCTGTTGAAACGGATGGCAACGGCCTCGGCCTCGCGGTTGGAGCAGAAATGATAGCCTCCGCCCGGACAGATGAGCACCATTGCCCTTCTTCTTTTGATATCTATCTCCGAATAGTTGGAGAGCACATAGAACCTGAGCGTCGCGTCCCCTATTCTTTCTTCTTTATATATCATAGTCCTCTCCTACCGGCAAAACGCCCTACTCGCTTCTGAGAGCCAGCACCGGATCCTGACGCGCGGCCTTGCGCGAAGGAATCAGACCGCCGATGAAAGTCAGCAGGATGCACAGCAGCACCAGAACAACGCCCGAACCCGCAGGCAGGAAGGCCTTGATTCCGTCCTGCTCCGCCAGATTCGCGATTATGCGGTTGATCGGAATCTGGAACAGCAGCGTCAGCAGGATTCCCAACGCACCAGAAAGCAGTCCGATTATGAAGGTCTCGGCATTGAACACCTGACTGATATTGTGCTTGGAAGCCCCCAGCGAACGCAGGATACCGATTTCCTTACGCCTCTCCAGCACCGAGAT
>JAFUXI010000087.1 GCA_017470995.1 Spirochaetales bacterium
CACGATGGCCGCTTCCTTCATCAATGCCCTTCCGCAGGCAGAGAGTCCTGAGGCTACGGACGGTTATTATGGCTACTACTGTGCACAGACTGCAAGCGGAAACGCCACCGATTTCGATGTGACCCTGTATCTGCGTGATTTCGATTATGACAACCTCATCAGGCGCATCGACGTCCTTAAGAAGCTCGGTACGGCAATCGAGGCCCTGTACATAGGCGGCAAGGTCAGCGTTGTCGAGAAGATCAGCTACCTGAACATGGGCGAAGCCGCTAAGAAGAACCCGAAGGCAGTGGATGCCATCTTCAGGGCAGGAGAAGTTCTCGGGCAGCCTCTGAAAGAGCAGATAATCCGCGGCGGTACGGACGGTTCCAGAATCGCAGAGATGGCCGGAATTCCCTGCCCGAACCTCTATACCGGCGGACATAACTACCATAGTCTGACCGAATGGGCGGCTCTGGATGCAATGAACGACAGCACGGCACTTATTGTGGAGATAATAAAGCAGTGGGCAAACTGAAGAAGCTTATTGTCTCAGCTCTTCTTCTCTGTGTTTTAATAGTCGGTGCATTCTGTGCATCGATTACCTATGTTTACGGCAACAACATCTCCTCACTTGATGTGGAATCCGATTACAAGGTCGGACAGCTCTTTACCGACAGCAACTCGAACACTCTTGTCATCAAGAGGTTTTATCAGACGGATGATGGTCACGTAGCGGTCTTCGACAAGCTGATTTCAAGATCTCCATACAAACGCGGCGATGGTCTGTCTCCGCGAGGTGCTATGAATTCTTTCGGTGCCATCGGCACTCTGAGCCATTCTTTGGCATGGTGGAGTATGACAACTCCGATTTATCCTCTATCGCCTCTGGTAATGGCAGGTGCCTGCTACGGCCCTGATTCCGGAGTCGGAGTCCTGGCTCTTGCCGGTGCCAAAGTCAATATCCCGATAGCCCGGCTATGGGATGCGCAGAACACATTGATCGTAAACGGAAAGCTGTCCGGTTGGGGCGCCGCGGGAGTTTCCATCTCATCTTCGGTAACGTTTGCCTGCAGTTTTGGTTTTTCCTACAGACACAATCTCAGATCCTTTTTCTGGGAACTCGGAGCCTCCTGGCTGTGGATTCCTGATAGGACCAGGACTCTGTCACCGTATCTCGGACTTGGAGTTGACTTCTGATGGCCAGGCGCATTCTGCTTTCTTCCCTTTGCCTCATCCTCCTGCTGGCACTTTGCTCCTGCAGTACGTTCAGTGCCATCGTAAAGTCGAACATGACCGGTCTTCCGTCGTGGTACTACGATACGGATATCGGAGTGGGAAAGGGCAATACCGGAATAGTCGGAGAAGGTACGGCCTCAAGTCACAGGCAGGCAGAACTATTGGCATACTCCGATGTCATTTCCCAGCTCTCCGGTCTTGTAGGTTTTGAACTGGGACAGGAGGAGTATCGGGAACTGAGCGTGCTCGGAACACTTTCCGATTACAATCTTACCGTTACGGATACATTCCTCATGATAGGTCAGGACGGTAGCTACAGCTTCTATGTCCAGGCGGCAATCAACAAAGAGCTTCTGGAACGAATAACAAGTGAAGAGAACAAGAAGAAAGCACAGATAGTAAATGAGATCGAAGGTCTGGTTCTTCAGGGGGACGAGTATGTAAAGGCCGGTCAGGAGACAAAGGCTGCCGAAAACTACCTGAAGGCCATGGCGCTCGGATACAATCTGGACTACATAGATAAGGAGTACTCGTTCAATGAGTTACTGGAAGTAGTAACAGATTTGCTTGATTCTCTCTCGTTATCCTTTGCTTCCGTACGCCCTGACCTGGGCACATGCACCATTGCCCTCCAGCGGAAGGGGACTTTCGTTTCATCGGCAGTCAGCTCTGCCGAGGTTCTTGCCACATACACCGCGGTGGATACGAGGGATGTTTCATATCAGGATCACTTTGTCTATGTCACCGATTCAGAGGGACATCTTGTATTCAATCCCATCAACCGAAGTCTTGTGCGTTCAGGGGCAGTGACATTCAGCCTGAATCTGGGCGACGAGCTGGAGAATCTTGAGGCCCTGGCCGGTTCAGAGGCACTCTCCGGTCTGAGAAAACTTCTTGAGAGCAAGAAGCTTGTGTTCTCCTATGACAAGGTCTATGCTCTCGGCAGCATTGCCGTAGCAGTGATCGAGCATGACGAGCTGGGCTATGTCACCGGGGTGAATACCGTTTCCGACTACATCACTGCCAAGCTTTCAGCCGATGGAGCGGATGCCGGATCGTTCTATCCCGAGTTGGACGATGAAATGGATATACTTTATGAATTCAACCACAGCGACAGAACCGAGGACTGCCTTCTTGTTATAAGAATGGGGCTCACCGGGCAGATCGAATCAAGAAGCGGAGTCTATTGCGCAAGTGCGGAAGGCCTTGCTTCCTTCTTCGATGCTGAAACCGAGACTTTGCTCTACCAGAGCGATGTGATCCGGTCAAACGCCTTCTCGGAGAATGCGGACCAGGCTGTCGCAGATGCATTCAAGAAACTTGCGGACATAGCATACACATTGATAAAGGCAGTATATGTTTGAACTTGTCAGAGAAACTCCCATGGAGGAGTATAACGGCTTTTCGCGTTACTATGTCCATGACCGAACGGGCATGGAAGTATTTCATATCTGGACAAAGGCCGGAGAGGCCTGCTGCTCTTTCATGTTCAACACCCCATCCGAGGATAATACGGGCTGTGCGCACATAATCGAGCATACAGTTCTCTGCGGTTCCAAACGTTATCCGGTAAAGGATCCGTTCTCGCAGGTGCTTCTTTCAAGCCCGAATACATTCCTCAATGCAATGACATTCTGCGACAAGACCATGTATCCGTTTGCTTCCCCGCTCAAGAAGGACTTCGATATCCTCTTCGATATCTATGCCGATGCCGTCTTCGCTCCGCTTTTGCGTAGGGAGTCGTTCATGCAGGAAGGCATAAGGAACCTGGACGGCAAGTTCGACGGGGTTGTCTTCAATGAGATGTGCGGAGGAACGAGCACCGAAGATTCGATAGTACAGGCCAACCTCGTACGTGAACTCTACAGGGGAACTCCGTATGAGTTCAATTCCGGGGGCGAGCCGCTTCACATTCCTGAGCTGACCTACGAGATGTACCTCGAGCGCTATAAGAAATGGTACAGCCCGTCCAATTGCCGCTTGTTCCTCTTCGGTGATCTGGATGCTTCGGAGTATCTGGATAAGCTTGAAGAAAGATACCTCAAGGATTGCCCAAGGGGTGAAAAAATCATTCCTAAGTCGGAAAATTATCTGCAAAAGAATAGTGAACCTATCCGTGTAGTGGAAAAATGTGCCGCTGCAGACGCCAGAAGTGTGGTTTTGTCATGGCTTACGACGGAAGGCTCGGACACCATGGAAGTGCTCACAGCATCCATACTTGTGAGCATCCTTCTCGGCAATCCCGGAGCACCGCTATACAAGGCAATCATGGAGTCGGATCTGGGAGAGGATCTCAATCCCATAAGCGGAACCGATGTCGATGGGCCTGTTCTGACTTTCACCGCTGGTTTCAGCCATGCAAAGAAAGGCAGCGAAAATCAGATTGAAGCGTTTCTGTTGGAGCAGATTGAAAAATATGTTGAGGAAGGACTTCCGGAAGATGTGGTAGAGGCTGCCATCAAGCGGATGGAATTCTCCGTAAAGGAGATTCCCGGAGACGGACTCCCGTTCGGAATGGCTACCTGCCTGCGTGTTGCCAGAAGCTGGATGCGCGGATCGGAGCCTGAAGGTGCTGCAATGAACATGGACAGGCTCAGGATCCTCAAACAGCGCGTAGCAGAAGGACGGTACTTCGAGAACTGGATGAAGAAGAACCTTCTGGACAACAGGCGGCGTTGTCTGCTGACGGTAGAGTCAGACGGCTCATATGAAGAAAGACTGCAGACAGAACTTCAGGAAAAGGCCCACACCGGTGTGAAATCTACTGCTAAGGAAAAAAAGACTTTTCAGAAATTCGTAAGCACCCCGGATTCTCCTGAGGCACTTGCCACAATAGAGAGAATCACCATCAAGGACCTTCCGAAAACCATTGCAAGATATCCGCAGAAGAGGATTGTCCTTCCATCCGGCTCACGTATTTATGATTTCAGAACCTTTACCCGCGGAATTGTCTACATGACGGTTGCATTCGATACCAGGGGTCTAGGATTGGAGGAGAAAAGGTTTCTGCCTCTCCTTGTCAGAGCCATCCAGATGAGCGGTACGAAGAAGCATGACTTCACTAAGATCAGCACCATGATGAAGACGTTGACAGGCAGCTTCTTCATGTATCCGTTTGCAGGAAGCGACGTGCACGGCAGACCGGTCAGCTGCGTAATGCTCAAGACCAAGATGCTGCTCTCGGATACCGAGCCTGCGCTGGAGTTGATAGGGGAGCTTCTGACCGAGCCCGACCTCTGTGACGAGACCAGACTCAAGGCATCGCTTTCGGACATGGTTACCGAGTTCGAAAGCGGTTATTCCTACAGCGCAAGCTCCTATGCGGTGATGAACGCCTCAAGCTATTTCTCCGCTACCGCGATGGAAAGCGAACTGAACATGGGAACCGCTCTTTGGTTCTATCTTGTGGATCTCAAGAAGGCCCTCGAGAGTGGAAAAACCTCCTATGAAACTTTGTCAGTCTCACTTACAAAGCTATGGGAAAAGGTCTTTGTCCGAAAAGCGATGACGGTTCACATTACCAGTGACGTCAAGGATGATAGTGTAAATCAACTTGTTTCAACATTTACAGATAGATTCAGGGCCGGGAAGTTTGTAAGGATTTCTGACTATTACAGGAACTACAAGGCTGAACCGCTTTCGGGCTTGAACAGACCCAAATGCTATGCCCTTCCTTCCGGTCCGGCTTTCAATGCGCTGGCGGTACGGTTTCCGAAAGACGGAGACAGGTCTCTGGTGGCCGCGACATTGCTGGCATCGGTCTTGTCTTCAGGCTATCTCTGGGAGACCGTGCGCGGTGTGAACGGGGCCTATGGGGTGGAGAGCCATGTGGATAACATGGAGAATCTCTTCGTGTTTTCTTCCTACCGGGATCCGTCTGTAGAGCTGACCCTGAAGACCTTCGTGAAGGCTCTCGGGCAGAGTATAGAACCCACTGAAATCGAGTATGCCGTGGTGACGATAATAGGAAGGGAACTCAGACCCCGAACGCCTCAGTCCAAGAGCTCGGAGGCGTTCAGGAAGGTTCTTCTCGGAGCCAGTACCAACCTCTATCTGAGACGTCGCAAGCTTCTGCTGGAAATGAAATCCGAAGACCTGACGGAGGTCGGAAGAAATCTGATTTCCCGCCTTGAAAGTGACGGCAGCTGTACCGTGGTGTGCGGACAGGATATGGCAAGAAACCAAGGCTTTGAAAATTCCATTGCTCTTCCTTTGTAATTCGGAATAATATATAATTCACATAACAGTCCCGTTTCGGAGGTAAGAATGCCTGTTACCACCATAGACTGGGTACGCATGGTCGTTCAGATCCTACTGCTGACAGTCTTCTTCTACAACATCTACATCGCTCTTGCGCAGAACAGGGCGACCCAGATGATCAGGTCGATCCTGATCTATATTGCAATCTATCTCATCTGCAGGCTTGCCGGATTATCGGTTCTGGAAAAGCTCCTGAAAATCGGCGCCGTGCCCTTTACAGTGTTCCTATGCGTTCTGTACCAGGCTGATCTCAAGAGGACCTTCACTCCCGGATTCAGACGCAACAGGCTCTTCAGAATAGGCGGAGTCCAGACCTCCTCGGATCAGATAGAGACAATCCTGAACGCCTGCCAGCGTCTGGTTCAGTCCAAACGCGGAGCTCTGATCGTGTTCCCGCGCAAACTTGCGCTCAAGAACATCATCGACAGCGGAACCAAGATGAATGCCGATATTTCCAGCGCCCTGATAGTCACGGTATTCGACCACGATACGCCGCTTCATGACGGCGCCATGATAATCCAGGGTTCAAAGATCATAGCAGCAGGCTGTTATCTTCCGCTCTCGGGCCAGACCGACATCCGCGCAAGCTTCGGAACCAGACACCGTGCCGCTCTGGGTATGGCAGAGGAATCCGATGCCGCCATCATCGTCGTTTCTGAGGAGACCGGAGCCATTTCGCTTGCCTGTAACGGCAACCTCTACTACGACCTTTCACATGACGAGATCAAGAGCATGCTGCTCTCGCTGTTCAACTATCTCGACGTCCAGGTAAGTGCCGAGGAGGGCAGAAGCGATGCGCAGTAAGTTCTTCCAGAAGCTTTTCTACAACTGGCAGGTCAAGGTCATCAGCTTCCTTCTTGCCGTCCTGGTCTATTTCATCCTCGTTTTCTCTATCCAGAGTTCAAGGACTGTTTCTCTTCCCGTTGAAGTCGTAATGCCGGAAAACTATGTTGCCACAAGCAATGTTCCCAAGAGCATCGATCTTGTGATCCAGGGAACTGAGGACCAGATCTATCTGGTGGACGTCTCCAACATCACGCTCAAGGTGGACTTCTCGATGGTCGACCGTGTCGGTGTTTCCTATGCGACCGTCCAGATCAACATGGAAGACCTTTCCTCCTATGTGGACACATCAGCCATATCGATCTACACCAAGCCTTCGCAGGTGAGAGTCTATTTCTCGGAAAAGACAGGAGCCGGCAAGTGATTCTGGGAACCGGGATTGATGCAGTTTCCATCCAGAGAATGAAGAAGCTACAGGGCAGGGTCCTGGAAAAGATGTTCAGCGCCTCGGAGCTTTCGGAGTATGCTGCGCTGGAGAATGCCCATGAGGATATCCGCGCCCAGTTTCTGGCCTCCCGCTTTGCCGTCAAGGAAGCCTATGCCAAGGCCCGAGGGACCGGATTCTGCGCAACTGTAGTTCCCAATGAAATCTCTACACTGAAGGAAGAAGACGGAAGGCCTTATGTGCAGCTCTCCGGAAAGACTCTGGACAATGCCCCGCACTGCGTCATCCATCTGACAATTACTCATGAAGAGCCTCTGGCCATAGCAATGGTAATCCTGGAATCCGCTTCGGAGACCGAGGAGGCCTGATGGCTCGAAGCGACTGGAAAAGACCCAGCGAGTTCTCTGCTCCCGAGGGGAGACGTCGTGTGGCATTGGAGGTCAGCTATGACGGGCGTGCGTTCAATGGCTGGCAGAGTCAGAACAACGCACTCTCGGTGCAGGACACAATCGCCGCGGCATCCGAACGTCTTCTGGGAGAGCGCAACATCGATGTCGTGGGAAGCGGGCGCACCGACAGCGGTGTACATGCCTTCGGTCAGGTGGCCCATGTCGAGTTCGATACCTGCGATATTCCTGTGCGTGCCTTCTGCCAGGGCCTCAACGCTTTTTTGCCTACAACAGTACGCATCCGAAAGAGCTGGGATGTCGAGCCTTCCTTCCATGCCCGTTACAGCGCCATGGCCCGTGAATACCGATACTTCTGCAAGGTCGGGGAAGGACATGACAGTTTCACCGAAGGCCTTGTGACAATGCTCAGGGAGTTCCCTGATTTTGATCTCCTGAACGGATATGCATCGCTTCTTGTGGGAACCCATGATTTCACGACATTCGCATCTGCCAGGGATATTTGCCCCAGCAAGGTCCGCGATATCTATGAATCCTCCTTCAGCTGGGTCACGTCCATCTATGGGGAAAAGGTCCTGTGCTACCGCATCTGCGGAAACGCTTTTCTGTATCACATGGTCCGCTCTCTGGTCGGCTCCATGCTTGAATTCGCAAAGAGGGGGGCTCCTGTATCCGAGTTCGCTTCGGCTCTTGAGGCCAAGGACCGCCTTCTTGCCGGGAAAACAGCCCCTTCTGACGGGCTGTACCTCTGGCGTGTGAGCTATGACTCTGAAGAGTATCAGTGGTTTGAGGACAAATATGGAAAGAACTGACGATCTGAAGGAAAAACGTGAAGCCCTGGCTTCTGCCCTCGGCAGAACCGATGCTCTAATGGATGATTTTCTCTCTGTCCTCAAACAGGATTTCGGTCCGGGAAATAAATCTTCGCGGGATTTCTCTTCCGTTGCAGAGAAGATTCTTCCCGATGAAGAGCCGGAACCTGAGACCCGAAACAACCGGGAGCCTGAAGACGAAAGGTTCCATATGTCCTATGAAGCCCTGTGCAGTGATGCAATGGGGTGCACAAGATGCCAACTCTGCAAGACCAGAACCAATGTGGTATTCGGAATCGGATGCACTGACCGTCCTGTTGTGATGGTCATAGGAGAGGGCCCCGGTGAAAACGAGGACCTTCAGGGGCTTCCGTTTGTCGGCAAGGCAGGCCAGTATCTTGACAGGTGGCTCGCAGCGATTTCCCTTTCCAGGGATACGAATGTCTATATAACCAACACGGTCAAGTGCAGGCCACCTCAGAACAGGGATCCGTTCCCTGACGAGAAGAGTGCCTGTTTTGCATATCTGAAACAGCAGATTCAGCTCATCCGTCCGCAGTCCATCCTTTGTCTGGGGCGCCCTGCCTCTACTCTTATGACAGGTCAGGCCGATAGTTCCATGGGAGCTCTGAGGGGTCGTTTCTTCTTCTTTGACGGGATACCGATGATGTGCACATATCACCCCGCTGCGGTGCTGCGCGATCTTTCCCTGAAACGCCCGGTCTGGGAGGATCTCAAGAAACTAGCGAAATATCTCGGCCTTGCGCCTGCCGGTGGATCCAATGGTTAAATACGCTCAGGTAGCAGTTCCTGTTCCGCTCAAAGACGAATTCACTTACTCATTCGATCCGGAGGCCATGGATGTAAAGCCCGGGGTGCGTGTCATCGTTCCTTTCAAGAACCGCAGGATGCAGGGTTATGTCATTTCCGTTTCCGACGACAAGCCCGAAGTGGAGTTCGCGATAAAGAATATCCAACGCGTAGTGGACAAGGAGCCTCTCTTTGACAAAAAGGACTATGACCTTGCCCTCTGGATGGAGAGATTCTATTTTTCAAGCCGCGGTGAAATTCTGGATACGATGATCCCAGGAGGAAGAAAGGACACAAGTTTTGGCGGACTAGATGCAGAAGAGGCTATCGAAAGGCCCGATGTCGTTCTTTCTGAAGAACAGGAGAATGCAGTGCGTACCGTCATGGAAACAGACGAGCGCATGTACTATCTGTTCGGAGTAACGGGATCCGGAAAGACAGAGGTTTTCCTTCGCTGTGCCGAGAAAGTCATTGAGCAGGGCGGCCAGGTCATCTACTTGGTACCGGAAATAACGCTTACGCATCAGCTTGCTCTTCAGGTTCTGAAGAGGTTCAGGAACAATGTCGCAATCCTTCATTCAGGTCTTACCGATTCCCAGAGAATCGCCCAGTGGAGGAAGATAAAGCGCTCCGAGGTCAGTCTGGTTATCGGAGCCAGAAGTGCTGTCTTCGCACCGTTTGCCAACCTGAAGATGATCATCATAGACGAGGAGCACGAGAACTCCTATAAGAGCGGCAATGCTCCCCGCTATCATGCAAGGCAGGTGGCCCAAAAGCGCATTACGGACTGCAAGGGCAAACTCCTGATGGGAAGTGCCACTCCGAGCCTGGAGGCCTGGCACCTGATGAAGGACCCCTCCAAGATGGTCAGGATCGATCTCAGAAACCGTGTGGGCGGCGGCTCAATGCCCAAGATCGAGATAGCGGATATGGTGAAGGAAGAGGGGCTTTTCAGCTCCCTTCTGCAGGAGCGCATGATGCGTACCCTTGCCGACGGTAAGCAGGTGATTCTGTTTCTGAACCGAAGGGGCTTCAGCTACTATTTCCACTGCAGAAGCTGCGGCTATGAGCTCAAATGTCCCCATTGCGATGTCGCGATGACCTACCACAAGAGACGCAACATACTGCAGTGCCACTATTGCGGATATAGCCGGAAGCCGGTCACGGTTTGCCCCGAGTGCGGATCGATGGATGTCATGTATTCGGGATTCGGTACCGAGCAGGTTGAGCAGGAACTGAGGCGTCTGTTCCCGCTATACAGGGTCGAGCGTCTGGATACCGATACGGTTTCCAGCGACAGGACCGTAATTCAGAAGACCCTGGATGATTTCAGGGCCGGAAAAATAAACATCCTGCTGGGCACTCAGATGGTCGCGAAGGGCCTTAACTTCCCCAATGTGCGTCTCGTGGGCATAGTGATGGCCGACAGCGGACTGCTGATTCCTGACTTCAGGGCAGAGGAGAGGACTTTCGATCTCCTGGTTCAGGTCTCCGGCCGCTCGGGCAGGGCGGACAGCAACGGCGAAGTCATCATCCAGACCCGCATGAAGGACAATCCGGCCATCGATTTTGCCACCAGAAGCGATGTCGAGGCCTTCTTTGACCAGGAACTTGCCATCCGGAAGGAAACCTCGTTTCCTCCGTTCTCACGCATGGTGAACATAGTTTTCCGCTCTCCCAAGGCATCGGCGGCCAGAGAGTGTGCCGATAATGTTGCGCACAGTCTGCGCAACGTATGCAGAAACACCCAGATCTACGGTCCCAACGAATGTCCCGTAGAGAAGATCCGCGAGAACTACAGGATCCAGATACTGCTCAGGTCAAAGAAGGCTTCGGACATGCTTGCGGGCCTGAATTCAGTGGTATCGTCAGTCAAGCTTCCACACAATGTTGCGATGGATATAGACGTTGACCCTGTGGACCTGCTTTGAGTATATTTTAATCATGCTTGATATAGTTACATTAGGTGATGAAGTACTACGCGAGAAGTGTACTCCCGTCACTGATTTCGATGATTCGCTTCATATTCTTCTCGAGGCCATGTTCGAGACTCTGGACAGCGCCGAGGGCGTGGGACTTGCCGCTCCTCAGGTAGGTGTTGACAAGAGGTTCTTCATTGTCTCTCTTCCCGACGGGACCAGGCGTGAATTCGTCAATCCCGAGATTACCGGAATGTCCGTCGAGAAAAATCCCTACGAGGAAGGCTGCCTGAGCCTCCCCGGCGTCTATCACGATGTTGTTCGCCCTTCCAAGGTCATAATCAAGGCCCAGGATGCAAACGGCACGGAATTCACGCTCAAGGCCTCAGGTCTTCTTGCCAGGGTAATCCAGCATGAGTACGACCACCTTGACGGCAAGCTTTTCATAGACCGCCTGAGCGAGGAAGAGCGCAAGAAGGTCGTGCGTGCCTATGAGAAGAAAAACCGCAAAAGGGGAAGATGATAGGAGAATCTGCTGTGGGAAACAGGATTCTTTTTGCAGGAACACCGGATATCGCAGTGCCTCTCTTGCGCGCTCTGCATGAGCGTTTTGAAGTAGTGGGCGTGCTCACGGCCTGCGACAAGAGCGTCGGGCGTTCCAGCAAGCTCGTTCCCAGCCCCGTGAAGGCTACCGCCCTGGAACTGGGGCTTCCCGTTCTCCAGTTCGAGAGCCTGAGAACCGAGTCCAGAGCCGCCGTACGCGAGCTGGGTGCGGATACCTTGGTTACCTTTGCATACGGCAGGATCTTCGGTCCGAAGTTCCTCGGCCTTTTCCCCAACGGACGCTTCAATGTCCATCCCTCGGCACTTCCGATGTTCCGTGGGCCTGCTCCGATCCAGTTCACGATACTGAAGGGTCTTCTCAAGGCTGTCATCAGTCTTCAGAACCTCGGCCTCGGAATGGATGAGGGTGAGATCTGGGGTAGTGTCGAGATTCCCCTGGATGGAACCGAGACAACAGAGAGCCTCACGGTCCGTGTGGCTGAAGAAGCCGCTTCGTTCGTTCCGTCCCTGCTGGAGAAGGTCTTCTCCGGTTCCCTTGAGCCGAAGCAGCAGGAGGGCGAGGCCAGTTACTGTACTATGATGAGCCGTGAGATGGGCCGTCTGGATTTCTCGAAAACCGTTCTTGAGAACCATGCTCTGGTCCGTGCCTGCTATAGCTGGCCGAAAGCCTGGGCGCGGGTCAACGGATCAGATATAGCAATCACCGGGGTGTGGGGAGATTTCGGGTATCTTTCCTCTCCCGATTCATGTGAAGGTTCTGCCCCCGGAACGGTCATCTCGATGAGAAAGGACAGGGGCATAGGCATTGCCTGCGGCGACGGTATACTGTGGGTCAGTGCCCTTCAGCTTCCGGCCAAGAAGGAACTGGATTTCAAGGCCTTCGTCAACGGCAATCAGTGGATCCTCAAAGCCGCATTCGAATGAATTACAACAGCTATGCCTCCCATATGAAAAGCCGCTACGGATACAGGATTTTCCGTGTGGGGGTTGATGCCGGCTTCACTTGTCCGAACAGGCTGAAAAGCCCTACCGGAGCAGGTTGCGTCTACTGTGACAGCCAAGGGGCAAGAGCTGCTTACCTGCGCTCTTCCGAGAGTCATTTCAGGCATGACAGCGGTTTTGAAGAAACAATTGATACGATAGCCTGTTCACCGAGTGACTGCAAGGATTATTCATTTACATTTGATTTTCAGGGTATCAAAAAACAGGTGGACAGAGGATTGGAATTCCTGTCCAGAAGATATAAAGCAAGCCACTTCGCCCTTTATCTGCAGTCCTTCTCGAACACCTTCGCGCCCTATGAGAAGCTCAAGGAGCTCTATGATTATGCTACTTCCCTTTATCCGTGGGAGAGCTTCATTGTTTCCACGAGACCCGATTGCCTGGACCGGAGAAAGATCGATCTGCTTGCATCCTACAAGTCATCCTGCAGGGAGGTTTGCGTGGAGCTGGGCCTTCAGAGCGGAAGCGATGAGATTCTGAGGGCGATGAACCGCGGTCACGATGTTGCATGCTTCGAAAAGGCTGCGAATCTGGTCAGGCTAAGGGGTATCGGCCTTTGTATGCATGTTCTGACAGGCTTTCCGGGGGAAGAATATCCGGAGCTGGACAGGACCATCGATGTGATCAACAGGGTGCATCCGGATGCCATCAAGATCCACAACCTGAATGTGGCTGCCGGGACCGTCCTGTATGAGCGGTTTCTGGAGGGGGAAGTTACGGTTCCGTGCATGAGCAGACATATCGAGAATGTGGCCTATATTCTACGTAGAATACCTTCTGATATTGTAATTGAGCGTCTAATGTGCGAAACTCCAAACCATAGGTTGGCCAGTCCGAGGCTCTTTCCGGACAAGAACAGATTTCTCAGAAACCTGGATGAATTCATGGAAAAGCACGGCTACAGACAGGGGGATCTGTGTCAAAGGCAGTAAGGATCATAGGCTTTGTTCTTAGTCTCATTTGCCTTGCGGTGATTGTCTATCTTTCACTTGCAAACGATGTGAACGTGCCTCAGTACATTGTCGGCAAGGACAAGGGTGCCCATTTTCTGGCTTACATGGCGCTCGGCTTCCTTTTCTTCGTCGACTTCCATAATTCCGTGAGGCACAGGATATTCCTGTCGAATCTCATGCCGGTTATCGGTGCCTTCTTTTTGTCTTTTCTCTGCGGCTATACCATCGAGCTCTGCCAGCCAAGGTTCGGAAGGTTCTTCGAAGCTGCGGATCTGATTGCCGACGGTCTTGGGGCTCTCGCCGGAGCGCTGATCGGATTGCTTTGTGTTTATTTCGTGTGCCTGATTGAAAGGCGCGGGAAGAAAAAAGGATAATTTGATATCACATTTCGGGAGTTTGATATGCTCAGGAAGATTTCAGTTCTATTGCTTTTGTTGGTTGTAGCCCTTGCATTCTTCGTAGGATGTTCATCCAAGGGTTCCAAGAATGACGGGGATGCTCCTGTCCAGACCGCTGCTCAGCAGCCTGCCGAGGAAAAATCTGCAGAGGTTAAACCGGCAGAGGAACAGCCTGCAGAAGAGCAGAAGGCCGAGGAGACGAAATCTGAGGAAACTCAGGAGTCTGCTTCTGCAGTGGAGACTGCATCTGCCGAGGAGGCAGAGGAGG
Source organism: Spirochaetales bacterium (assembly GCA_017470995.1). GTDB lineage: Bacteria > Spirochaetota > Spirochaetia > Sphaerochaetales > Sphaerochaetaceae > UBA9732. The sequence continues at coordinate 13,840 of JAFUXI010000087.1, forward strand.
ACATTGAGCTTGTTCTTCCGTCCACGCTTGCCGAGAGATTCAGCTATGCATTCGGAGTGTATGTCGCAGATTACTACGGACCCGATTACGCATCCTATTACTTCTCCATGTATCAGGCTCAGGTCTATCCCGAACTGCAACCTTATTTCGGTTCAATGGGCATCTATGACTACATGAAAGGCAACCTGCGTTACTCCATCGAGGAGCTGAACCAGATGCTCAACGATTATCTGACCGATTACGATGTCAGGATGGCCGCAGTTGCGGATGCAAACCTTGCCAGAGCAGAGGCTTTCCTCAAGGAGAATGCAACAAAAGATGGCATATATACCACGGGAAGCGGACTTCAGTATGAGATTGTCCGCCAGGGTACGGGAGAGCTTGCAGCTTCTACTGACAGTGTCGAACTGGACTATGAGCTCAAGCTCCTGGACGGAACGGTAATCGACAGCTCCTATGCACGCGGCGAGCACTCCACATTCCCGCTTTCGGGTGTCATCGAGGGCTTCCGTGAAGGCGTTATGCTCATGCCGATGGGCAGCCACTACATCTTCTACATCCATCCGGATCTGGGTTACGGAGACAGGGCGACCGGATCGATGGATCCCAACTCACTTCTTATCTTCAATGTCGAGACATACTCAATCGTGAAGGGGGAATGACATGACCAAGACAATCAGCGGGAAAAAGGGTCTTCTTGTTACAGTCTGCATCGGTGCGGTTATCCTTGCACTGGGCATTCTGATAATCAATCATACCGAGTCTTTTCTGAAGATTATTATGATTGCCGCAGGTATCGGAGCCTTCCTTGACGGCTTCTACACCCTCATGGGCGTCAAGAAGTGGAAGTTCACAGACCTGACCAAGAATCTTACGCTCATCAAGGGTTTCGGATCCCTGACTCTCGGTATCGCAGCTGTACTGGTAGCTTTGTTTGCAACCGACACTGCCCTCACCGTGATGGTCTATATCTTTGCAATCAGCCTTGTTTTCTCTGCGATAGTTGCTCTGCAGAACTCTGCTGTGGCCGGAAAGTTCGGAATAGAGGATAGAAGGAAAAGCTTCATCGTCGAAGCTGTAATCGAGGCTTTGATTGCTCTGCTTCTTTTCTTCAAGCCGGTGGAAACCCTGGTGAAGGTTGTCCAGATCCTTTCCATCGGATTCATCGTCATCGGTGTAATCATGATAGCAGTTCCTATCATCGTCTTCTTCAAGAGCAACGGTAAGGTTGAGGAGGAAGAAGTAATCGTAGGAGAGGCTGAAGTCGTGGAGCCGGAGGAGAAAAAAGAACAGTAAAGAGCACACTGCAGGAACTGGTTATACAAACTCTTTTAGTGTCCGCTGCATCCGCTCTTACTGAAATTTATAGTGTAATGCTATGGTGTAATGCAGGGGCAATCGCCCCTGCTTTTTGTTTCAATACTTGGCATAGCCGGCCGCGACATAGCGGTCGGTTATTTCTTTTACGTAGCCGTTGTACTCTGCGCACAGATCCGGGTCGTTTGAAACAACCTCCCAGCGGCACATGGCTTCCTCGCTGCGGCTGATTCTCTGTGCGACCTGCACCCACTTCTTGCCTTCAAGCGAATAATCTGCGCTGAAGGTCTGCGGAAGGTTGAAGCGCATCAGGCAGGCATCGAGGTCGCTTCCGTCGTCCATATCCTTGATGATTGTGGCACCGAGGCTGCGCATCTTGTTCTCGACTTCATCCATAAGATGCGGCATCTTCTCGGGTGCTGCCTCGCAGTGAAGCGGCCACTCGCGCTCGCGGAAGAGCGAGGTCTGAAGCTTATAGGCGCGCTCATAGGCGGCAGGGTCTTCCTTGTAGCATCTTGCACTCAGAAGGGCGATGAAGAGGGTGGACTCTATGGCTGCGTAGCCCTTTGAGAGATCATCCGGATCGTACGGATAGTTCATGTAGTAGTGGGCGCTTTCCTCTTCTGCTGCGAAATAGCCGTTTGCGCAGTTCTCGCGAAGCTTCTCCTTGATAAAGGAGTGTCCGTTTCTGATGATGTGGACCTTTACGCCGCTCTTCGCAATTTCACACAGCGAGAGGGGGATTGCCTTGACGTCGGCATAGACTTCCATCTTAGTGCCGTGGAAGATATCGATCATCTTCTTGACGATAATGGACATGTTCAGGCCCGGTACGATCTGCTCGCCGTTGGGGGCCATCAGGTCGACCCTGTCTCCGTCGCCGTCGAAGCAGAATCCGAAATCGAACTTTCCTTCTCTCATCGCGGCCCTTGTCGGGGCAATCGAGGATTCTATGATCGGGTTTGGGTCTCCTCTCCAGAAGAATCCGTCGGGAGCGACATCGCGCAGTTCCACATCGGCACCGGCTCTCTGGAAGGCAAGGGCCATCTCGCTTCCGGCAGAACCGTTGAGGAATTCGAGCATGATTCTTGTTCCCTTGAGGCTGCCTTCCGTGACACCGGAGAGCTTCATGCAGTAGTTGATGTAGTCTTCCAGATAGTTGATGACATACATCTTGCCCTGTCTGTCACCCTCGACCTTGGCATCGGCAATGAACAGCTCCTTTATCTTTGCGATTCCGCCTTCAGGTCCGCATCCCAATGCAATGGGGGCTACTTCGGGGGCGATGAGCTTGAGACCGACATACTCGCCGGGGTTATGGCTGGCTGTGACCATTATGCCTGCGCTCTCACGGTGCTTCATGCAGCTGTAGTAGAACTGACATGTGGAGATCGGAAGGGGATTGATATAGACGTCCAGACCTGCCTTGCGGAGAAGTCTGGCGATTCCCTCTGCAAGCTCTGGCACATAGAGGCGCGCATCACGGCCGATGACTACCGATTTTGCCCCGATGCTGTCTCTTACATAGACTGCGATTGCGTTGTAGAGCCTTTCCTTGAGACTGTCGCTGAGCGCGTTATATCTGGTTCTGATGTCATACTGCTTGAACATCGTGAGATTGAGGTTTTCCATTGGATTCCGCCTTTTGTTTAGTTCTATGTTTAATTCTAAGGTTTAAAACCGGATTTGTGAACCAAATAATCTGAAAAAAGAAGAGACGGGTTCGGTGTGGAGTCTGTGATTACAGGACTCCGATTTCACTGTAATAACGCTTTGCTCCGTCATGAAGCGGAAGCCCTGCGATGTCACGGACAGCTTCCTCTGCGGTCAGGCCCCTGAGGTTTCCCTGAGACTGGCCGAGTTCTCCGATATTCTCCCAAAGCGTCTTTGTCAGCATGTATACCGTCTCTTCATCAAGCTCTGCGGAGCAGAACATCACCATCTTGATTGCGGTAGTGCGGACATCTTCGTTCTGGTTCGGATAGGATCCTGCGGGAATGGTATAAGTGACATACCAGGGATATTCGGATTTGAGCTTTGAGATGGTCTCTTCCTCGATATCCAGCAGTCTGCATCCGGAAGAAAGAGTCTGGCTAACTGCGGAGGCTGGGATTCCGCTCATGATCCATGCACCGTCGATCTGGCCGTTTCCCAACAGCTCCGCCGAGTCGGAGAATGAGATGTACTCGGCACGGATGTCATCGGGGTACTTCAGCCCTGCGGCCGTGAAGTGGTTGCGGCATTCTCCCTCGACACTGGAACCTGATGCCGCAACTGCAAAGTGCTTTCCCTTGACATCTGCAAGAGTCTTGATTCCGCTTCTTGAAGTTACTACTACCTGATTCGGATTGAGGTATAGGCCTGCTATGACCCTGAGATTCGGATTTGCTCTTCCTTCGAAACTGTCTGTTCCGTTGAAGCTTTGCCAGCAGTTGGAACTGATTGCTATGGAAACCTGACTTTCACCGTCTGCTATCTGGTTCAGGTTGTCGATTCCCCCAGCAGATGCCTGACTTGATGCCTTTACGAACGGGATCCGGGTATTCCACATATTCGTAATGGCAGCGCCGACTGAGTATAGGGCACCGGAGGCTCCGGCTGTGGGAAAGCGGATGATTACCTTCGGGTGTCCGTCGGAATCAGCGGTTTCCTTGGAACCGCAGGTTTCTTTCGAGCCGCCGGCAAATACACAGAATGTCACCAATATGAGAATTGAAGCAATCGACAGAATCTTTTTCATAGCAGATTCACATTATCGCATTCTTTCTTTTATTTCTACTTACCTGAAAGACAATGAGGGCAACGGATGCACATAACCCGACAATGTCCGTTACTGTCCCCGGATAGAGAAGCAGCAAGCCGGCTGCGATGCAGAGAATCCTCTCGATCCAGTGCTGTTTTGCCAGAAGCCAGCCTTCAAGACCTCCGGACAGCATCACTGTTCCGATTGCCGCGGAGACAATGGCAAGAAGGGTAGCTGATACACGGTTGCCTGCAAGGGGAAGCAGCACGGGATTTGCAAGGAAGAAAAGCGGAATGATGAATCCTGCAAGTGCAAGCCTGACTGCGATAAGGCCGGTTTTTGTCTGGTCGGCTTTTGCAATTCCGGCAGCGACGTAGCAGCTTATGGCAACCGGCGGAGTGATGTTCGAAAGGCAGGCATAGATGAGGCAGAACATGTGGGCGGCAATGGGAAGTGCACCTGCCTTGAGCAGAACCGGAACTGCGACCGCCTGGACAATCACATATGCAGCGACTCCCGGAACACCCATTCCGAGTATCACTGAGATGACCATCACAAGAAGTCCCACCAAGTAAATGTTGCTTCCGGTGAAGCCGTTCAGAATCATATACCCCAGATTCAGTCCGAGGCTTGTGAGTGTGACCGTTCCGATTATCACTCCGATCAACAGACAGGAAACACCTACGGTAACTGCGCCTTTTGCCCCTTCCACACAGGCTGCGATGATCTTGTCCCACGTCATGCGCGTATCTTTTCTCAGCCATGACGAAGCCACTGTTACAGGTATTGCCAATGTTGCAGCAAAGAGCGGGCTTTTCCCCAAGACCATCACGGTGATGAGCACGACAAGCGGAATTATCAGGTGCCAACCGTTTTTCAGAACTTCTCGTGCAGATGGAATGTCTTCTTCCGGAATGCCCGTAAGTCCAAGTCTTTTAGCCTCGAAATGGACGGACATGATCAGACCCAGATAATACAGGAAGGCAGGTGCAAGAGCGGCAATCATGACCGTCATGTAGCTTGCATTCAGGAACTCCGCCATGATGAATCCTGCAGCTCCCATTACGGGAGGACAGAATTGTCCGCCAGTGGAAGCAGTGGCCTCAACTGCAGCAGAGAACTCATTTTTATAGCCGGTTCTCTTCATCAGGGGTATTGTTATCGTTCCGGTGGTAGCAACATTTGCTACTGCAGAGCCATTAACCATACCGAGTAGCGCACTTGCAATCACTGCGACCTTCGCCGGACCGCCGGGTGTTTTGCCGACGAGGGAAAGGGACAGGTCGTTGATGAAATTCGAGAATCCGCTGTACTTGAGAAACGCTCCGAAAACAACGAACAGGAAGATGTAGGTGGCTGAAACTCCTGCTCCGGTTCCCAGTATTCCCTGGGTTCCCCAGAACTGGGTGATGAGGATTCTTTTAAATGTGAATCCGTTATGACCCAGATAGCCGGGAATGAACCTGCCGAAAAAGTTATATGCAAGAAAAACCAGGGCAAGGATCGCAAGGCTTCTGGATGTCCTCCTGCCTGCCTCGAATACCATCAGGATTCCGGCGACTGCGATGAACATCTGAAGTGTATCTATCCTTCCACCGGTACGGGCGAATTCCGTATATCTGGCAATCAGGTATCCGAATGCAATGACAGCTATGGCTATGAGAATGATATCAGCGACTTTAGGGCGGGAAAGCTCAGTTTCCTGTTTCTTGCTTGACGGATAGAGCAGGAAAGCGAACAGCAGGAGAAACATGCAATGAAATGCACGGAGATTGACAGATGAGATTATACCGAACGTGCAGAACCACAACTGGAAAACAACCCAGAGCATCATAAGTGCTGTTATCAGTATCTTGGTTTTCCCGGTATAAGTCCTCATTTTGATGTAATCCTGCCTCCTTTAAGTTTACAGCCAGAGGAATAATGAATTCAATCCTCACAGCCTGAAGAAAAAAACTAACTTTTTTCGGTTTTCGGTGTCGGAATTTCTAATGAAAACTGCAGTTTTTCTGTTATAGGAAGTATGCAGTACGAAAAGAAAACAATCGATTTCCGATCTATTAGGGAGATGCCCAGGGAGCAGAGGCCGAGAGAAAGGCTCTGTTCTCTTGGGCCGAAGGGCGTGGCGGACCTTGAGCTGCTGTGCATCATCATAGGTTCTGGCAGTCACATGCGACCGGTGCAGGATATCGCACAGGATATCCTTGATCTGATTGACAGAAGGGGTTCCGCTCAGGTTCTTCCTGAAGACCTTAGGAATATCCCCGGGCTGGGTCCGGCCAATGCCTCCAGAATCTGCGCCTGCCTTGAACTCGGACGAAGATATTCCTTCTTCAGGTCCAGAGCCTGCCGCGACCCGGCTTCCATCTTCGAACTCATCAAGCACTACGGGGACAGGCCTCAGGAACATTTTCTCTGTATCATGCTCAACGGGGCTCACGAACTGATGGGTGTCAATGTCGTCAGCATCGGGCTGGTCAATAGGTCGCTTTGCCACCCCCGCGAAGTTTTTTCGGATCCGCTGAAGGCTCGGGCAACGGCAGTGGTACTGGCGCACAACCATCCATCGGGAAACCTGGAGCCATCGTCGGATGACCTTGAAGTCACTCTCCGCCTCAAAAGGGCAGGTCAGCTGCTGGGGATAGAGGTCCTGGACCACATCATCTTTTCATCAGATGACTACAGGTCGATGATGGAGAGCGGTGAGTTCATATGATTTTTGGAGGATTCTACAAAAAGGAAAGGATTCCAAATTATTGTAGAAAGATAATCTACAAAATAGCCAGTTACCAAGGATATTTGTAGAACAAACTGGGTTCTGGGATGGTTGGATAGCATTTTCTTCTACAAGAAATACGAAAAGAAGGGCTTTTGTAGAAAAAAGGGGCATTTATTTCTACAAAACAATGAATAGTGTCCATGTTTGTAGAAAAGAGTTTTAGGTGAGATTATGCTGTATGATTTGTTAAAAAAGAGACTGGCTTTCTTTGATTCTTCCATTTCGTTGTTCAAGAAGAAGATTCAGGGGTTGCCGTATGGAATTCTCAAGGCAGGACAATTCCGAAAAAAAGATGGATCCTATTACCAATACTTCTGCAGAGAAGGAAAGACTGATAGTACGGGAAGATATCTAAAGAAGAATGAAATCGGATATGCCAGGAAACTGGCACAGAAAGAGTATTACGAAAAAGCTCTAAGAGTAGCCGAAAGAGAGAAAGAGCTTCTTTGCAGATTCCTTGAACACAGTGACGAGGATGCTCTACTGAAGGTCTACACAGAGATGAACGAAGGGAAGCGGATTCTGGTTGAACCTTATGTGCTCCCTGATGATGAATATGCCAGAAGGTGGCAGTCTAAGCAGTACGAAGGAGGAAGGTTTGAAGAGGGGGATCCCGAGTACTACACGAAGAGAGGGGATAGGGTCAGATCGAAATCGGAACAGATAATTGCAGACAGACTGTTTGATGCGGGAGTTCCATACAGATACGAGTATCCCCTGCCGATTGAAGGCAGTAGACCGATATATACGGATTTCACGGTTCTGAACAAGAGGACCAGAAACATGTATCGCTGGGAGCATTTCGGCAGGATGGATGATCCAAAATATAGAAAGACATTCTTCTGGAAGCAGTTCATGTATTGCCAAAAAGGTTATTTACCCGGAATAAACCTGATTATGACCTTTGAGGATAACGAGAACCCTCTGGATACACGATTTGTCGATAAGTTGATAGAGAAGTTTCTGAGGTGATGTCAGCAGAGGGCGCGCCTGAGGCGATCAAGGCCATCGAGGAGAAGCTTCCGCGGACAAGCGATGTTGAAGCGCAGAAACTGTTTTCCCGCTTCACCGTATTGTGTGCCGTAGGACAAAAACAGCCCGGTCTTGCGGCGGATTTCGGCAGCAAATGACAGGGAATCCGATGTGAATGCGGAACAATCCAGCCAAAGAAGGTAAGTGGCTCTGGAAGGAACAACATACAGACCGGGGATGTTATTCCGGACATAATCCAGGACAGTCTGCTTGTTCTGATAGATATAGTTTCTCATCTCATCCAGCCACCTGTCTCCGTGCTCGAAGGCGGCTACCGTTGCCGCGACGGCGAAGGCATTGGGTTCATTGGCCAGATTCCGGTAAAGAGCTTTTTCGATTCGGGTCCGAAGATCAGGGTTCGGGGTCATCGCGGCAGCACTCTGGATGCCAGCGATGTTGAAGCACTTGGTTGGAGCCATTGCGGTTATGCTGTTCTGCATACAGCATTCGGATACTGAAGCGAACGGGGTGTAGAGGATGTCCGGGTCCGTGATGTCGCAGTGAATCTCATCCGAGATAACCAGGACTCCGTGCTTTTTGCAGAGCTCTCCGACTTTCTGAAGATCTTCTCTGCTCCAAATCCTGCCTACGGGATTGTGCGGATTGCAGAGGACAAACATCTTTGTCCCGGGATCCGAGAGCTTTGCCTCAAGGTCTTCGAAGTCCATGGAGTATTCCCCAAAGCGGTAGGTCAGCAGGGATTCGACCACATTGCGGTCGCAGTTTCTGATTATGTTGTAGAAGGCATTGTAGACAGGGGCCTGGATCAGGACATTGTCCCCCGGTTCCGTGAATTCGCGGATTGCGCAGGAAATGATGGGGATGACGCCAGTGCAGAAACTGAACCAGGAGACATCAGTCTTGAAGCTGTGGCGCTTGTCCCACCAGTGGACATAGGAAAGGGCCCATTCCTCCGGAAGGGTGGAGTAGCCGAAGATGCCGTTGTCCAGGCGCCTTTGGATGGCCTCTAGAATTTCAGGTGCCGTCTTGAAGTCCATGTCGGCGACCCACATGGGAAGCTCGTTTTCCCTGACATCCCATTTTACAGAGTCTGTGTTTCGTCTGTCGGTCACGGTGTCGAAATCGTATTTCATATAGGTCCAGCGGGAATCGAACCCGCATTTCATCCTCCGGAGGGATGCGCCTTATCCATTGGGCTATGGACCCGATGCCTGAGTAAAAGCAGAGCAGGCAATCAATGATTATATACCTGATTGAACGGTTTCGGGCAAGTGATGGTGGATTTGGTATTACCATTTCAGGGATTTGAATCTATAATCCCAGTTATGATGCAGATGCAGACAGAAAAAAGCTCAGGATACAGTGTCGAATCTCAGCTTCGAACCCGCTATGCCAAACGGGCAGGGGCGTTCGGTATTGTCTCTAATCTTCTGCTCGGCATTCTGAAGATCGTCATCGGACTGCTGACCGGAAGTATCGGTATAGTGGCCGATGCCGCGAACAATATCTCCGATTGTGCATCCAGCGCTCTCACGATTCTGGGATTCACGCTCGTCGAGAAGAAACCGGATCGCGAGCATCCTTACGGACATGCAAGGTATGAATATCTTTTCGGCTTCACCATCGGTATAGTGATGCTTCTCACCGGAGTAGTGTTCGCAAAGGAATCCATTGCAAAGATCATCGACCCGCAGGAGCTGTCGATTACTGCCGTTACGTTCATCACTCTTGTCCTCGCGATAGCGGTCAAGGTCGTGCAGATGATCGTATATGTCAGATGCGGGAAGGCCATAGATTCGCCTGCACTGAAAGCCAGTGCCGAAGACTCCAGGAACGACATCATAACTACAGCCGGAATACTGGTTGCAATGATTGTTATGGCAATCAGCGGAATCAATATCGATGGCTTGGTTGGATTAGTTGTCTCAGTTTTTGTGGTAATCAGCAGCATTAGGACCATCAAAGAGCAGGTCGCTCCGCTGATTGGGATCAAACCTACTCATGAACGGGTGAAGATGATTTCAGACAAGATCATGTCTTATCCGGGAGTATTGGGAATCCATGATCTGGTGCTTCACAACTATGGGGTTCACAACGATTTCGTGACCGTACATGTCGAGGTGGATGAATCGCAGAGCATAGTCGAAATCCATGACATCGTGGACAAGATAGAGATGGATTTCAAAGATGAGCTGGGGATATCGATAACCATCCATATGGATCCGGTCCAGGTCGGTAACGAGAAGCTGGATGCCATCAAGGCCAAGATTGCAGCTGCCCTGGAAAAGCTTGACAGGGAAGTATCCTTCCATGATGTGAGGATGGTTGACGGCAAGGATCTGACAAAGGTCATTTTCGACTGTGTGGTTCCTCCGGAGAAGCACTACAGCGCGGAGCAGATCGCCTGCTATCTCAAGCAGGAGGTCAAGTGCGACTTCAACCTTGATTTCGTGGTTGAAATCGACATTCCGTTCTGCTGATTTCCCGTACGTTCCGGCAAGGGTTTCTTAAGTCCTTGCCAAACATTGTTTTTGAAGTATAATCACTACTAGTATAATTTAGGAGATTTGCAGTAATGAAACCTTCATTATTGGTACTTGCAGCAGGTCTTGGCTCCAGATACGGTGGAGTCAAGCAGATCGATCCGGTTGGATTGCACGGTGAAGCACTATTGGATTACAGTGTCTATGATGCCTATAAGAGCGGATACGGCAAGGTCGTATTCATCATCAGGCCGGACATCGAAAAGGATTTCCGAGAGAGACTCTTCGACAGGATTGCCAGGAACATGGATGCAGAGTATGTGTTCCAGACACATGAGTCGCTTCTGAATGCCGAGCAGATCAAGCAGTCCGAGGGAAGGACCAAGCCATGGGGAACGATACATGCTCTTCTCTGTGCAAAAGATGTAATCAAAGAACCGTTTACCGTCATCAATGCCGATGATTTCTATGGCCGTGAGGCATATGGGATTCTGGGCGATTATCTTTCCAAGCTTTCTAACGACAGTACCGAGCACGCCATGGTAGGCTATCTGCTCAAGAACACCATGAGCCCGATGGGCAGTGTCTCACGCGGTGTCTGCCAGGTAAAGGACGGACTGCTCCAGAGCATGAGGGAAAACACCAAGATCGAGTTCGAGGGAGACAAGATAGTATCCCATCTTCCCGAAGGCGATGTTTATCTTACAGGTGATGAGTGGGTCTCGATGAACTTCTTCGGATTCACGCCCAAGGCTTTCGATTACATGACCGAGTACTTCGAGCGCTTCATGGCAGAGAATGCTACCAGCCCGAAGGCAGAGGTCCTGCTTCCCAACTGCGCCGGTGAAATGGTCCAAAAGGGCATAGGAACACTGAAGGTCTTCTCGACCACGGAAAAGTGGTTCGGAATGACGTACAAGGAGGACAGGGATACTGTCAAACAGAACCTGGCTCTCAAGACCAAGGCGGGTGTCTATCCCGAAAAACTCTGGGAGAAATGATGAAGAAACTGTTGTTCATCGCAATCCTGCTGTTTGTCTCCGTTGTCGGCTTGTTCGCACTTGACGGAATCGTCACCTGGACATGGTATGAAAACGATCCGGATGTCGAATTCTACAGGTATCAGGTCGATGGAGAGGAGGACGGAAGATGGATTGTAGTTGACCGGAACGTCAACGAGGTGTCCCTGACATTGGACGTGTCCGTCCTGCACACCCTGTATCTGCAGCAGTCCTACGACGGAGTGATCTGGAGCCCCAGCAGCGCTACTGATTCCGAGATCTATACCGAGGCAGAAGAGCCCGAATCTGAAGAGATTCCGGAAGAGACCGCAGAGCCGGAGGTTCCGGCCGAACAGCCTGCAGCAGATGAAGAGGTTGCCGCGGCAACGGTCATAGAGGATGAGATCGATGTTCCGACTGTCGAGGTCGAGGAATACAAGCCTCTTGTGTATCTGGATCTGGGCATCGGTTACATGGACAGCATCCCGGATTCGGCAAATCCGAAGACAATCGGTTTCAACGCTTCTTATTTCAGGACATTCTTCAAGGCAGGAATCTTCGATATCGGAGTGAAGGGCAATGTAGGTATCTATACCTCCAAGCATCTGTTCTACAAGCCGAGCCAGACGCAGCTTCAGGCTTATCTGAACGCTCAGGCCATTGCCACTACGGCTGTAGGGAACTGCGATGTCTGGGGTGCCATCGGACCTGACATGGGATTCACGTTCATCAACGGCAATTCCGTCAAGGCAGGCATGGCCATCGAGATCGGTCTCAGATATCACAGGTACAAGAACTTCTCGATCGGTTTCGCTGTTTCGGACCATTATTACCTTGTTCCGACAACCGGTATGGCCAACAGACTGGAGCTGAGAGCCTTCCTGAGCAGGGCTTTCTGAGGCAACTGACAATTGTTTTTTTTCCTGTTTTGATATAAAACAGTGATAATAGAGAATTTTTTCCCATGGAGGATTAATATGGCTGGAGAAAAGAAAGGCTTTTTCGGCGAGTTCAAGGAGTTCATCTCCCGTGGAAACGTCGTTGACATGGCAGTCGGTATCATCATCGGCGGTCTGTTCACCGCTATCGTAAATTCATTCGTCAAGGATATCCTGAATCCTATTCTCGGACTCCTTGTCGGCGGAACCGATTTCGGCGAGCTCAAGGTTGTCCTCAGGGCTGCAACTGAAACAACTGAGGAACTGGCAATCCGCTATGGCAACCTGATCCAGAACATCATCCAGTTCTTGCTCACAGCATTTGTGCTCTTCCTTATCGTCCGCGGTATCAACAGGATGAAGGAAAAGGCAGAGGCAGAGGCAAAGAAGGCTGCTGAAGAAGCCAAGTGATGGTGAAATGAACCAATGATGTCTAGAGGCTGGGTGTATTCCCCAGCCTCTTTGCATGAAAGGCGGTCAGGATGAATGCAAGAGACCTTGAGAACAAGATACATTTCGAACGCTATCTGATGTGTGTCATAGGCGGCGCACTCTATGCTGTAGGTGTGAACCTGTTCATAGTTCCGTTCAACCTCTACAGCGGAGGCCTCGTGGGTATTGCTCAGCTCATCAGAACGATACTGTCCGATTACATCCATATCGAATTCGGCTCGAAGGATATTGCCGGTATCATTTTCTACGCTCTCAATCTGCCTATCCTCATCTATGCATTTCCACGTCTTGACAAGCTTTTCTTCCTGAAGACCCTGGTCGCGGTGACATCCCTTACGCTTGCCATGTCCCTGATTCCGACCACGGTGATTGTGGATGACTGCCTGGCATCGACCATAGTGGGCGCCTTCGTTTCAGGTGCCGGAATAGGCCTGGTGCTGCGCATGTCTTCTTCCACGGGCGGCATGGATATCATCGGAATGCTGATTTCCAAGTCCCACAGCAACATCAGGGTGGGGCAGGTGAACCTTGCCGTGAACCTTGTGATCTATGCGGTCTGTCTGTTCCTTTTCGATGTTCAGATCGTTGTCTATTCGGTGATTTTCGCCGTCGTGCATGCCTTTGCAATAGACAAGTTCCATGCGCAGAACATCAACGTCGAGGTTAAGATAATCACAAAGACCAATCCCGATGACATCGAGTATGAGGTGTTCACCAAGATGGGCAGGGGAGTTACCGAGCTGCACTCCATCGGCGCCTACACTCATGAGGATGAGCACATGCTCTACATCCTCATTTCCAAGTACGAAGTCCACCAGCTTCGCCAGATAGTACGCAAGTATGACAA
>JAFUXI010000008.1 GCA_017470995.1 Spirochaetales bacterium
CATCGACAAGGACAAGAAGCATCTGAACGGGCAGATCGGAAAATATGACTGCAAAATGACGGACATCTCCAACCAGTGGGCCGCAATTGCCGTCCAGGGACCGAAGAGCAGGGAACTGATGACCGTTCTCTCCGGTGGAGTCGAGGTTACGCCGCCTGCAAAGAACGCCCTGAACTGTCTGGTTCTTGAAGGCCACGAGGCAAAGATCGCCAATACGGGCTACACCGGAGAACCGGCAGGTTTCGAGGTCTATGTCAGAACCGAGGATGCCTCCTGGCTCTGGAACAGGCTCATGGAGCTCGGAGCAAAGCCTGCCGGACTCGGAGCAAGGGATACGCTGCGCCTTGAGGCAGGCTATCCGCTCTACGGTCATGAGATGGGCACCGACCCCAGCGGAAAGCGCATGCCTATCTTTGCGGTGCCTCTTGCAAGCTTTGCCGTCAACTTCTCCGAGGAGAAGGGCGCCTTCATCGGAAGGGACGCCCTCTCGATCCAGCGCGATGCCGCTGCGCGTATCAAGGCCAAGGATTATTCGGACATGTCTGTCCTTCCCAAGCGCATCAAGGCCATCGAGCTTGTGGACCGCGGCGTCATGCGTGCAGGCATGGAAGTCTACAAGGACGGAAAGCAGATCGGCTGGGTCACCAGCGGAACCATGGTTCCCTATTATCAGGTCGAAGGCGAGGGAGCCGATACGGTTCTCACAGACCGGGTCTCAAGACGTGCCATAGGTCTCTGCTATGTCGATGCCACCTTGCGCAAGGGCGATATTGTAGAGGTCGATGTCCGCGGCAAGAGGCTTCAGGCAAGAATAAAGCTGCATCATATCAAGAACGGCGAATCGCGTTATGTCGTGCCGGTAAATTAAGAAATATAGGTATTTGGAGGAAAGAAATGAACTATCCCAAGGAATTGAGTTATGCAAAGACCCATGAGTGGGTAAAGACCGAGGACGGCGTCTCCGTCATCGGAATCACCGATTATGCCCAGCATGCACTTGGTGATGTCGTTTTCGTAAATCTCCCGCAGGAGGGAGATGTAGTGACAGCAGGCGAGAGCTTCGGCGATGTCGAGTCGGTAAAGGCTGTCAGCGATATCATCAGCCCCGTGACGGGTACCATCTGCGCAGTAAACGAGGAACTTGCAGACTCTCCCGAGCTTCTCAACAACGATCCGTACGGAGCCTGGATCATCAAGGTTCAGGATGTCTCCGATACCGATGAGCTTCTCGATGCAGCTGCATACGAGGCTCTCTGCGCCCAGGAGGGCTGAGATGGGGCATTACATCCCTTCGACCGAAGCCCAGCAGAAGCAGATGCTTTGTGACATAGGGCTGAATGATTTCAAGGATCTTTACAAGGATGTGCCGGCCTCGATGTATCTGGACAGAAAGCTGGACATCCCCGAGGGCAAGAGCGAACTCGAGGTCCAGCGCGCCATGGCATCCATTGCCTCGAGGAACAAGGTCTACAAGACCGTTCTCAGAGGGGCAGGCAGCTATGACCACTACATCCCCTCGATTGTCAGGTACATTCCCGCCAAGGAGGAGTTTTTAACCGCCTACACGCCGTATCAGGCCGAGCTCAGTCAGGGAGTCCTTCAGTCCATATTCGAGTACCAGACGATGATCTGCATGCTCACGGGCATGGATGTCTCAAACGCTTCCGTCTATGACGGAGCGACCGCTGCAGCCGAGGCCGCAGCCATGTGCCGTGACCGCAAGCGCCGTGTTACGCTGATCTCCGAATCAACTCATCCCGATGTTATCAACACTGTCAGGACCTATTGCTTCGGAACCGACGACGAGCTGCGTCTGGTGCCCTGCAAGGACGGCAAGACCGACAAGGAGGCCCTGAAGCAGATGCTGCAGGGCGCAGATGTCAGCGGCTTCTATGTACAGCAGCCCAACTTCTTCGGACTGTTCGAGGATGCAACGGAGCTGGGAAATATCGTCCATGAAGCCGGCGCCATGTTCATCATGGGCTGCAACCCGATCGCCCTTGCAATCATGAAGACCCCTGCCGAGTGCGGTGCGGACATCGCCGTCGGAGAGGGGCAGCCTCTCGGTCTTCCCATGGGTTACGGCGGTCCGTATCTTGGCTTCATGGCCACTACAGCAAAGAACATGAGAAAACTCCCCGGAAGAATCGTGGGACAGACCACGGACAGCAAGGGAGAGCGATGTTTCGTACTGTCGCTGCAGGCGCGTGAGCAGCACATCAGGCGTGAGAAGGCAAGCAGCAACATCTGTTCGAACGAGGCCCTCTGCGCCCTGACTGCCAGTGTCTACATGGCTGCGATGGGACCGTCGGGCATGAAGGAAGTGGCTTCACAGTGCATGGCAAAGGCTCATTACCTTGCCGCCGAGCTGTGCTCGATCAAGGGCGTGAAGATGTGCTTTGACGGCCGGTTCTTCCATGAGTTCCTTCTTGATATGCCGAAGGCAGACGAGATTCTTGCCAAACTCGACGAGAACGGGATTCTCGGAGGACTCAGGACTTCTGACGGAATACTCTGGTGCGTTACGGAGAAGGCCTCCAAGGTAGACCTCGACAGGACCGTATCCATTGTCAGGGAGGTGCTCGCATGAAGCTGATTTTCGAGAAAAGCGTAAACGGAAGAAGCTGCACCATCCTGCCGAAGTGCGATGTGAAGCAAACCTGTCTGGACGAGGACCTCGAAAGACAGAGCTCCCTTGATCTTCCACAGTTGGGAGAAAGCGATATCAGCAGGCACTATACTGAGCTCTGCAAGAACGTCTACGGAGTCAACGACGGTTTCTATCCCCTGGGCTCCTGTACCATGAAGTACAACCCAAGGATCGACGAGCAGATCGCCTCCATGCCTGCTTTCACGGACATCCATCCTCTTGCACCCGAGGCTTCGACTGAAGGCTGCAGAGAGGTACTGGACCTTGCAGGAAAGTATCTGTGTGAAATCACGGGAATGGATGACATGACCTTCCAGCCTGCCGCAGGTGCCCACGGGGAGTTCACCGGGGTGCTTCTGATAAAGCAGTACCACAAGGCAAGAGGTGATGAGAAGAGAACCAAGATCATAGTTCCGGACTCTGCCCACGGCACCAATCCCGCCACGGCTGCGATGTGCGGTTTCCAGGTTGTGAACATCAGTTCCTCTGAAGACGGATGCGTTGACCTTGATGCCCTCAAGGCCGCCCTCGGCGAGGACACCGCCGGCCTGATGCTGACCAATCCCAATACCCTGGGAATCTTCGATGAGAACATCCTGGAGATCACCAGGCTTGTACATGAGGCAGGAGGACTGTGCTACTACGACGGAGCCAACCTCAATGCCGTCATGGGCATAGTGCGCCCGGGCGATATGGGATTCGACTGCATACACCTGAACCTGCACAAGACCTTTGCAACTCCCCATGGAGGCGGAGGCCCGGGAGCAGGGGCAGTGGGATGCAAGGCCTTTTTGAAGGACTATCTGCCGTCCAGTGCGATCATGGGTTCAAAGGGAATCCAGGTGCGTTCCTTCTCGGGCAACTTCCTTGTGGTGGTGAAGGCTTTGACCTACATCCTGACGCTGGGAAGGGAAGGCATTCCCGAGGCAGCGCGCAATGCTGTTCTGAATGCCAACTACCTTATGAAGCGTCTGGAAGGTACGTTTGAACCTGCATTCGAGCGCATCTGCATGCATGAGTTCGTCCTCGGTCTGGGCCGCTTCAAGGAGCAGACAGGAGTAAGCGCGCTGGATGTAGCCAAGTCCCTGATAGACAGGGGCATCCATCCGCCTACGATGTACTTCCCGCTGATAGTGCATGAGGCGCTGATGTTCGAGCCGACCGAGACCGAGAGCATGGAGACCCTCGATCATGTGGCCGATGTGCTCAGGGAGCTCTATGAGCTTGCCCATAAGGATCCGGAATACATGAAGGGTGCACCCCACAATGCACAGATAGGCCGCCCGGACGAGGTTCAGGCTGCGAGAAATCCGATTCTCAGATGGAAGGCCGATGATTGAAAGACTTCTTCTGCTCGAAAGCCGGAGCAACGACATCTACGCGAACCTGGCTCTCGAGCAGTATCTTGCCCAGAACGTCAAGAGCTCTTGGTGCATTCTCTTTCTCTGGAGAAACAGTCCGTGTGTTGTCATAGGACGCAACCAGAACGCATACAGGGAGTGTAGGACCGATCTTCTTGACCGGATGGGCGTAAAGCTGTCCCGCCGCCTCTCCGGAGGCGGTGCCGTCTATCAGGACCTCGGAAACCTCAACTTCACGTTCTGTACCCGTCAGGAGGACAGCGACATAAAGAAACAGCAGAGCGTTATCCTCGAAGCCTGCAGGAGTCTCGCAGTAGATGCCCGTCTCTCGGGACGCAACGACATGCTTGTCGGGGATCGCAAGTTCTCGGGAAACTCGTTCTACACTCATGACGGGGTGAGTTTCCACAACGGGACGCTGCTTCTGGACGTGGACCTGAAGGCAATGGAGAAGTGCCTCAGTCCGTCTGATCTGAAGCTTTCTTCCAAATCAGTGGATTCGGTGCGTTCACGCGTTGTGAATCTTCACGACCTTAATGAGGCAATCGACAGCACAGCCATGTGCAAAGCCATAAACAAGGCCTTTTCGATGGTCTATGGCCTTGATGTGCAGCGGTTTTCCTACGACTCAATCGACATGGAAGACCTGGAGAAGAAGAGGCAGTTCTTCTCGTCCTACGAGTGGATCTACGGCAAAAACGCTGATTTCCCGCTGACTGTTTCCAGTCGCTTTACCTGGGGAGAGATTTCCGTCAGCCTTCAGGTCAGAAACGCAGTATGCGCTGACGTGAAGGTCTACACCGATGCCCTGGACCACAATCTGGCCCCTGCAATCGAAACGGCACTGCGAGGTGCGAAATACAGCGTTTCGCAGCTCTGCCTCAGGATTGAAGGAGCACGGCTCGACACAATATACTCGAATGATATCTGCAGCATGCTGCAAAAGGAGTTGGGATGAACGAATATCAGCTTATCGTAATCGGAGCAGGACCCGGAGGTTATACTGCAGCCCTTACGGGTGCAAAGCTCGGACTCAGAACGGCAATCATTGAGAAAAGCGATCTGGGCGGAACCTGCCTCAACAGGGGCTGCATCCCGACAAAAGCCCTTCTGCATGCTTCTGAAACCTATAAGGCCGCGCTTTCTTCGGACGGCATGGGAATCCATGCTTCGGACGTTAGCGTGGATGTGGCAAAGCTCTATGAATTCAAGAGCCAGACCGTCGAGAAACTCAGAAACGGTGTTCAGATGCTTCTCAAGAGTGCCAAGGTGGACATCATCCGGGGCAAGGCTACGATCGGACCGGAAAGGGTTGTGAGCGTGGACGGACCTGATGAGGGACTGTACAAGGCGGAGCGCATTCTGATCGCCACGGGAGCCGAGCCTTCAAGACCTCCGATTCCCGGCCTTGACAGCGAGGGGGTTCTGACCAGCGACGAGCTGCTTGAGAAACTCGACAGGCTTCCATCATCGATCGTCATCATCGGAGGCGGCGTAATAGGTGTGGAGTTCGCAACCTTCTTCTCCGACCTCGGGTGCGAGGTGACGGTAATCGAGGCCTTGGACAGGCTTCTTCCCAACATGGACAGGGAACTCGGACAGGGTCTTGCCGTACAGTTGAAGAAGAGGGGCGTGAAGGTGTGCACATCCTCCACGGTCAGCAAGGTGGAAAAGACTGCAGAAGGCCTCGAGGTCGAGTTCACCCAGAAGGGTAAGGACGATAAGGCAATCGGAGAGAAAGTGCTCTGCGCCATAGGCAGAAGACCTTATACCGACGGTCTGCTGGCAGCCGGAATGAATCTGGAGATGGACGGCCGCAGGATCAGGGTGGACGGACAGTTCAGAACCAGTCTGGAGGGCATATACGCCATAGGCGATGTCTCCTCAAGGATCCAGCTTGCCCATGTGGCTACCGCTCAGGCGATTGCCTGCGTGAAGGCAATCGCGGGAGCTGAGGATGAAGCTGATCTGAACGTTGTTCCTTCCTGCGTCTACACCAGACCGGAAATAGCCAGCGTGGGGATGACCGAGGAAGAGGCCAAGGCAGCGGGAATCAAGGTCAAGAGCGCGAAGGTGACCATGTTCTCCAATGCCCGTACCATCATTGCCGGCGGAGAGAGAGGCTACATGAAGCTTCTCTCAGATGAGCAGACGGGAGTCTTGATAGGGGCGCAGCTGATGTGCGAGCGTGCAAGCGACATGATCGGAGAGCTGTCTCAGGCCATTGCGGGCAAACAAAAACCGCACGACCTTCTGAAGGCCATGCGGCCGCATCCTACATTCGAGGAAGCAATGACCGAGGCGCTGACGAATCTCGCAACGCCCGGTGCTAAATAATCAAAGACTGTCAGCCGATGAGTTTCTCGAACTGATCCAGAAGGTCTGCGAACTTTCTTGTTGCTGCCTCGACCGGAGCCTGTGTGGACATGTCCACGCCTGCACCCTTGAGCGTCTGGATCGGGAACTTGGATCCGCCTGACTTGAGGAAGCCGAGATAATCCTCCAGTTCCTGCTTTCCTCCGTTGAGCACGCGCTCCGAGAGGGCGATGGCAGCCGAGATTCCGGTCGCATACTTGTAGACATAGTAAGCTCCATAGAAGTGCGGAATCCTCAGACCCTCGAGGTCCGAGTTCTCCTCGAACTTCATCTCCGGTCCGAAGTAGGCCTCCAGAAGACCTCTGTAGGTCTGTCTCAGGGATGTCGTGGTCAGTACCTGGCCCTGTTCCTGCTGAGTGTGGCACAGAAGCTCGAATTCTGCGAACATCGTCTGCCTGAACAGCGTAGCAATCAGGTCATCGATCTGCTTGGCGATGATGTAGGTCTTCATCGTCTGGTCCTCTGCGTGGTCGGTGAGGTATTTGGCTACGAGCTGCTCGTTGAAGGTCGATGCGACCTCGGCCTCGAAGATGGTGTACTCATAGCACAGGAACGGATTGTTGCGCTTGGAGTAGTAGCTGTGCATGCTGTGGCCGCCTTCGTGGGCCAGTGTGAAGACGTCGCCGAGGACATCCTCCTTGTAGTTGAGAAGAATGTAGGGGGCTCCGATGAATCCGCCGCTGGAGAAGGCTCCGCTGCGCTTTCCCTTGTTCTCGTATCTGTCGACCCATCTGTCGGTGGTGATTCCCTTGTAGATGGTCTTCACGTAGTCCTCTCCGAGGGGCTGCAGTGCTGCTCTGACGATCTCTGCTGCTTCCTCATAAGTCTTGTGGGTCTTGATCGAACCTACGAGTGGAACATAGACATCGTAGTGCCTGAGCTCGTCCAGGCCGAGGATCTTCTTCCTGAGGGCGTAGTACCTGTGCAGTGCGGGGAAGGCCTTGTGGACTGCCTCGATGAGTCCGGTGTAGACGCTCTTGGGAACATCATCGCGATAGAGTGCACGGTCCAGTGCAGTCTCGAAGCCGCGGATCCTTGCATTGAAGATATCCTGCTTGACCGAACCGGCATAGAGAGTTGCTATGGTCTGCTCATGGGCCTTGTATGTGCCGTAGAACTGCTCATAGGCGCGTCTTCTTATCTCGCGGTCGGGATTGATCATGAACTGCGACCAGGTGCTCTGTGAAAGCGGCATATCATCGATCTTGCCGAAATCCAGATCGACATTCGTAAGCATGCTGAAAGCCTTTCTCGGGGTCTCCTGAAGCTCTCCCTGCTTGGCTAGAAGCTCTTCTTCCTTGGGCGAGAGAGTGTGTTCCTTCTGCCTGAGGATCTTCTTGATGTAGACCCTGCTGTCGTCGAAGGCCTTGCTCTCGAGCCATTTGTCGATGTTCTTGATTTCGAGGATCTCGGGATCCATATAGCTTACGGCAGCTTCCAGCTGTGTGTAGACCTGGCTGACAAGGCCGATCTTGCGCTGGTTCTCCGGGTCATCTGCTTCCGCAGAGGACTTGAGCGATGCATAGACATATACCTGCTCGCCGAGCATGAATGTATCTGAAAGCCACTTCATTGCGGACAGGAGGTTCTCCGGGTCCTTGCCCAATGTTCCCCTGAACTTATCGGCTTCTCCGATCTTCTGCTGAAGCCTCTTGAGGTCGTCTTCCCAGGCCTCATCGCACGGATAAAGGCTGCTCAGGTCCCATTTGTCGGACTCTGCCACCTGACTTCTTAAAGGTATCTCCTTTGCCATTTTATCTCCTCCGAATTCTTAGTAATCAATAATTTGTAATCAACCGATCATCCTGAGTATGCAGCGCGAGGCCTTTCCCCTGTGGCTGTACAGGTTCTTCCCGCCGTCGGGAAGAAGAGCCATGGACGTGCCTGCCTCGTTGCAGTAGAACACCGGGTCATAGCCGAAACCGCCTGTTCCGTCGACCTCCTGTTCCAGGATCCGGCCTTCGGCGCACTCCTGTGCGCAGTAGATCCTGTACCTGTCCAGCATGAGAACTATTGCACAGACGAATGTAGCCTTGCGCTGGTCTCCGGTCTTTCCGTCGAGCATCCTGATCAGAAGCTGGTTCTTCTCGTGGGCGCTGAGGAGCGGGCCTCCGTCTTCGGATCCGAAGCGAGCGGTCCTGAGGCCCAGAAGGCCGGGCAGGGCGGGAACGATGAGGCCGGAGTCATCGGCCATCACCGGGTAACCCAGATTATGTGCCACATCGAAGAGGGCACGGGCCTTGATCATTGCGTTCTCCTGAAAAGTACTTCCGTTTTCCTCGCAGTCGAACCTGATGCCCAGATCCTTCGGAAGAAGAATCTCGTGCGGTGCGAACAGCTGTGAAAACTCGTGTCTCTTATGTTCATTGGAACTTGCCAGAAGGATTTTCATGATTTGAGGATAACCCATTGGCCTGTGAATATCAACGCATCAGGCAGTTGCAGGCAGCTTTATTATCTTTATCCCGAAAGCCTTGAACGGCTCCAGCTTCTCCATCCTGCCGGGTTTGCGGTAACTGCGGCCCTTCAGCTGTTTGCCCAGATAGCCGTCCTGACTGTCGTTGCCCAGAACCATGGAGAGGATTCTCCTCGAATAGTACACCGCAGAGGCGATCTTGGCAGGCTCCAGATTCAGGACCTCTCCCAGAATCGGGTACTCCACGTTCATCTTCCTTGTCTCGGAATCCCTGTTCGAGAGCATCAGACGGCATCGTCCTATCTCATCGCTGAGTCCGCTGTCATGCCGACCCGCGTTCTCATAGGAGCATTCCAGCTCCATGAGCCTCATGCGGAAGAAGTCCTTCCGGGCCTTGAAGTAGGACCTGCTTGTCCTGCCGGTGTCCGATTCGTTCTGGACCGCGCAGAGGTAGTCGGCAATCGCGAAGGTCTGCCTCCTGTCGCAGTTGAGAATCGAGCAGAAGTCGTCTATGGCATCCGAAGACAGGTAGGGCAGGAGGGTACACAGGAAGATGAAGAGGTTCCTCCTCCGCGACGGATGGCAGTTGCAGACGAACCTGAGTCTCTCTGCGATCTTCCTGTGCTGCTTCTCAAGCTCAAGCTTCTCCTGGTTTTCGAAGAAACAGTCTTCCGGGCTTCTTTCGGCAACTTCCTCCTGGAAAAGGAATGTCCTCTCGTAGGCCTTCTCCGTGGAAGTGCGCCGCCTCTTGTCGCGGAGGTAACTGAAGGCCCTGAACTCCATCACATGCCTGAAATACACCGGAAACTGGCCGATGTCCGTCTTGAAGGCATCCACGATATCCCGCAGGTTTCTCTCTACATAAAGGATGAATCCGGACAGCTCCTCCTCATGCACGATCATCCGCACCGACTTCATGAAGTAGATCTCGATGATCATGAGATCCCGCAGCTTCCGATAGACATCGGTAACGATGTCGAAATCCGGACCATAGCGCGAGGATAGCTTGAGATATCTGTCCACATAGCCGGACAACGTCTCCTGAGCCGTCATCAATCATACCCCTTTCAGCCTGAGTACTTATCAGCCTAACAAAGCAGGGCGATACCCGTAAGACCCAAAATTCCGGATTCTCCGCTTTGTGCAAGTTTTTTTGTGTGGTATTGGGAAATATGCGATGGTTTTTGTAGAAATCTTTTCAAGAAAAGAAATTATTTTTTGTAAACTTGTTTTTACTACTGTATCGTGACGTAAAAAAAGAGATCGCATTTCTGCGATCTCTCTGTTCACATTGATCAGACTTACAGATCAATATCCTCCATTTCCATGTCGGAGATATCCATCTCTTCGGTGACATCTCCGCCGATGGCTGAGAACTGCTCTGCAGCCTCGAGGTCATCAACACTAAGTTCGAGGTTGTCCAGTCCGACATCGTTGAGGGTCTCGAGGGATGTCTCGATGCTCTTCGAGATGCGCTCCTCGTCTTCCTTGTAGTTGTCAACGTAGGCCTGAAGTTCCTCATTATGAGCTGTTATGAGTTTGATGTCCCTTCTCAGAGCGTCATTCTCAGCTCTCAGCCTCTTCATATAGGCTGCCGCTTTCTTTACTCTCTCTTCGAGAAGTAACATGTTTTCATAAACTGTCATATACAACCTCCTACCTTAATGTTACGACCTTTTGCCTCAACCCTCAAGTGCTTTTTTTGCAGTTGCAACCAAAGCGCTGAATGCGGCCTTGTCTTCGATGGCCATGTTGGAGAGTGCCTTTCTGTTGAGCTCGATGTTCGAGACCTTCAGTGCGTGCATGAACTGCGAATAGCTCATACCCTCGGCTCTGACTGCAGCGGAGATTCTGGCGATCCAGAGCTTTCTGAAATCTCTCTTCTTCTCCTTTCTGCCGCGGTATGCATAGGCACCGGCCTTTGCAACTGCGTCCTTTGCCACACGGTTATTGGTGCTTCTGCGACCATAGTAACCCTTGGCAAGCTCCATGATTTTCTTACGTCTGTCTTTGTGTTTGGTTCCGTCTACTGCTCTTGGCATAATTCACACCCTCCAATCAAGCATAAGGAAGCATAACTTTTGCTTTCTTTGCTTCTACGTCGGAAAGAAGGCCGGTGGCTCTGAGAGATCTCTTGCGCTTGGTCGTCTTCTTGGTGAGAATATGGCGAAGGCCCTGCTTCTTGTATCTGACCTTGCCAGTCCCGGTGACCCTGTACCGCTTCGCTGCGGCTTTTCTTGTTTTCATCTTAGGCATTTCATACCTCTGTTAAAGCGCCCTGAGGAACAAGACCCCCTCAGTGGCTGCCGTATACGGCACCGTTTCCGGCACCTTAATCCCCGTACGGAGATTATTTGCTCTGTGGTTGCTTCTTTACACCCGCCTTGGCAGGGCTGAGAAGCATTGACATGTTTCTTCCTTCCATAGCCGGCTGGGAATCAACATTGTATAGTATCTCTTTTTCTGTCAACAGTTCAAGTATCTTGAACAGGACATCTTTTCCGAGTTCGGTGTGTGCGAGCTCACGGCCGTGGAAGCGGATTGTGACCTTGCATTTGTCTCCTCCGGAAAGGAACTCCGCGATGGCCTTGGACTTGACCTCGAGATCGTGGGTATCGATCTTGGGCTGCATCCTGATCTCACGCATCTTTACGATGGTCTGGTTCTTCTTGGCTTCCTTGAGCTTCTTCTCCTGCTCGTATCTGTATTTCCCGTAGTCGATGATCTTGCATACAGGGGGATTGGCGTTGGGGGAAATCTCCACCAGGTCAAGGCCTGCATCCTCTGCCATCGCGAGGGCGTCGAAGTAGTTTGTCACGCCTCTCTTGTCGCCGTTTTCGTCAATCAGGAAAACCTCTTTAGCACGGATCTGTCTGTTGATCCTCAGTTCCTTTGTAGCCAAGCTCACCTCAATCGTATGAATTCTTATATAAAGTTTGGCCGGACATGATTATGTCCAGCGATGGAAAATATAGCATTGAAGCTCTTTCTGTGTCAAATATATTCAAGTATATTATGGTGCCTAAAGGTATTAAATTACTGATAATCGGGGCCGGAAAGCCTGAAAACGTGCACCATTATCCAATTGATGATCTTCGTGTAGGTCCTGTATACCGGTTCGAGGAGCGACAGGGCATAGCAGAGCTCCGCGAATACGATGCCTCCGGGGATGTCCAGCAGTACATGCTGTCTGGTCGTGATGGTGGAGATGAACACCGCAATCGCCATCACGAATGTGGCTATACGGAAAGCGATATGGAACTGCTTCTTGCCCCTCACGCCGATGAAGCAGAACCACGAGGCCATGCAGTGCATGGAGGGGAAGTAGTTCGATGCCGGCGAGTCGGCGCTATAGCAGAAACGCAGGACCCTGTCCCACCAGCCGTCGCCGACGATCTCGACCCTTATGTCCGCCGTGGTGGGGCAGACCAGATAGAACACGAAGCAGACGATCTTTGCCACCTGGACCATTGCGAAGAACCTGTTGGCTTGCTCTCTGTCTTCCTGCATCGCGATTGCGAAATAGGAGAAGAACCAGAAGATGAAACAGCCGAAATAGATGAACATGGTCCATGGCACCGGTTTGAAGGTATAGTCGATTGGCAGCGCGACATCCCAGTGATGGAAATTCCTCGAGAGGAATCTGGCGCCCTGATATGCAATCTGGTTGGTACCGATGGTCAGCGCTGAAGAGAAAAAGGCGAAAATGAAGTTCTGCCAGGTGAGTTTCCGCATGGTAAACAAGGTTAATAAAAAAGGCCGCTTTAAACAAGCGACCTTTCTCCGGAAACCTCTTGTTCCAGCATTTTGCGTTTCAATTCGGTGCCTACCAAACAGGTATGTCACCTCATTTCATCGCAATCTGCCGGCCAATAGGTTTCCAGATTTTATCCAGATTGAAACGGGTTTTCGTCTCAAGCCTTGCCGGCTGAGCCGAGAACATCGATGTTCTTGTGCATGTACATCTTCTTGAGGGCATCGCGTGCCGGTGAGAGGTACTTTCTCGGATCGAATACATCCGGATGCTCGGCAAGGTACTTGCGGATCATTGCCGTCATGGCAAGTCTTCCGTCGGAGTCGATGTTGATCTTGCAGACTGCGCTCTTGGCTGCTTCTCTGAGCTGCTCCTCGGGGATACCGACGCTGTCCTTGAGCTTTCCGCCGTACTCGTTGATGATCTTGACGTATTCCTGCGGGACGGATGACGAACCGTGGAGAACAATCGGGAATCCGGGAAGCTTCTTCTCGATCTCTTTGAGGATGTCGAAGCGAAGCGGTGGCGGAACGAGGATGCCGTCAGCGTTTCTCGTGCACTGCTCTGCAGTGAACTTGAATGCGCCGTGGCTGGTTCCGATGGAGATGGCCAGTGAATCGACGCCGGTCTTGGAAACGAAGTCGATGACCTCTGAGGGCTGTGTGTAGTGGGAGACTTCGGCCTGGACCTCGTCCTCGATGCCTGCAAGAACTCCGAGCTCGCCTTCGACTGTGACATCGAACTGGTGTGCGTACTCGACGACTTTCCTTGTGAGAGCAACGTTCTCGTCATAGGGCAGGGATGAACCGTCGATCATGACTGATGAGAAACCGTTGTCGATACAATCCTTACATGTCTCGAAGCTGTCGCCGTGGTCGAGGTGGAGGACGATCGGGATGTCATAGCCGAGCTCATGTGCATACTCGGTGGCACCCTTGGCCATGTTTCTGAGCAAATTGATGTTGGCATAGTCTCTTGCACCCTTGGAAACCTGAAGGATGACAGGTGACTTTGTCTCGACACATGCGCTGATGATTGCCTGCATCTGTTCCATGTTGTTGAAGTTGTATGCAGGAATTGCATATCCGCCCTTGACTGCCTTGGCGAATATCTCTCTGGTGTTTACCAGACCCAGTTCTTTGTATGATGTCATTTAGGTAATCTCCTATACCACAAATTGTACTGACATGGCGTCTTAGCGTCAATAATAAGGCAGCAGTTGACGGTCGGGCCCTGCATCGTTACTCTGTGGTCATGGGAAAAAAGCCGGAGAAGCTGAAACAGAGGAAAAACCGCAAGGGCAGGGGTGTAATCATTGCCATAGCGGCAATAGTCCTTCTGTGCGCCGCCTGCGCTTGTGTCTATCTTTTTGCATTCCCGCGCATCAGCATCGTTGCAGACAGCTCCTTCTTCCAGGTGGTCCCGTCCTCTGACCTTATCAGGCTGAGATTGAACTATGCCTTCTCGGGCACCAGGCTTTCCGTCGTGAAGCTGGACGACCAGTGCTTCAACTCCAAGGATTTCTATGTGAATGCAATTTCCAGGGTCAGGGGAAAGACGGTGGTCCTCAGCCCGATGGTGAGCGAATATGCCATTGTCGAAGATGTTGACGTATCCTCCGTCCTCGAGCAGAGCACCGTAATGGGAATCACCGTCGATAAAGAGAACACCTGCTTTGACTGCATTCTGATTCCCGATGAGCTTCCGGGCTGGCTCGACGCTTCTTCGATAATAGAAGCGGAGACTTCAAAGATGTCCCAGAATGTTGCCTTGGTCTACAGTGCAAACAAGGTGTCCTATATCCAGGACATCATCGATGCATTTCCCGCAGGTCATGTCTCGGTGTTCGAGAAGAAGGGAAGCAGTGCAATCTTTGCTTCGAATACCCTGGAGGAAATGGACAGGCAGGGCATAGTTCTGGCCATGTGCCCCTATGTGAGCACCTTCTACAGGTTCTTCAGCAATGAGACCACGGTCCGGTGGGTAGTGGACTACCGCTTTGCCTCTGTTGTTCCGGAGAAGAACCTCTATGCCGTGGTCATCCCTGATTTCTCCGGTTTGCAGTATGTCGCGGAAGATGTGGAGAAACATTCCCATACACTGGGTACTCTTCCATATATCTATGTGAAGAGATAGTTCATCTTGCGCAGAGAGAGCTGAAGTTCTCCGTAACGATTTCTCCCAGTTCATTTACATCCATCCCGAGTATCTCCGCTGCACAGTTATAGGTGTGGATGATGTATTCGGGGCTGTTTGTCCTTCCTCTAAGCGGTACGGGGGTGAGGTAGGGGGAATCCGTTTCAAGCAGAAGGCGGTCCCGGGGAACCTGCAGGATGCGCTCTCTGAGCTCCGTGTTTTTCCTGAACGTGAGGTTCCCGGCAAAGCTGATGTAATAATCATGCTCCAGCGCGGTCTTCATGAGATCTTCGTTGCCGTCGAAGCAGTGTATGACTCCGCCCTTATCCGGCCCCAGACGCCTGATGGTGTCCATGACATCTTCATCGGCATCGCGGTCATGGATCAGGACGCAGAGGCCTTTCTCGTTTGCCCATTTCATCTGGGTCTCGAATATGAGCTTCTGCTTTTCGCGGGTCCCGTAATCCCAGTAGTAGTCCAGACCTATCTCTCCGATGAAAGCCGGCCTGTATTTTTCAAAGTTGCCTTTCAGTACTTCCAGTTCCTTCAGAATCTGCTCGGTGCTCTTGAACTCCGAGTATTCGAAGTCTGGGTCCGCTCCCTTTGCTTCGCTGGCTCCGGCCTCCCAGGGGCCCATGGCCGCCGAAAGAAGAATCTGAGGGTAGGGCTCCAGAAGCTGTGCCCGCTGGGGCATGTCGTCATGGGTGCATCCGATGTCTATGCCGCCTTGGAAACCGTTGGAGGGACTTTCATCCAGAAAAGAAAAAACATTCACGCCCTTTTGGAGCGTGAACTGTGTGTGGAAATGCGAATCAATGAATTTCATCGGCTCTTCAGCCCAGAAGCTTCTGTTCCAGGACAACGCCATCGGCGTTCAGCAGCGTCGGCTTGGACTTCTGAAGCACCGTTGAACTGTCGATCAGGACCTTTGAGACTTCCTTGTAGGAAGGAACGTCGTACATAATGTCGGTCATGATGGACTCGACTATGCTCCTGAGACCTCTTGCGCCGGTCTTCTGGTCATATGCGGTCTGGGCGATGGTGCAGATGGCATCATCGGTGAACTCCAGGTCCACGTTGTCCAGCTTCATGGTTGCCTGATACTGGCGGATGATCGAGTTCTTGGGCTCCGTGAGGATTCTCTTGAGATCCTCCACCTTGAGGTCGTTGAGGGCCACGTGGATGGGAAGCCTTCCGATGAACTCAGGAATAAGACCGAACTTGATCAGGTCATCCGGAAGCACGTTGGCATAGAGGGTAGCAAGATCCTTCTCCCTGCTGTCGGTGTGGCTCTTTCCGAATCCGATCTCGGATGTTCCGAGTCTCTTCTCGATGATCTTGTCCAGTCCGACGAAAGCTCCGCCGCAGATGAACAGGATGTTGCGGGTATCGATCTTGAGCATCTCCTGGTTGGGATGCTTTCTTCCGCCCTGAGGCGGGACGCTGGCGACCGTGCCCTCGATTATCTTCAGAAGGGCCTGCTGGACACCTTCGCCTGATACATCACGGGTGATGGATACGTTCTCGCCTTTCTTTGCGATCTTGTCCACCTCATCCAGGAAGATGATTCCGTGCTCGGCGGCAGAGATATCATCATCAGCAGCCTGAATCAGCTTGAGCAGTATGTTTTCAACGTCCTCTCCGACATATCCGGCTTCCGTTATGGTCGTTGCGTCGGCAATGGCGAACGGTACGCTGAGCTTGGTGGCAAGGGTTCTGGCAAGCAGTGTCTTACCTGTTCCGGTGGGTCCCATGAGCAGAATGTTGGACTTGTCAAGGGACACGTTGTCGTTCTGCTCGATGTCCTTCTCGAACTTGATCCTCTTGTAGTGGTTGTAGACGGCAACGCTCAGGATCTTCTTTGCCTGATCCTGGCCGATGACATACTCGTCCAGATATTCCTTGAGCTCATGCGGGGTGGGAAGCTTGTCGGGCAGGGCGTGAGTTGAGGTTGTGCCTTTCTCGGAGCCCTCGTCGTCATAGAGGATGCTGCGGCATCTGTCCACACAACTCTCGCAGATGGTCACTCCGCCGGGACCGGTGACCATTCTGTTGGTTGAGCTTCCGCAGAACGAGCAGTATTTGTTGTTCTTTCCGAATGCCATGTCAGACCTCTTTGTAAAGTATCTTGTCGACGATGTTGTAGGCCTTGGCGTCCTCGGCCGTCATGAAGTGGTCGCGCTCGATGTCTGCGGCGATCTTCTCGGCGGTCTGTCCGGTGTGTCTTGCAAGATAATCGATCGAGAGTTTCTTGAGCCTGATGATTTCCTTGGCGTGGATGCTTACGTCGGAAGCCTGTCCCTGTACGCCGCCCCAAGGCTGGTGGATCATGACTCGTGCGGAAGGCAGTATCATGCGCTTGCCCTCGGCTCCGGCTGCAAGGATCAGGGCAGCCATGGAAGCTGCCTGTCCCATGCAGATGGTGGACACGTCGCTGGAAATGACCTGCATCGTGTCGTAGATGGCCAGACCTGCAGTCACGCTGCCGCCGGGAGAATTGATATAGAGGGAGATGTCCTTCTTGGGATCCTCGTTCTCCAGGAACAGAAGCTGAGCCACAACGAGGTCTGCCCCGGCGTCATCGATCTCCCCGTCCAGGAAGATGATGCGCTCCTTGAGCAGTCTGCTGTAGATGTCGTAGGCCCTTTCTCCGAGGCCGCTGTGCTCTATTACCGTCGGAACAAGATATGATGACACTCTATCCATTTAAACCTCAGTTCTCTTTCTTTTCCTCGGACTCTTCCTTGGGCTCTACGGGCTTGAATGTGTTGCTCTCAAGCAGAAGATCGCGGGCCTTCTTGTACTTGACGTCATCCTCTGCGTAGATCTTCATGGATTCGTAGTTCGGGTTGTCCTTGTTGATGTCCTCACCGTAGTTCTTGAGCTCGGCCTCGATCTCCTCCTCGGAAACCTCGTATTTCTGCTCTTCCTTGATCTGCTCGATGATCAGCTGACCCTTGATGTTCTGGATCGTGTCTGCTCTTCTGGTCTCGAGGAAGTTCTCCTTTCCGCCGCCCTGGGCACCCATGATCTTCAGGACATCTTCCTCGCTCATTCCGAAGCGGGAGATGAAGTTCTGCCAATCCTGCTCGAGCTGTGCCTCGACCATGCTCTTGGGAACATCGATCTCGGTCTTCTCAAGCAGAGCCTTGACAACTGCGTCGAGCTTGGCTGCCTTGTTGCCTTCCTCTGCGTTGTCCTCAAGCTGCTTTCTTGTGGCCTTCAGAAGGTCGTCGACTGTCTTGTACTCGTCCTTGACGTCCTGTGCGAAATCGTCGTCCAGCTCCGGGACTTCCTTGTACTTGACTTCCTTGACTGCAACCTTGATCTTTACGGTCTTTCCGAGGTAATCGCTGCCCATGCCGCTCTCGTCGTCATAGGTCTTCTCGATGACGCTCTCGTCTCCCTTCTTCATGCCGACAAGATCCTTGTCCAGCTTGTAGAAGTTGTAGGAGCTGCCGACCGTGAATGTGAAGTCGTCTCTCTTGTTGGCTGCCATCTCGTTTCCGTCGGCATCGAGCTCTGCATAGTCGATGGTGACTATATCACCCTCGGCGATAGCACCGTTCTTGGTGATGACCATGGCGTTCTGCTCGCGGAGTCTCTCGATCTCTGCGTTGACATCGGCATCGGTGATCTGTCTTGCGGGATACTCGATCTCAAGTCCCTTGTACTCGGGCAGTGTGACTGTCGGGAGCACATCGTAGATGACGCTGTATGTCACGTCTGTGTTGGGCTTGAACGGAAGCAGTGCATCCTCGTTCTGGAGCTCGGGTGTGCTGTAGGGAAGCGGGCGATCCTTTGCGTCCATGTCCTTGTAGGAATCCTGGAGGTTCTTCTCCATGAGCTTGAATGTGACCTCTTCGCGGATGGCATCGCCGTACTTGCTCTCGACAAGTGAAACAGGTGCCTTGCCGGGTCTGAAGCCCTTGAGTGTGAGCTTCTTGGCATAGTCCTTGATGGTCTTTGAATAATCTTCCTCGATTGTGGCTGCGCTGAGCGTAAGTGTGAGTTCCACGGATGAGTGCTCGAGTTTCTTGATTTCCATTTCTATTCCTCTCAACTAATGATTTTCAACGTTTGAAAAAATGTCGCTTCACAAATATATAGAAATTACAGAAAGAAATCCACTACCTAGGTCGACATTTTTCCAAGTCTCGCATGGAACCGGAAAAAATAAAGTACATCAGCTATTGCGCAAGTTCTGCAAAAATGCTATAAACAATCTCGTCTTGCAGCAGTAGCGTAGTGGTTACGCACCACCTTGCCAAGGTGGCCTACACGAGTTCGAATCTCGCCTGCTGCTTTTTTTATGCCCTTTTAGGCCCTTGCAGATATGTTTTTGCAAGGGCTTTTCTTTGATTCAGTATTTGTTCGGCAGTTCCCTGACGATGTACTCTTTTCTCTCCAGGTACTTTATGGCCTCCACTGCGGCGCTGGCTGCAGAGGTGGTCGTGGTGTAGGGGACCTTGTTGCGCATGGCCTCGGATCGGATCTCGTCATCGCTTCGCCTTGAGTGGAAGCCCATCGGGGTGTTGATCACCAGGGCAACTCTGTGGGCTCTGATCATGTCAACGATGTTGGGGTGTCCGTCGTGGGTCTTGAGGACAACGTCGGTCAGAACGCCCTGGTCGAACAGATCCCTTGCCGTTCCCCTTGTAGCAGCAATCTGGAAACCCATCTCCTGCAGGGCGAGGGCGATCGGGACTATGGTCTTGCGGTCCTTCTTGTTCACGCTGATGATGACCTTGCCCTCCGTGGGAAGAACATTGCCTGCTCCGTTCTGGCTCTTGGCATAGGCTTCGCCGAAGCTTCTGCCGAAGCCCACGACCTCACCGGTCGACCTCATCTCGGGACCCAGCTGCGGGTCGACGTTTACGAACCTGTCGAAGGAGAAGACTGCTTCCTTGATGGCCCATCCGGTTATGCAGTGGCCTTCGCCGATGTCCTGTCCGCTTTTCACAAGGCCCTGTCTGACCAGGTCCTGACCCAGCCAGACCTTCGTTGCTGTCTCTATGAGATTGACTCCAGAAGCCTTGCTGATGAACGGTACGGTTCTGCTGGCCCTGGGATTCACCTCGATGATGTAGAGCTTACCGTCCTTTTCCGCGAACTGGATGTTCATCATTCCCTTGACGGGAATCTCCCTGGCAAGGCGAAGCGCCCAACTCTTCATCTGCTCGAGAATCTCGGGCTTGCTCTTGTATGGCGGGAAGACGGATGCGCTGTCTCCGGAGTGGATTCCGGCAGCTTCTATGTGCTGCAGTATTCCGCCGATGTAGATGTTCTGTCCGTCAGAGACGGCATCCAGGTCGTACTCGAAGGCATCCTCCAGGAACTGGTCCACAAGCACGGGAGCTTGCGGGGAGATTGTCACTCCGGATTTCTCGAAGAACTCGGCAAGACCGGCATCGTCGTATGCGATGAACATGCTTCTTCCGCCGAGGACGAACGAGGGTCTGAGAAGGACGGGGAATCCCACTTCATGGGAGCATCTGAAGACGTCTCCCGGGGTTCCGGCCATGCGGTTGTCCGGCTGTCTGAGTCCGAGCTTCTTGACCAGGGCGGAGAAAAGGCCCCTGTCCTCGGTCGCGTCTATGCCCGAAAGCGGGGTTCCGATTATGTTGGCGCCCCATTTCTCCAGTTCGTCCGCCATGTTAAGCGGTGTCTGTCCGCCCAGCTGAACGACTACGTCCTTCACCTGTTCCTTCTCCAGGATGCCTATGACGTCCTCTGCGGTGAGGGCGCTGATGTAGAGTCTGTCGGAAGAGGTGAAGTCCGTCGAAACCGTCTCCGGGTTGCTGTTGATCATTATGGTCTTGCGGCCGTTTTTCCTGAACGCAAAGGAGGCGAGGGTGCAGCAGGTGTCGAACTCGAGTCCCTGTCCGATCCGGTTGGGACCGGAGGCTATGATGGCCACGGCGTTCTCGCCGAGCGGCTCGCCTTCATCCTCTTCGCCGTAGGCGGTGTAGCAGTAGGGTGTGAGGGCGTTGAACTCGCCGGCGCAGGTGTCTACGAAATGGACCGAGGGTCTGAGCCCGGCCTTCTTTCTCATCTCTTCAACGTCAGAGGCGCTGAGGCCTGCAAGCTGCGCGATCCTCTTGTCTGACATTCCCGCCTGCTTGGCCTTCAGAAGCAGTTCTTCATCGAGATTCTGTCTGATCCGGTTGTCCAGATCTGCCTGCTCGACCAGAAGCGAGAGGAAGAATCTGTCGAATCCGGTAATCTTGGAAATCTCTCCGAGACATGTTTCTCCCTGTTCCGTTATGACTGTGTATGCTGCCTGAAGCCTCAGCGGATGAGCGCACCTAAGCAGGGTATCAACGTCATTTTTAGCCCTATCAAGGCCAACCAGGCCCTCAAATTTCCTTTCGCTTGCCCTGATGCCTTTGTTCAGGGCCTCCAGCGCAGTCCTTCCCAGAGCCAGCGCCTCACCGACGCTTCGCATCTGTGTTCCGAGTGCGCTTGCAGGCAGCGGGAACTTCTCCAGCTCAAAGCGCGGCACCTTGACTGCGGTGTAGTCCAGAGCCGGTTCGAAGCACGATACCGACTGGCCTGTGATCTCGTTCACGACCTCGTCCAGGGTGTAGCCGACTGCGAGTTTTGCAGAGCAGCTTGCGATCGGAAAGCCCGTTGCCTTGGAGGCCAGGGCGGATGAACGCGAGACCCTCGGATTCATCTCGATTACTATCATCCTGTCGGAATCGTTCTGCATTGCGAACTGGACATTGGAACCTCCGCAGTCCACTCCGACTGCCCTCAGGATGTCGATGGATGCGTTTCTCATCCTCTGGTACTGCTTGTCGCTGAGCGTCTGGATCGGAGCGATCGTGATGCTGTCTCCGGTGTGGACTCCCATGGGGTCTATGTTCTCGATGGAGCAGACTATGATGGCGTTGTCCTTGCTGTCGCGCATGACCTCCATCTCGAACTCCTTCCAGCCTATGAGAGACTCTTCGAGAAGAGCCTCATGGGCCGGAGAGACCTCCAGGGCATGCTCCACCAGGGGAAGGAACTCCTCTTCGGTGTTGGCTATCGAGCCGCCCATTCCCCCCAGAGTATATGAAGGGCGGATTATGATCGGAAGCGGGATTTCCCTGCGGGCGGCCTTTGCCTCCTCCAGGTTGTGTACAACCGTACTCTTTGCGCTTTCGAGGCCTATCGAGCTGACTATGTCCTTGAAGGCGCCGCGGTCCTCGGCCTTGCGGATGGACTCGATCGATGCTCCGATGACCTTGACGCCGTACTTCTCGAGAAGACCCTTGCTTTCAAGCTCCATGGTCAGGTTCAGTGCGGTCTGGCCACCCATGGTGGACAGGATGGCATCGGGTCCGACCTGCTGGAATATCTTCTCAACATAATCGGTGGTAAGCGGTTCGAGGAAGATGTGGTCCGCAATGCCCGGTGTGGTCATCATGGTGGCCGGGTTCGGATTTATCAGCGAAACCTCGTAGCCTTCTTCCTTCAGCGTCTTCACGGCCTGGTTGCCGGAGTAGTCGAATTCACAGGCCTGTCCGATTACTATCGGGCCGGAACCGATTACCAGTATGTGGTGTATGTCGTTTCTTCTTGGCATCAGGCTCTATCCTCCAGCAGTGAATCGAATATCCAGGTTCCGTCCTGAGGTCCTGGTGAGGCTTCGGGGTGGAACTGCACGCTTCTGACATGCCTTGATCTGTCATAGAGGCCTTCTACCGTGCCGTCGTTGGCATTTACGAACCAGATGCTGACGCCTTCGGGCAGTGTGCTTCTGTCGCTCATGAAGCCGTGGTTCTGGCTGGTCACGAAGGTCTTTCCTGTATCCAGGTCCCTGACGGGGTGGTTTCCGCCGTGGTGTCCGAAAGTCATCTTGACGGTTCTGCCGCCGAGCGCCCAGGTAATGATCTGGTG
Organism: Spirochaetales bacterium; assembly: GCA_017470995.1. GTDB lineage: Bacteria > Spirochaetota > Spirochaetia > Sphaerochaetales > Sphaerochaetaceae > UBA9732. The sequence continues at coordinate 22,584 of JAFUXI010000008.1, forward strand.
TCCGAGGCAGATTCCGCTGACGGGAATCCTGCCGAGGCAGGTCTTCACTTCATTGACGGCTCCCTGAAGCAGGGCCGGGTCTCCAGGTCCGTTCGACAAGAAGAGCAGGCAATAGCCCTTGTCCAGCACATCGGATGCCTTGAAGGAAGGCGGAAGCAATGTCACATGAAGGCCTCGTCTGTAGATGTTCTCGATTATTGATTTCTTGATGCCGAAATCCACCAGCGCAACTCTGGGGGAGTCTGCATCCGGGCACTTTGCAAAACCCTCTCCGAGATCCGGATCGGGGGTCTCTTTCTTTACGCTTACTCCGTCTATCAGATCCCTCTCAGTTATTTTCGGGAAGGAGGCGAGCACCTTGCGTGCTTCTGCTTCCATGCCTTGTGGAAAAATCACTGCATTCTGGCTTCCGTAGTTCCTGATATGCAGGGTGAGGCTTCTGGTATCCACATCGGTTATTCCGCACTTGTTCTGCCTTGCCATGAATGACTGAAGGCTCTCCCGTCCGGGAGGAAGCGGTCCTTCGTAGAGCTTTCTTACAACAAGAGCCGTGGCATTTATTCCACAGCTCTCATTCCAGGATTCATCAACTCCATAATTTCCGATGAGCGGATAGGTCATCAGAACAATCTGCCCGTTGTATGACGGGTCGGTAAGTATTTCACTGTAACCGGTCATGCTGGTATTGAAAACAAGCTCGCCGCAACAGATGGAAGGATTTCCGAAAATCCTACCGCTGAAGCACGTGCCGTCCGAAAGAAGCAGGTAGCCTTTTTCCATGGTTATAGAACCTCGCTTGTCATATCTACAACAACTTACCAAAACCGTATGTTTATTGCAACATCATTCGGTGCTTTTGCAACATTATAAATGCAACATCTGTTGCAATATAAACTGTTTATATGGCCTTTACATGTTTTGTCCAATTCGATATATTTCTAGTCCGACGGGATTTAACATCTACTTGCTCCGTCAGGGAACTGCCAGAAAAAAGATTGCAGAAAGACGACGAAGTGAAGAATTCCGAGTGCAAGGCGGAAAGACGAGATTGGCTAGTGCCAATTGAGGATTGACAACATAGCAATCGGGATTATACACAAGTCGGATTGTGCAAGATGTTTAATGGCAATTCCCTAAAATAGCTAAAGGAGGAAAGCATGACTATGTTTTCAACCGAGATGGTGAGCAAATACCATCCAGACAAGTACGCGGATCAGATATCCGACTCAATCCTTACAGTAATACTGAAATCCGACCCCAAGGCACATGTGGCCTGTGAGACCCTCGCAAAGGACGATACCGTCGTAATCGCAGGGGAAATCACCGCTTCATGCCACCCTGATTACGAGGCTATCGTCAGAAGCGTCGGAGACCGCCTCAACTACAAGGTCGGCAAGGTCATCAACCTGATTACCGCACAGAGCCCCCAGATCGAGAATGCCGTTGATTCCGACGAGCGCATCGGCGCCGGCGACCAGGGCATGATGTTCGGCTATGCCGTCAGGGGCGGAAAGTACTACCTGCCTTACGGACAGGAGATCGCAATCGACATCATCAAGGCAATCGAGAAAGACATCGAGACCAATCCCGATACAATCTTCCAGGGCGATGCCAAGACCCAGGTCACGACAGACATTTCCGCCAGGGGCTATGTCAAGCCGCTGGATACCACACTGATTTCAGTCTGCCACAAGGAGGGTCTTACCCTCAATCAGGTCAAGGCAAGGACCTTGGAGCTTCTTGAAGAGAACGGAATTCCGATGGCCGGGAAGATGCTGATCAATCCTGCAGGTCTTTGGACCTTCGGAGGACCGGCCGCAGACTGCGGCCTGACGGGCAGGAAGATCGTCTGCGACCAGTACGGCGGCTATGCGCCGGTCGGAGGAGGGGCTTTCAGCGGAAAGGACCCGTCAAAGGTTGACAGAAGCGGCTGCTACATGGCACGCAAAGTCGCGGTGGACATGGTGAAGAAGTATGGCTTCGAGAGCGCATCCATCCAGCTTGCCTATGCAATAGGAGTCAGCGAGCCCGTATCGGTATCGGCATTCGGCCTTGATGTAGAAGGAAAGAGGGTGGACGTAAGTGAAGAAGTCATATCCACATATGACCTGACACCGAAGGGGATTTCCGATTATCTGAATCTCACCGAGCTCGATTATTCAAGGATTTCCGGCGGAAATCACATGATCAACTTCATCTGAAAACCGTTGCTACTCTTCGATTTCAAGAGGTACGAAGTCGTACTTCTTGAGGTCGAACAGACCCATGTCCGTGATTTTTATCTCCGGAATCACGACCAGGGACATGAAACACAGCGTCATGAACGGATCCACGCCTCCGCTGATTCCCAGCTCGCGTCTTGCTGTCTCGATTATCGATGCCAGCTTCTGAGCCACGACTTCGCCCGGAAGGTCAGTCATCAGACCTGCGATCTCGTGCTGTACGCAGTCCAGAACCTTTCCGTCCTTGACCACCACCATGCCTCCACCCATTCTTATGAGCTTCTGAACCGCATGGTCCATGTCGATGTCGTTGTCTCCTGCAACTATGATGTTGTGCGAATCGTGCGCAATCGAGGTTGCGATGGCCCCGCCTTTCAGGTTCAGTCCCTTGATGAGACCCAATCCTATGTTGCCTGTTCCGTGGTGGCGCTCGACTACGGCGATCTTGACGATATCTTCCTTGTTTCTGCGCCAGATACCGTTTTTGTCCAGATCTACCCAGGCATCGGTCTGCTCGGTTACAACTGAACCGGGATTGACCTTCATGACCCTCACATGCGGGCTCTTGAGTTTGAGTTCGAAGCGTTTCGCGTTGAGACCTTTGACATCCATCTTTCCGCTGACCTTTTCTATGGATGTACGGCTCACGGATGCAAGGTATTTGTGTCCTGATGCCACGTGCTGACCTGCGGTATAGACTTCTTCCACTCGGAAGTCCTTGTCCAGTGAAGACAGCAGCAGGAAATCGGCTCTTCTTCCGGGAGCGATTGCCCCGCGGTCGTCCAGGCGGTAACAGTTGGCGGCATTGACCGTCGCCATGCAGATTGCCGTTATCGGGTCCACGCCGGCGGCGATTGCCATGCGCACGTTGTTGTCGATATGTCCGATTTCGACCATGGTCTTGGCGGCACAGTCATCGGTGCACAGAAGACAGCGGTCACTGTTCTTGTCATTCATGCCCTTCAGAAGATTCAGCAGGTCATGGCATGCGGTTCCCTGCCGCATGAGGACGTACATTCCGCGTCTGATGCGGTCCAGCATGTCCTTTGCGGTAGCGCACTCATGGTCAGTGGCTATTCCCGCCGCGCAGTAGGCATCGAGACGCGGTTCGAATCCCAGATAGTGGCCGTCTATCATCTTCCCTGCGTTCTTTGCCACAAGTAGCTTGTCCAGTACTTCATCCCTTGCGGCACAGACTCCTACGAAGTCCATCATTTCACCAAGGCCGAGGACCCTGGGATGATTGATTCTCTTTTCGATTTCCTCCGGTCCGATCCTGGCTCCCGAGTTCTCGTACGGGGTGCAAGGCACACAGGAGGGAACCTGGAGGAAGACCGACAGCGGGAGGTTTTCCGTGGCCTGTAGCATATAGTCGAAACCGTCCAGTCCGCATACATTGACGATCTCGTGGGGATCTGCAATCACGGTCGTCGTGCCGCATGGAATGACGAGACGCGAATACTCCGAGGGGGACAGGTGCGAGGATTCTATATGAAGATGGCTGTCTATGAAGCCCGGTACCAGATACATACCATTGGCATCAACGACTTCCTGAGCCGCCGGGAACCACTGTTCACCGTAGCCTGCGATCATACCGTCTATGATGTAGAGATCGGCATCGAATACTTCCTTGTTGAAAACATCCACGATATGGCAGTTTGTGATTCTCATATCTGCCCGATATCGTCCTCTTGAAACGTTGATCAATCTCTGAAGGTCTTTCTTCTCCATGATCTGCCCCCGTTAAAAAACGCCGCAGGAAGAACCTGCGGCAGAATTGTTTTTCTTTTCCCTTGTCAGATAGCCTTGAAAATGATCTTTGCTATGAATAGAGCGGCAATGACCCATGTGGTAACGCCGATTTCCTTGATCTTTCCGGAGAAAATCTTGACCAGGACATAGAACAGCATACCGAACATGATACCATCCGAGATGCTGTAGGCACATACCATGAACAATATGGTAAGGAACGCAGGGATGGCCTCCGTATAATCGGAGAAGTCGATGTCCAGGACAGGTGAGATCATCATGACACCGACGATGATCAGTGCAGGAGCGGTTGCTGCGCTGGGAATAGATCCGAACAGCGGCTCGAGGAACAGCGAAAGCAGGAACAGCACTGCGACCGTGACGGCTGTAAGACCGGTTCTTCCGCCCTCGGAAACGCCCGAAGCGCTCTCGACGAATGTGGTGACGGTTGATGTTCCGAAGATTGCACCGACGGTTGTTCCGATAGCATCGGCGAACAGGGCTTCCTTGCAGTTCTGGATTGATCCGTCTTCAGCAATCAGGCCTGACTTGCCGGCGCAGCCGATGAGTGTTCCGACTGTATCGAACATATCGATGAAGAGGAATGTGAACATTACGACGATGAAGTCGAAGATGGTCTTTCCGCTTGAGAAGATGTCCTTGAATGCGAACTCGAAGAAGTAGGGTGCGCTGGGCAGGTATGAACCGCCTGCATACTTGGTGACACCGAACGGGATTCCGATGATTGTGGTGATGACTATACCGATCAGCAGGGCGCCCTTGACTTTCTTGATCAGAAGGAAGGATGTAATGACCAGACCGATCATTGCCACTCCTGCGCTGCCCTTGAACCATGATCCGCTGAGCTCTACCAGAGTTGCACCGCCGACGATGATACCTGCATTCTGAAGTCCGATGAAAGCAATGAACAGTCCTATACCTGCGGCGATTGCCTTCTTGAGGCTGTGCGGGATGCTGTTGACGATTGCTTCACGGATATTGAAGAACGTCAGGATCAGGAAGATAATACCTTCACAGAAGATTGCTGTCAGGGCCCACTGCCAGGAATAACCCATTCCGAGACATACCGTGTAAGCGAAGAATGCGTTCAGTCCCATTCCTGCAGACAGTGCGAACGGAAGATTTGCCAGCAGTCCCATCACCAGTGTGGCGATGGCAGAGGTAATTGCTGTCGCGGCGAATACCTTGCCGAAGCCCATTCCTGATGCAGACAGGATTCCGGGGTTCACGGCGAGAATATAGGCCATTGTCATGAACGTTGTGATGCCGGCCATTATCTCGGTCTTGACATCCGTTCCCCTTTCCTTAAGCTTGAAGAATTTTTCCATAGTACAACTCCTTTGAGTCAGTATAGATTCAGTATTTATATTTTAAACCCATGTACGCTGAGAAGTAAAGGTTGAAGTTGTCTTACTATATTAAATGTAACCATATATCTGGATACGGCTGGAAATCTGCATGATAATACACTATACTTTCCCAGATGCTTGCCAATTTCGCATACCAGTTCCAGTTCGAACTCTGCTCACTGATATTCCTTGTCTGTCTTGTGGTTCAGTACGGTTCCGCAAAGAGATTCCCTACGATTACCAACAAGCTGTTCTCCATAATCCTTCTGTGCGCGATGCTGGACCTTTCCCTCGATATCGCAGGATGCATCACGCTGGAGTACATTACGACCGTCCCGGTCTGGGTGAACTATCTGGTGAACGGACTGTTCTACTGCCTGCAGACGATCATGCCGCTTCTGATGTGCATCTATCTGATATTTGCCCTCGGATATACCTTCTCCAGCAACAAGGCTTTCATAACCTTATTCGCTCCTGCCTCCCTGTTCCTGGGAATACAGCTTATCAATCCTTTCACAGGCCTCATCTTCTCGATCAGCGAGGTAGATGGGAAACTGGACTTTGTCCAGGGGCCGCTCCATATCCTGCTTTACGTCAGTGTGGCCCTCCATCTTCTGATTCTGGTGTCCATAGTGTTCTTCAACAGGGAGAAACTGGCCAAGAAGCAGGTCCTCACAATACTGTTCTTCACTGCCATCGTCACCGTTGCGACGGCTTTCCAGATCAAGCATCCCTACATCATTCTGACCGGAACGGCAATGACCGTAGCCATAATGCTCTGGGATCTTACCCTCCAGAGCCCGGAAACCATGCTGGACGAGGACTCGGGAGCATTCAACTCCGCTGCGCTGCACCTGTTTCTGGACGGGGAGTTGGGACACCGCCAGGTGCACTGCATAGTTATCAACGTTGACGGACTGTCGACTCTGGACAGAGGATCCGGAAACCTTGCAAGCAAGACGCTTGCCCGTCAGGTCGGAGACTACTTCGAGCATGTGCATGGCCGCAAGAGCTGGTTCTTCAGGGATTCCAAGGCACGCTTCTGGATTCTGACTCGAACCCGTGCCGAGCTGGAGCAGGTCTCCGCTGCGATTGCGGAAAGATTCAAAGGCAACTGGGATGTCTCCGGAATCAGCGTGGATCTGATGGCAAAGATCCTCGTCGCCAGCACCAACACTTCCACCAAGATATCCTCATCAGAACTTGTTTCAATCGTAAATGATGCTCTGAATTCTGAGAATGTTATCAATAATCACCGCATCAGACTTGATATAGACTCTTCTTTGCTGGCAAAGTACAGACGTCAACAGATTATAGACGAGTCCATGAGACGCTCGGTGAAGACCGGAGACGGCCTCTATATCTGCTTCCAGCCCCTGATCTCCGCAGAGGGACGGAAGGTGAATGCCGCAGAAGTTCTCCTGCGCTACAACGACCCGAGTCTCGGGCCGATTCTCCCTGCGGAATTCATTCCCGTGGTAGAGAAGAGAGGCCTTGCGCTCTTCCTGGATACATTCGTTGTCGAAAAGACCTGCGCCTTCCTTGCGGCACATCCCGAGGTGGACATGCTCCACGTCAATCTTTCGGCAACGGAGTTCTTCCATAATCCTGCCAACAGGATTTCCGAGATAGTGAACCGCTACGGCGTTGATCCGAAGAAGATATGCTTCGAGATAACCGAGTCTTCCGCAGCACGCAATGCCGAGTTCCTGAATACCTTCATGACCCAGATGATAGAGCAGGGCTTCTCGTTTGCCCTCGATGACTACGGAACCGGGTATTCGAATGCCCTGCAGGTCCTCAGCCTGCCGTTCAGGTGTGTCAAGCTGGACAAGGTGCTTCTTGACGAAGGCCAGAGGAGCCGCCGCTTCCTTGAAAGCACGCTTCACATGTTCTCCGAACTTGGCATGGTGACTGTTGTCGAGGGAATAGAAACCCGCGAGCAGTATGAGATGGTGGTTTCCCTCGGTACCCTCTGGCTTCAGGGCTTCCTGTTCTCACTGCCGATTCCCGAAAAGGAATATCTGGAATACATCGCCAAGGACTCGGAGACAAAGTAAATCCATGCCGAGAGAGTTCAACCGACAGAACATCCGCATAGCCGCATTCGACCTCGACGGGACCGTCCTTCAGGGCAGCCTCATATCCGATAGGGTCGTCAAAGCACTGGGAAAGCTCTCGGACAGCGGGGTGGCGGTCACGGTATCAACCGCCCGCGACATCTCCCAGATTCCGAGGGATGTCCTTTCCTGCTTCCGCTACCGCGTCACCTCAAACGGGGCAAGCGTCACCGACAGCGACGGCAACATCCTCGAGGACCATCCGATGGACGGCCGCACTGCAATCCGTGCGCTGAGCATAATTCGAAGATGCCACGGCACATCATGTGTGTACCTGAACGGCTTCGTGGTAGCCACACCGCTTTTCCTGATCCGGTTGCTCAGACGCACCAACTACCTGTCCAAAGCCCACCGCAAGGCCACCAGGGAAGTCCGCAAAAACCGCATAGTCCTGCGCATGAGGGGCCACGTGGGAAAGGGAGGCCTAAGGGTCTACAGGATCCAGACGTTCTTCAAGAATCAGGCCGATGCCCTCAATGCCGCCCAACTGCTGAAGGAAACCGGACTTTTCAATCCGATAGTCCTGGAAGACAGCTCGATGGAAACCACCCTGAGCGGAATAACCAAGGCCCATGGCCTTCTGGAACTGTGTTCTGTCCTCGGCTGCACCGCTGACGGAATCATCGCCTTCGGAGACAGTGCAAACGATCTGGAGATGTTCAGGACCGCTGGGTACTCCGTGGGCATGGGCAATGCAGAGCAGTGCGTGAAGACGGAAGCTGACTATATAACGGACCCCGTCTCGGAGGACGGGGTCGCGACTGCAATCGAAAAACTGTTCGGGTTTGGATTCTAGAATTAGGCTATATACCAATTTTGATTGAAAACGGACGAAATGGTATAAAATATACCAAAAAGTCGTTTTTTTCTTAATATTGGTATATCGCTATGATCTGACGAAGGTCTTTCCGTTACCCTTGATCTGGCCTTCACGCTCCAGGGCATGGAGAACCGAGTTCATCATCGGATCCTTTGCCTGTTCTTCGGTCAGTTCGAACCTTCCCGCACCTTCGATGGCTTTCATCACGGATGCGGCCACTGCGGCTTCCTTGCGCTTCGGGTTGCGCATCTTGGCACGGTGGTTGTCCGCAAGGGCCTGGGCAATCGGCCTCAGCGACGGCACCAGATCATCTATGCTCTTGAGATAGACGGCGTTCTTGTCCTCGGTTCCCGAGTTTCTGGAAATCAGAAGTGCTACAGTCATGCCGTCCTTGAGAACCTGGAAGGCCAAGACATTCTTGTTCATAAAGTGGCGTACCTCATAGGAATAATATGTTTTTTCAGCAAGTGCCTTCGAAATCAGGCTATCAATCAGCTTGGAATCTTCTTTCCAGAGCTCCGTGTCCCTGGCAAAGAGTGACTTGTCCACGAAGTATGTGTACCAGGTCTTGGAGAAACCGCGGGTGAAGCTGTGATGTCCTTCCTTGAAGGCAAGCGCGGCAAGGGCTGCCGTCAGAAGACCGTTGCCCGAAAGGTAGGGCTTTCCTGCAGCTTCAAGCGGGATGATGACATGGCCGGAGGATTCGAATCCGATGACTATGTTCTTATCCGGGCAGTTGCATATCCACTTGTCGCCGACATCGGTGATGACGGCCCTGCAGCCGAACTCCCTTGCAAAGGAAACGGATGCCATTATATCGGACTCCAGGGTGTGCACCACGCAGGAACCTTCGGGAACCTTTCCCTCGGCCTTGAGAAGCGAGAGAACAAGGAAGGACTCCTCGTCGCCGTCGTAGACTTTGACGCAGTCGGCTGTATCATCGTACTTGAGAAGCATGCCCCTGTCGCCGTCACCGTCGGTCACTATTCCGTAGGAATCGGGGTTCTCGAAAAGGGTCTTTACGATCACGGGTGCGAACTCTGCCTGCTCCCTGGTATAGCTCTCATGGCCTTCAATCTCGGCAACGCCGCAGTGGTTGTTGATGTTGTATCCTTTTTCGTCGGCAGAGACACGGGTGAAGGGGATGCCGTTTCTGGAGAAGAAGGCATCGGCATAGCGTGTCCACGCACCGGCGGCGGTATCTATGATGAAGTGGATGTCCTTCATGCGCTTTGCATCGACGCAGCTGTCCATCAGGGATGCAACACGCTGTGTGCAGTCTATCTGTCTGATTTCGCCGGCCTTGCAGAAAGGTCTTCCTTCAGACTGTGCAAGCTCCACCATGAGGGCAGACAGTGCGTAGTCTCCCATCTTGTCTTCAGGAAGGAGTTTCTTTCCGTCGATGAAGAACTTGATGCCGTTCTGGTTGGACGGGTTGTGGCTTGCGGTGAGCATTGCGGCACCCAGACAGCCATGCTCCAGCTGATGGAGCGGGACGATCGGGGTAGGGACGATGCCGAGGTAGTCGACATTTGCGCCGCAGGATGCGAAGGCGTTGTTCATGGCATCGACCAGGGCATTGCCGGTTACGCTGTCACGTCCGTCGGAACCCGTGGCGAAGGTGGAGGATGCATTGCCTCCGACCATGCGCACGAAGGCCCTTACCGCAAGGTCGATCAGAGTCGGTGTGATGAGCGTTTCGCTCAGAAAAAGGTCCAAAGAAGCAAGAGGGGAGGTCTCCTGTGTGGAAACCTTCCCTCTTATTCCGTCGGTACCAAAGAAATTAATACCTTTGAGATTTTTCATTTTTTGCTCCGGGGATGGCAGTCAACCCATCCTTACTTCTACAAAATGCCTCTTTTTGTCACAGAATGTCAACGGGATGATATTGCCGTCGATCTTCTTGCCGTCAACGAGGATTTCGGAAACACCTCTCTCGACGCCCTTGTCGTTGACGTACTTGATGGAGAACTCGGAACCCCTGAACGGTCTGACCGCCGTGAACTTCTTCCATTTGGAAGGAACGCACGGATCGATTTCAAGTCCCTTGTAGTTGGGCCTGATTCCGAAGATGTTCTCGCAGAGCACGCGCTCTCTGGTGGGAGCTGTTCCGGTAAGCCATGTGTGGCCGCCCTTGCCGTAGTCGATGCTGGCAGGGCTGCAGACATATTCGGGATAGACGAACGGCTCGCAGCTGTAGTTGAACGGGTCATCCTTTGCGCAGACTGCAGGAAGCGTGTTGTAGAAATACTGCCATGCCTTGGTTCCTTCTCCTGCATAGCAGAGCGAGGCGATGAACCAGCTCTCCGTGTGGCGGAAGAAGCTTCCGTTTTCCTTCTTTCCGGGTGCGTTGCGCTTGAAGGCCGTGTAGTCTACAGGCGGTTTGCCCTTGGCAAGGGTGAAGTCTGCGGTGCAAAGAGCAATTCCGCCCTTGGCGACCAGCTTCTTCTCGACCTGCTTCTGGCTGGCCTTGAACTCGTCGATGGTTGCAAGTCCGCTGAAGAGCGCCCATGCCGTAGGCTCGAGGAAGAGCCTTCCGTCGGTATCTGCAGAACCTGCGTCCTGGCTCTTGTCCTTGTTGGGTCCGAGGAGTCTGATGAATGCCCCGGTTGAGTCAATGCAGTATTTTTCTACAGTATCCTTTGTAATCTGGGCTTTCTTTCTGCTGTCCTTTGCAATGTCTTTCTTGCCGATGAAATCACAGAGATCTGCGAAGTCCATGTTGGCCTTGTAGAGCTGCATCGCAGCCATGACGGAGCCATGATCCTCATAACCGGAGAGGTCATCGTTCCAGTCGGCATCGAACATGATGGGGATTCCGTCGAAGCTGTTGGTCCAGACCTGGGAGAGGGCCTTCTGGCAGTGCTCGAAGATGGTTCCTTCGGCTGCCGGCATGTTCTCCTTGGCATCGGCATAGGGAACGACCTCGTCGAGGAGGCTGATGTCTCCGGTTTCCTTGATGTACTCACAGACTGCGAGGATGAACCAGATGGGATCGTCGCAGGCATGGAAGTCCAGTGTTCCGGGAGCCGAGACATAGAAGTTGTGGTATGTGCGGCCGTCGGAGAACATCTGCTTGCCGATGTACTTGATGAACGATCTTGTCTTGGCGCTGTCCAATGCCAGACCTGCGAGGATGTCCTGAAGGATATCGCGGAAGCCGAAGCCATACTCGAAGCCCGAGTGATAGCGGCTCTTCATTCTGTTGAGGTTGAGAACCATTGCGCACTGGTACTGGATCCATCGGAACGACGGTCCGAAGAGCTTGTTTCCGGGAACATTGAAGCGCAGCTTGTCGAAGTCTGCGTTCCAATCGCGCATGACGGTTTCGAGCATGGATTCCGCGACCTTGACATCGGAGAGCTTTGCCTCGATGGTCTTGAATTCCTTCTTGCCCTTGCGGTAGTAGTTGTCCGTGCTGCCTGCGGCGCTGAAGATCGTGAAGGTCTTATATCCGCCTGCGGGAACCGTGATGTCGAAGCAGACGACTGAAAGCGAGCTTGTGGACTCCTGTGCCGGCTTGCAGGCAAGGACACCGGTCTCAAGGGCCAGCGGGTTTGCCATGTTGCGGCTGTAGTGTCCCACGAAATCCTCATATCTCATGCTGAACTGTGTCAGCTTCTCGCTTGCGCTGTGATAGAGCAGCTTTCCGAACATACCCAGATCCTCGTCCTCGTCATCCTCGAACGGGATTCCGTAGCCGTTGAACCAGATCAGGCCGTTGAGCTTCTTGTCGGGGAAGCCTCCTGCCATCATCAGTGAGTTGAAGCCGGAGAACTGGATGCCTCTGGCGTCTCCGACGTTTACCGGATTGACTCCGAAGACCTGGATCTTGCGCTCGCGGTCCTCGTTGTTCTTGACTGTAACCAGCTGAACCATTGCATCGTACTCGTTGGGGATGAAGCATCTGGTCTTCACATCGAGGCCGATATAGCTTGTCTCACGGGTTACGCAGCCGAAGGAGTAGGTGGTCTGCAGCTTCTGGTCATCGTGGAGAATCGGGTACCAGCAGTCGGTGAAGTACCTGTCTCCTTCCTTGAAGTAGATGAAGGAGCCGAGTTGGCGGCACTTGTAGGGATCCTCGTGTACGAATCCGTTGACGAGGTCTCCTTCCTGGGTTCCGATTCTTGCAAACGCCGATCCGTTGTTGGTGATACCCCAACAGAGGGTCTTTGTCGGTTCCTGGTTTCGTCTTGTCTGAAGCATGAGCCAGGGTTCACGTGTCATGTTTCCCTTTTCCTCGCGGATGCATACGTCACCGTTTTTCAGAAAACAGAAATCACCGTTGTTCTTTAATGTTTTTTTAGCCATTAGACCCTCCGTAAAGTCTGTCCACGCTTTTGAAAGCGATTGCAATGATTTTCTTCGTTTTAACGTGAAAAGAAATTTTTGAACTTCACGCAATCGAATCATAATGCTTAAAAATACAAATTCATTATTTACAAGACATTATAAAAGACAATTTTTTTGAAACTGTCAGATTTAACGTGAAAATTCTTCTTGACTTTTCACGAAAGAGAATACACCATAAAAATGCACTTGTCAAATTTTTTGTGTAGTGTACGTATGTGCGCCTGACGGCGACGGAAAGCTATAGAAGGAGTGAAGGAGAAAAAAATGAAGAAAACACTTACTGTCCTTTTGGCAATCCTGCTCTGCTTTGCGATGGTCATGATCGCATCCTGCAGCAAAGGGGATTCCGGTTCATCCTCATCATCCACCACTGCCAAGGCTCCGGCCAAGGAGAAGGTGAAGATTCAGATCATGGTCGGATTCGGAACAGGTACCGACCCCTCACAGATTGCTGTTCATGAGGAGCTCCAGAAGCAGTTCAATGACACAGTCGGAAAAGAGAAAGGTATCGAGCTTGAGTTCCTTACAGTCCCGTATGCAGATGCATCAACAAAGTTCACAACCCTCGTCGCAGCCGGAATGAGCCCGGATATCTGCGGTCCTGTCGGAATCATGGGTGTTGCACAGTTCATCGACCAGTGGCTCGATATCGAACCGTACATCAAGAAAGACAACATCGACCTTTCAGACTATGATGATGCTCTTGTCGAGAGCAACCGCTACAACATCAACGGTGAGTCAAAGCTTGTCGGTCTTCCGATCGGTTACTATCCTTCGGCACTGTTCTACAACGAAGACATCTACGACAGAGCCGGCCTCGAGTATCCGCCGGAGGAATGGGGCACTGCAGACTGGACATATGACAAGCTGTACGAGCAGGCAAGGCTCATGACCCTGGATATGTGGGGTTCCGATGCCAACGATCCTGACTTCGATATGGACAACGTCGTACAGTACGGCTATGACGGAACCGACTGGTCTCCGTGGAGAGCCTGGGTAGGAAAGTTCTTCGACGAGAACGGCAAGAGCGTCGCACTCGGAATGTCGGATGACTACAAGACCGCTACCATGAACAGCCCCGAGTGGATCAAGGTTTTCTCGGAGCTCGAGAGAATGATTTATAAAGAAAAGGTCAGACCCAGATCAGACGCTGCCGCCGGCGCATCCCTGTTCGGCGATGCCGACCCGCTCGGATCCAACAGACTCGGTGTCTGGGAGACATTCTCATGGATGAGCTATGCATTCGAGAGCTGGGATGCCAACTTCAGCTGGAACATCGGTGCAATTCCTGCAATGGACGGCCATGTTGTTTCCGCAACCAACATCGATACATTCGTCATCACAAAGAGCAGCAAGCATCCTGACGAGGCTTGGGAAGTCTACAAGTGGCTCTTCAGCGACGAGGTCTACTCCAAGCTGAACCACAACTACGGCGGAATCCCGGCAATGAAGGAACTTCAGGCACAGTGGCTCGACGAGCAGAAGGCAGAGAGACCGAACATCAACTGGCAGGTCCTGCTGGATGCCGGTGCATATGCCGACAACCCGAACAACGAGAGCTGGGTCCCGGGTTACTCACAGGTCTGGGATGAGATGGAGTTCGCAATGGCCAGCATCATCAGCGGTCTGTACGATACTCCGGAGCAGGTCGCAGAGGATCTGAATGACGAAGTTCAGTACATCCTCGATGAGTACTGGGCAGCACAAAATAATTAAGGTAATCATATGAGTAAAGAAAGACGGATTATTCCGCAATCTGAACGATATGCCAGATGGGGTTATGCTTTCATAACCCCCTGGGTCATCGGCTTTTTGGTATTCACCTTCCTGCCGATGGTATTCTCCATGTATCTTGCCTTTACAGATTATGATACGATCAACCCTCCCAAGTGGGTGGGTTTTTCGAATTTTGCGAAGATGTTCACAAAGGGCGAGATGTGGCACAGCCTCTGGATCACCGTCAAGTTCGGTATCCTCTCTCTGCCTCTCGGTCTGGTTTCAGGCTTCCTTCTTGCATATCTCCTTAATATGAAGATACCCGGAATGAAGTTCTGGAGAACCATCTTCTATCTGCCGGCAATGATAAGCGGTGTTGTAGTCGCCATGCTGTGGAGAGGAATGTTCGACGATCAGTACGGTATGATCAACTTCATCCTCAGAACCGCAGGACTGCGAGGTCCCCAGTGGCTTTTGGATCCGAAGTACACCCTGTACTGTTTCCTCTTCCTCTCCGTATGGGGATGCGGAGGTGGTATGGTCGTTTACCTTTCCGGTCTTCAGAGCATACCCACTGCACTATATGAGGCAGCCGAAATCGACGGTTGCAGCAAGTTCCAACAGCTGATTCATGTTACTGTCCCGCAGATGACCCCGATCTTCTTCTTCAACCTGATCATGGGTCTTATCGGAATGTTCCAGTACTTCGCAGAACCTATGGTCCTGACAAAAGGAGGACCGGCGGATTCGACGATGTTCTACAACCTGTATCTGTACAAGCACGCATTCCAGTTCAGAAACATGGGCTATGCATCCGCATTGGCCTGGTTCCTGTTCATGATAGTGCTTCTGCTGACACTTTTGACCTTCAAGTCTTCGGAACTCTGGGTCTTCTATGAGTCGGAGGTGAAGAAATGATTTTACTTGTATTCTTCCTTGTAATAATTAATCTCTTCCTCTGGGGCTTCGCCATCTCCGATTCGGTCGGTGTCATGACCAAACGCAGACTTGCAAGACGCAGAACCATCGTGGCAATGATCATCATCGTCGTTGCAGCCATGGCAATCATCTACCCGGTCGTTTCTATGCTCGGAGGCTCGGTGTCATCCAAGCAGGTCAGCAGAACGGTCCCCGAGGTCAAGCTCGGTGATTTCTGGAACGTCATCAGGACAATGACCAGAAACCTCGTTCCCATCGAGGGAAAGAGGATCAACATCAAGCAGGACCACATCGACAAGGCTGTCGCATCGCTTTCCGAAACCAAGAATCTCAGACTGGAGACCGCTCCGTATTCCGTCTATGCGATGGAAATCGAAGGAAAAGAGCTTCATGTCGCCAAGATCGGAAAGGTCGGAAGCCAGTGGATCTATCTGGATGAGGACGAACTCGATGATGTCTATCTCGCAACTCCGGCTTCGGAGGAACAGCGCGTAAAGGCGGTCAAGTTCACATGGTCGAACTATCCCGACGCACTGTCCAAGGGCGATTTCGGACGTTATGTCATCAACTCCATCATCCTGGTCGTGATCAACACCATCGGAGCCCTGCTGTCATCCACATTGGTTGCCTACGGCTTCTCAAGGTTCAGGTTCAAGGGCCGCAACTGGATGTTCATCGTCCTTCTTTCGACGATGATGCTTCCGGCACAGGTATCCCTGATCCCGAGCTTCATCATCTATACCAAGCTCGGTTGGTACGGAACATACCTGCCGCTGACCGTTGCAGCATACTTTGCCGCCAGCCCGTGGAACGTGTTCCTCATGAGACAGTTCTTCATGGGACTGCCGCTTGAGCTGGATGAGGCTGCAAAGATCGACGGATGCGGACCTGTCGGAATCCTGGTGAAGGTCATCGTACCGCAGTCAACTGCAGTCATGCTGACAATCACACTGTCGACCGCAGTCTTCTGGTGGAACGACTACTTCTATTCATTGATCTACCTGCAGGATCAGAAACTCTATCCTGTCGCACTGGGCCTTACCGCCTTCGATGCCAAATACTTCAACAACAGCGCCCTCAAGGCCGCTGCTACAGTCATGATGCTTGTACCGCCTATTCTGATGTTCTTCTTCTTCCAGAAGTTCTTCATTCAGGGCACGGTCATCTCGGGAGTCAAGGGTTGATCCGATGAATCGTCTGTACGGTGTGAAGCTGTATGACCCTCGGTTCTGCACGGGCAGGACGGTCGACCTCCTTCAGGAGGCGGGCTTCAACACCGTATATCTCGGTCGGGACGCTTTGGTTCCGGCCTTTACCGAAGAGCTCTCTTCAAGAGGGCTCTTCTGGAACATCGTAGAGCCGGTTTTCCTCGCCTCCGAGGGCGAGGATCTGGCTGTTCTGGAGGACGGGAGTCTTGCTTCGGATGACTGGGTGCGCTTCGTGTGCCCCACTGATGCGGTTCATCTGAATGATATCAGATGGCGCATAGCTTCCGACATCAGGACTCTCAATCCGCCCGGAGTATCTCTGGATTTCCTGCGGTTCTTCCAGTTCTGGGAGATGACAAGTCCTTTGGCCGAGGCAAAGAGCCTTCCGAAGAGCTGCTTCTGTACCAGATGCCGATCCCAGAGGATGGGAATGGAAAGACAGGAATTCTGGAGACAGAACATAGTGGAGCAGACGGCTCTGACTCTCTGCTCCCAGATCAGGCAGATTAATCCTGAGATCAGGATCGGCCTTCATTGCGTTCCTTGGAAACAGGATATGTATGATGGCGCTATTCTGAATGTTATAGGCCAGAATTTCAGTAATCTTGCTGAAATAGGCGATTATCTGACCCCGATGGTCTACCATCATATGATGCACAGGGAGCCTTCCTACATAAAGGATTTCCTGCAGGAGATGGAGAGTCTGGGGTGTACGGAGATCCTTCCTTCCATACAGGTCAAGAAGGCCTACAGGGAAGAAGAGGTGAGCAAAGAGGAATTCGGAGAAGCCCTGGGTTATGCGCTTGAAAGCCCGTCCAAGGGAGTTCTCCTCTACAAATGGGAAGATCTGGTCGATGATTCCGAACGCATGGATATCGTGAAGTCCATGCTGGGCCATTGACCTGGTTATAAAGGAAGTACATATGAAGAAGAAACTTTTGAGCCTTGCTTTTTATGTCGCCATCGTGGCAATGCTGTTCGTTCTGGTCCTGATGGTTTCCTGCAAGAAGCAGGAAAGCGGTACAACCGCAACACCGACTGTGGCAGAGGAACCGAAGGTAGACTACGGTCCGAGCATTCCGCCTACCAAGACCGCCAAGGTCACCTGGGCAGGTTGCAGAAGATCAGACTACGGCTGGAAGGAAGCAATGTTCAAGAGAGAGCCTTCCGCGGAAGAATGGATCAACTATGCCGGCCGCATGGGCGCCGAATATGAGGGAAGCATTCCGTCGTTCATCTGGATCGTCGGTTCCATCACAGGCAACGAGGGTGCCCAGAGATGCTCGGTCAACTTCCCGGTAGGACAGAAGATCGAGGGTGTCGAGGACTTCCCCGCAGATATGAACAAGGCATTCCTGGACATGTGTGACGAGAAGGGCTACTCGGTCTGGCTTCAGGTCGAGCCCGGTGACTGTGACCTTGTCCCGCTGGCAAAGGCCACCATGGAGTACTACAAGGACCACAAATGCGTCAAGGGCTTCGGCGTTGATGTAGAGTGGTACAAGACCCGCAATCCCGAGATGCCCGCCGGTTACGGCACAAAGATCGATGATGATCTTGCAAAGGCCCTCGACGAGGCCGTCAAGAGTGTCGATCCGCGCTTCACGCTGTTCCTCAAGCACTGGGACGGAGGCTGGATGCCGCCGACATACCGTTCGGACATCATCTTCGTGAATGACAGCCAGTATTTCGACAATCTGGATAAGATGAAGAGCTTCTTCACAGCCTGGGCAGACCGCTATTATCCCAACCCGGTCATGTTCCAGATCGGTTATCCCGCAGACTTCGATGTCTGGGGAAAGCTCGAGAACCCCAAGGGAGAGTTGGGAGCCATCCTTGCCGAGGACGTCAAGGATGACCAGCACGTAGGTATCATCTGGGTCGACTTCAGTCTGAGGAAGGCCATGCAGAGTGGAAAGTAAGATGAAGAAGATTGCAGTTATCGTAGTATTGTTTATGGCTATAGCTCTTGTTTTGTCTTCCTGTGATGAGGAAGTTGTGAATTCCGGACCCTGCACCGTCAGATGGGCGGGAATCAGGATATCGACCTATGGAATGAGAAGCAGCTTCGGCAAGGACAATTTCCCTTCCGAAACTGATATGGCAGGTTATGCCGAGAAGATGGCAGGCTGCTATGAAGGCAGCAACGGAGCCTATATCCTCATAGTCGGTGAGCTTCACAGCGAGGGATGCGGACTCAGTTTCCCTGTAAGCGGAAGCTACGATTACATCTCCGGCAGCAAATATGACAGATATGATTCGTATCTGGATGAGTGCGATAAGCGCGGGATAGACGTCTGGCTTCAGGTGGAGCCGGGCAATGCCGATCTGGTGACTCTTGCAAAGCTTGTGCTGGATCAGTATGGGAAACACAGCTGCGTAAAGGGATTCGGCATAGATGTCGAATGGCACAAGCCGGTTGAGGGAGTAGACGAGGGCACAAGACTCAGCGATTCGGATGCCCAGAGGGTTCTTTCAAAGGTCAGAAGCTACAATCCGGAATATACCGTGTTCGTCAAGCACTGGGACTACAGATGGCTTCCTTCCAGAATGGACGGCCTGATTTATGTCAACGACAGCCAGCAGTTCGAGTCAATGGATCACGTGATTGCCGAATTCTCGGACTGGGCTTCCCGATATGCTCCGCAGCCTGTCATGTTCCAGATAGGTTACAATGCCGACAAGGCAATATGGAACTCATACACAAACCCTGCCAAGCAGTTCGGACAAGCTATAGTTGATGCATGCAATTCAGGCAATGATGTCGGTATAATTTGGGTTGATATGACCCTGAGTCAGGTAATAAACAAGACAAATCTCTAGGTTTGCGAAGGAAGGTCTGATGGTAACAATCAAGGACGTAGCACAGCTCGCAGGTGTATCTCATACAACGGTCTCTCTTGCCTTGCGCAATTCGCCCAGTATCACTGCCGATACGAAGGCAAAGGTTCTCGCGGCTGCAAAGAAACTGAATTACCATCCCAACCACCTTGCACGCTCTCTTGTAAGCGGAAAGACATACGTCATAGGTGTGGTTGCAAACTTCTTCTCGTCCACATTCGAGATGGAGATCCTCAAGGGCATTGAGCAGAGCATCCGCTCGATGGAGACAGAGTACACGATAAATCTCTTCGGAACCCTGGAGAAGAACGATCAGGTCCTGACCGACATCTGCCTCGGCAAGCATGCAGACGGCGTCATACTCCTTTCAATCAGTCCATCCAAGGAAATCATCAAGCTATACAGCGACAACAACTGTCCGATGATAGTCATAGACGAAAAGGCCGAGGGAGCAATCGAAATCGTCATGGATAACTATCACGGAGCCTACATGGCCACGGAGCACCTGATCAACTCGGGTCGCAAGAATCTTGCCCTGGTCATCGGTGACAGCAACCGTGAAGAGCTTGGTCTCTCCCAGAAGGAAAGGAAGGAAGGCTTCTTGCAGGCCATCAAGGATCATGACCTGTCGTTCAATCCGAGGAACATCTTCTATATCGAGGATTATTACTTCGAGGAGGGCCAGGTCGTCTTCAAGAGAATGCAGCGCTACGGTTCCGACATAGACGGAATCTTCTGCGCGGCAGGTGATATCGTGGCAGCCGGAATAATACTGGAGGCCAAGACGGAGCACGTCAACATCCCGAGGGAGCTTTCCATCGTGGGCTATGATGACGTGATGTCGTCTTCGTTGATCGATCCTCCGCTGACCAGCATCCGCCAGCCGCTCTTCCAGATAGGAAAGAATGCGTATGCCAGGATGGTGCGCCTTCTGGAAGGAAATGAGGAATACAAGCCCAACAAGTTTGTATATGAACCGCAGCTGATTACCAGATCATCGGTATGATGGTCTGTAGTTAGAGTATAAACTGAAAAACTATTAGAAAGTTTGAATTTAGAACATCAAAAGGAGTAAGAAATGAAGAAACTTATTGCAACAGTTCTTATCGCATTGATTGCCTTCGCTGCATTTGCCGGTATTTCCGTTACATTGGATACCATCACTTCCTACAGCAGCAACAAGACATGGGATCCGTTGGGAGAAACCAGAGAAGGTTTCAGAATCACGGGAGCGGAGTTTGATGACAGCGCCCACGGCGGTCCGGTTCTCGGAGAACTCACCGCAACCATGGGCAAGGACAGCGTTGCATCCGCAAACGTGTCTATCCGTTTCAGGACACCTGTTTCCGCATATGAGGGAGCCGAAGTCAAGGTCCATGGCTGGGAAATCACGGCCAGGCTCTTCAGCGGATTCAAGATTTCAGTCGGTAACAGACCCTACGAGGTCTTCTCCGAGTCTGTCAGCTGGGAACCCGTCTCCGGAGCAGGTCTCTTCGAGCAGGGCAACAACAGAATCTATGTCGACTATACTCCTGATTTCCTCTCGGACCTGAACATCATCGCCGGTGTTTCCCTCGGCAGTGACTCCAAGAAGCCATTGAGCACACTGCAGGTTGCAGCCATCTATGACATCCCGCAGGCAGTGAAGATCGCCTTCGAGTTCCACAATGTCGCAGCCGACCTCGGAAGCGGAGTCGACGGAGACACAAAGGCATTCTGTGCTCAGATCGACTATACCGGAACAGAGAACCTCGACCTTGTTGCCGGATACTGCCTTGTCAGGCAGGGCGGTTATACCGTTCAGCACAGAGTTGACCTGATGGGAACACTCTACACCGAGAAGTTCGGACTTGAATTCTATGATGCATTCATCATGCGTCTCTATGACGGGGAGAAGAACGGCAACAGACTCGGTGCCAAGATCTCCTTCTATGCAACAGAGAAGCTGACTCCGTTTGTCAAGGTGAACTGGTTCAAGAACTACGGTTATGCATCAACCGTCGCAAGCCTTGCATGGGGCGACTGGCAGCTTTCAAGAGATCCGGGAGTCCAGGGCGGCAACATCATTTGCCTCGATGCAGGTTTCGGCCTGAATCTTTCCTCAACACTCTCAGGAACCATCGGCGGAGCTTTCAAGATCAACCTTACGGAAGGAACTGCAGACGATCAGAAGTTCTTCTGGTCGATCCCGCTCTGCCTGACAGCTTCGTTCTCCTGATTTCCTGATTGTCGAAATATAGGTAGATACCATGAACAGGCTTCTTAAAAGCTTAGTATTAGTCTTCCTGACGCTGGCGCTGGTCTTCGGACTGTGCGCCTGCAAGGAGGAGCCCCAGCAGCCGCAGGAGCATGTCCACACGTTCAGCTCCGAATGGACTACCGATGCCAATTACCACTGGCATGCTGCGACGTGCGAACATACCGACCAGAAAGCCGACAGGGCAAAGCACACCTGGGAAAGTAAGGTCCTGACTCCCGCCACCCATACCACGGATGGCGAGAGGGAACTGACCTGTACGGGCTGCGGACTCACCAAGAAAGAGGTGATTCCCGCCATGACACTGGTCCATACCTTCTCGGAGGAATGGACCCATGACGAGACCTATCACTGGCATGCCGCGACATGCGAGCATACAGGCGAAAAGGGTTCATTCGAACCCCATACCTGGGACAGCAGTGAAGTAGTCACGCCATCCTCCTGCACGGTAGCCGGAACCATCCGCTACACCTGCAAGTGCGGTGCAGTCAAGGAAGAAGCTCTACCGCTGCATACCTTTGCGACAGCCTGGACCAGCGATGATACCTATCACTGGCACGCAGCTACATGTGAACACACCGAACAGAGATCCTCGGTCGAGGAGCATTCCTTCGGTACTGCGGTAATCAACGGCAACGGTACAGCTACGCTGACATGCAAGGTCTGCGGAAAGCAGGTCACGAGGGATCTTCCAGGCACCATCAAGATGGTCACCGCAGGTCCCGGCGAGGATGCATCCACTCAGGCAGTAATCTCCTGGCATGCCACCAAGACTGGCTCATCGCTTGAGTATGCGCTTGAGGACAGCGAACTGTGGACAGCAGTCGGAAATGCACAGTGCCACGAGACCCTGTCTACGGCCGACTGGAGGGATACTTCCGGCAACAAACTGGCAGAAAGCCACTATGTCTGCAAGGTCTATCTTGACGGTCTGACTCCGGGCTCCAGGTACAAATACAGAATCAAGGACTCGGGTAGTTCTTATTCCGATGTCGCTCATTTCAACACCGCTGAAGCAGATTCCACATATTTCCAGTTCATGTGGCTCAGTGACCTCCATACTCCTAAGGGAGGTGAGACCTACATCAGACGTGTAGGGGAACTCATCGATTTCGCACAGGCCAAGGACGGCGTGGACCTCGACTTTGTCCTCTTTACGGGTGACATGGTCAACAAGGGCCAGATCTACAAGCACTGGAACTACTGGTCTGACAGCGGTCTTATGAATGACCTGACATATGCCTTTGTCTGCGGAAACCATGACTACTACGGCTGGAAGGACAAGGAACGCACCACAAACGACTACTACAAGGAGTTTGCGGCCTATCCTGCCAACAACGATCCCGAAGGCGATGCATTCGTTCTGGACAGCAACTACTGGTTCATATGGAACAGGGTCCTGTTCGTATGTATCGACAACTTCACCACGGAAAGCGCAGTGCTCAGCAAGCTTGACGGAAGTTCCCTGTCTGCACAGCAGGCCTATTTCAAGGCTGTCGTAGAAGCCAACGAAGGCAATTACGACTATCTGATTTTCTGTCAGCATCTGCCGTTCTTCAACACGGACACCAAGCCGTGTGACTACGGCAACTACACCAGCTGGCGCAAGATATTCGACCAGTACAAGGTTGACTTCGCACTCTCGTCGGATGAACACACCTACAGACGTACATATCCGCTCTACAACAACCAGAAGCAGGAACTTGCCGAAGGAAAGGTGCAGGCCGGAACCGTCTATGTCGTCAGCAACCAGACAGAGGGTAGTTCGATCAGCGGACTCAGGAACGAGGCGGCAGAGGGCCTTAAGTACATCGAGTACACCGCCGGCGGAATCGGCGGAGCTTACTTCACCGTCACGCCTACCGAGATGACACTTCATCTCATCGGCTCCGGCGGAACGGAGAGGGATTCCGTAACAGTTCTCAAGAAAACCCGCTAACAAGCGGCTTTTCATAATAACCTCCAAAACACAGGCCCGGCCTCATTGAACTGAGACCGGGCCAATTCTATTTATAGATATTCAAATAATTTAATGATATATCAAAGGATAGTCTTCAGGCCTATATAGGGAATCGGTTTCAATATCGACATCAAGTTCCGGCCAATGGAGGTTCCCGAAAGCATCCATTTCCAGAATAGCAAGTGCTTTCACTGGTGCGTTTTCAAAGAACGGGTACTCCTTGTAACTCATGAAGAATTCTTCACCGTTGACAAGAATCCAGATTCCGAAGGGGGAGATGTTCGTTACTTCTGCATGCTTTTTACTGTTCAAAATGCTTTGTCCATTCTGCATTGATTTCCTCCTTTCTTCTGTTAATAGTATCAAGGATGGCAGATACTTCATGGGAGTCTAGATTAATGACTTTTGCAACTGATATTTCTGGTTCCAGCCACACTTTTACTTCTCCATCTGATGAAGACACATGAACATGCCTTCGGTTTTCTTCCCTTGAAAAGAAGTAGTATCTGTATTTACCATCAACGAAAACAGTTGGCATAAGTACCTCTCAAATAAAAATATAGCAAATCAGTTTTTGACTGTCAAATTACAAAATAAAAAGCCTGAGTTACTTTCTCAGGCTTTCAACGCTTGTTGGGGTTTAAATCATCAGATCTTAAGCAGCTTCGGGTCATTGAGATACCTGATGGTATCCTTTGCAGTCAGAATCTGGACATCCTTCTTGGAGAGGATGTGGGCCAGCATTCTCCTGACCATGTTGCGTCTCTGCGCTGCATTGGCCTTGATCTTGGTGATTTCCTCGCCTTCAAGGTCGTTCTTGTCATACTTGTCGCAGTAGATGTCAGTGTGCATTCCGACATAGAACGGGCAGCGGTTGCCTTCATAGTGGAGATCGAAGGTGTATGCCATGGTCGCAAAGGCATCGTTCTCGTCCATGAAATACTCGAACCAGAGGTTCCAGTCCATGCCGGTGATCTTTCCGGAATTTACGTCGAAATCAGGGTTGTCTGCCGCAAGGCGGGCTCTGAGACCCGGGCGTGTGCCGTATTTCTCGCAGATTTCATCGGGCGGGGTAGTGAAGACATACATCGGAAGAGCCCACAGACCGGGATGGCTGCTGATCATCGGTTTCTGGGAGTAGAATGCCTCTGAAACGAAGGTCTCTCCGGGACTTCCGTTGTCCATTGTGTAGGGCCAGAACTCGTTCTTTCCGTTCTTGTCTTCCTGCCAGCCTTCCTCGACTGCGGCTTCATAGAGGATGCCCAGCTTGTCAAGCGACGTGAACAGGTTGTCGTTGTACTCCAAAAACGGGGTCCTGAAACCGACGATGTCCTCTTTTCTGATTCCCAACCCGGAATCTTCCTTCTCGGGGGCATAGGGCTTCTCCATGGTCTTGTACCACTTCTCATGCTCAGCCATCCAGTCATTGAGATCCATGATCGGTGTGCGTGTAACGGGGTCTGCATCCCAGTCGAACTCAAGTCCGTGGGGATGGGAGTAGGTGTGCATGGCAATCTCGTTGCCTTCTACCTGCGCCCTGTGCCAGATTTCCTTGACATAGCGGTTTTCTTCCGTGTCATTGTCGGTGATGTTGTCAGCCTTGAGGAAGAACGTGCCTACAATCGGGCTGCCGTCGTGGTTCTTGTTCTCTTTGAACAGGTCCAGGATGAATTTGATTCCACCTTCGCCGCCGGAACCGGGAAGTCCCGAGTAGGCATTGTCGTCGAAAGTGAAAGATGCTAACTGGCGGACCTCATTTGGTTTGAGTCCGAACGGTGGATTAACTGATGGTGTTCTATTCATACTTGAAAGCATATCACTTTCACGTGAAAAAGCAAGGTTTTATCTAATCAGCAGATCAAAACAGATAATCGTTCAATGATCTTTCAGATGAAAAAAACCAAATATTGTTGCAAAAACGCCTCTGAATTTCTAATGAAAACTGCAGTTTTTCCGTATTAGTAGTCAGAGCATGAAACATGCCTGAATTCAATTTCGGAGGGCTGCAATGAAAACAGAAAGAAAAAGCTTGATACACGTGTTTACACGTGTTATATTTGGAGGTGCTCATGACAAAGCTTGAACTTGAACGTCGTTTGAAGAGAGCAGGCTGGTCAATTGAGCATGGATCTAATCATGATAAGGCTGTAAGTCCGGACAGGGCCGTGAAGATTCCCATTCCGCGCCACAAAGGTGATATTCCGAAGGGCTTGGTGCTGAGAATCATGAAAGATGCCGGCCTGGACTGACCGGAGAAGGAGTAAAAAATGAAGTATGTTTATCCTGCCGTTTTCGAACCGGCTGAAGAGGGTGGCTACATTGTTACTGTTCCTGATGTTCCACATTGCTACACCTCCGGCAAAGACATGGCTCAAGCTATTGAAATGGCCCAGGATGCAGCTGCTATGCTTCTTGTGGACTTTGAGGACGAAGGCTCTCAGATTCCCGAACCAAGCAATCTCGACGATTTGCAGACTACATCCATAAAGTCCCTCGTCCTTGTCGATACTGACTCATGGAGAAAGGAATTCGATAGCCGCGCAGTAAAGAAAACCCTCACGATTCCTTCCTGGCTCAATACCAAGGCAGAGCGTGCCGGCGTCAACTTCTCCCAGCTTTTGCGTGATGCCCTGATGTCGGTTGTCTGAGCCATTCCTTTCAAGGCCGATACCCCTGATTCAGACTCAAAAATGTCAAATATTCACAATTCATCGATGATGTGAGAAAATTGAAGAAGACGGAGACCACAAGGGAAGCAGTGGAAAGAGCCATCGATATGCATCCTACTGATTCACCGATAAAAAGGATCTTGGAAGACAACAGAGCGGAGGTGTCTGAGATGTTCATGTATGAATTCAATGAAGAGGAGTACAGGGAAGTAATCAGGGAAGAAGCTCATGAGGAAGGACTTGCGAAAGGCCTTGCGGAAGGGCGCGCAGAAGGGCGCGCAGAAGGCGAACGGCGAATTGCCTTGCTCATGACCAAGCTGAAGGAGCTTGGCCTGGTTGAAGACGCATTCAAGGCTGCCTCGGATCCCGAATTCAGAAACAAGCTCTACAAAGAATACAATCTCTAGATCAAAGGTTTTTGCCAAAACATCCATTATGAGGGGGCAGATACCTACCGGCATTACCGGATGTTTTGTTCGGGAGGCCTGGGGTCTGCTCTCTTGGGCCTCCGGTGCTGCAGCTTGCTCGTAATCATTTGCATTTCGTTCACATGAGATGGGGTTGTGTGTAGCAAATTATACTGAGGATTGATTATGTCAGATTCTTGTCTCTGTAACCGAACGGACAGTCCGGCTGTTTGGATTGGTGTTAGGAGAATGAAAAGAGTTTTAACGTGAAAACAAGGAGGTGTTTTTATTCTGACAGACTATGAAAAAGTTGTCACGGAAAACAAACGCTATAAAGATCGGAAAAATCCGATGAAACACACTCTGCAACCGAATTCAACTGATATATTTGTTTGTTTAACTAGTAGTTACAAAAACGAATATTTATTTGCACCCCTTCAGAACCTTCCAATCAAGAAGAAAAATATTGACAATCGACTTTTTGTACTTCTATAATTTTAACGTGAAAAAAGGAGAGTGCTATATGGCTAAGAAAATCACCTTTACAATGTTAGTCTTGCTGATTGTTTCAGCATTAGTTTTTGTTTCCTGTTCTCAGGAAACCGGTGGCAAGGTCCCCGGACCCGCACCTGCACCGGTAACCAAAATCGAGAACAAGGCCGGCGAAGTCAGCGGAAACATCGTTTACAACGGCGACTTTGAGAGCGGCACTGATTCAGACCTCTCCGGAGACGGAGCAGGTATCGAGGTTGTTGAAATCGAAGAAGGACACGCTCTTCTTGTTGACCAGCAGGAGACCTATGGTGAAGTCATGATGGACATCACCAAGTACTACGGTGCCGGAAAGAGCTTCTATGTCGAAGGTTGGTTCAAGGATGCAGAAAGCACAAATACTGCCGACCTGACTGCAAAGCTGTCATTCAACATCGTTACCGGCGGCGGATATGAGACAATCCATCAGACCTACGACATCCCCGGTCAGTATGACGGATCATGGCTTTCTGACGATGAGGCTGAGGAAATCTTCGGAATCGAGACCAACTGCATCGGAGAGGACATCTCGGACGGTGAGTGGCACAAGGTTTCCGCAATCCTGGATGCAGAGCAGATCGATGCCGTTATGACCAGCGAGGACGATCAGTGCCACTGGACAGGCGACAAGACCATGTACCTGCTTGCTGTCGTATGGTATGTCGGAACCTATCCCGATCAGGGCGGTTACAAGTACTATCTCGACAACGTCGTGATCAAGGACCTCAACAGAGAACTCCCGACACAGGGAAGAACCTACGAAGCACCTGAAGAGCCTGAAGAGGAAGAGCCGGAAGAGGATCTTGAGGATCTCTGATCTTCCGAATCAATTGAACGGATTTTGGCCATCAGCGTGTCTGGTGGCCAATGGCGTAATAAAAAGAAGACATTAGAAAAAGGAGAAAAGCATGAAGTTAAGAAACTTTCTTATCGTTCTATTCGCCGTTCTTATGGTCTTTGCATTCGCAAGCTGTAAGAATGAGCCGAAAGTAGATCCGAAGCCGACACCCAAGCCGCAGCCTCAGATCCCTGAGTATTATCAGATCGAGGTTACTGAAGGTGTAGACAAGGACTACTGGAACAGAGACAAGATCAAGATCGAATGGGAAGAGGAAGTCAATGCCGGCGACGTCATTACCCTCAAGTACAGATCTGAAAGAGATGTCTACCAGTGGGATATCAGAGACGGTTCACTGAAGTGGGTCTATGAAACAAAGAAAGGCTCCTTCACAGATCCTGTCCTCGGCGAAGACGGATGGTACACACTTACCTACACATTTGCCAATGATATCAACGGTGCTGCTGTCGATTCCAACGAGAGATTCGGTGTCTACTTCAGAGGCAACTATGTAACGACAGACCTGTTCGAGATCAAGGACATCTACCTCAATGATGAGCCTCTGGAGATCACACAGGACAACATCAAGAGCTATGCAGTCCTCAACGGAACCGATGAGAACCCGATCATAGAGCACGACTGGAGCGTAAAGAACTGGTCAGTTCTGTTTGCAACCGGTACTGTCGGTGAAGTCGACAAGACTCCGCTTGCAGAAAAGGTTGTTGACGGAGGATTTGTCACAGGTGCTCCTGTTGCCAAGGAAGGCTACACGCTGTCAATCTTCACGGATGCATCTCGCACAACTCCCTTCGATGCAACACAGCCCATCACCGAGAATAAGATTTTCTACTATTCTTATGTTGGTGTTCCCAGAACAGTTACCTTCAACACAATGGGTGGTTCCGAACTCGAGCCCGAGATCGTAGCCAACGGCGACATGCTTGTTGCTGCCGAAGAGCCGACCAAGGAAGGCGTTGCATTCAAGGCATGGTATAAGGACGAAGGTCTCACAGAAGCTTGGGTCATGACTGATCCTGTCCTTGGCGACATGACTCTCTATGCCGCATACGGCACACCCAGAACAGTCACATTCCAGGCCAACAACGGAGAGGAAGCTACAACAAAGATTGTTGCTGACGGCAACGCAGTCAAGACTCCTGAGATTCCGACCAACGGATCCAAGATGTTCATCGGCTGGTTCACAGATGACGGAACATTCGAGGTCCCATATAACTTCTCAGATCCTGTCACAGCTGACATCACAATCTATGCAGCCTGGGTCAACGCAACTGATGTAACACTCATGGATGGCACAACAACCATCAAGACCTTCAAGACAGCTCTTGATGTCGCTCTTGCTGAGGATGATGAGAACCTTGCAATCGAAGATGACCGCATCGGCGAAGTCTTCGGTGGATGGTATGCAGATGCTGAACTTACAACAGAGTATGATTACACAGCAGTTGTGACCGCACCTGTTACTCTCTATGCAAAGTGGACAGAGGCTCCCGTCTACAAGATGGTTGCAACACATGGTGTCGCAGAGGGTCTGTATGACTATGATAAGTTTGAGCTCAAGTACACTGCTGATGCTGAAAAGGTAAATGCAGGCGATGTGATCTCATTCAGATACAGATCAACAACACCGTTCACATTCTTCAGCGTCAGAGATTCAATTAAGTGGGTCTATGAGGACAGCACGGCAACCCGTGGAATGGATACTTACGAGACAAAGGAAGACGGATGGACATATGTCACGTATACTTTCACTGCAAAGTCATATGATGGCAAGGCAGACGCACCCGCCAATGCAACCTGGAAGTTCCACTTCGGTTCAAGAACCATTGTAGTTGGTGATGTCCTTGAAATTCAGGATCTCACACTCAACGGCAAGCCGCTTGAGGCTAAGCCCTCTTCAAGTTATGCAGCTCCGACTCTCTCTACTCTCGAAACAGCTGATGAATGGGCGGCTCATACCGTAACATTCAATACAAATGAGGGTTCGGCAATAGAAGCTGTTTCCATTGCATATGGTGGAAAGCTTGAGAAACCTGAAGATCCTACAAAGGAAGGAGTTCTCTTTGATGCATGGTTTACCGATGCAGAGCTCACAACTGCATTCAACTTCGATACACCGATTTTCGAAGACATCACTCTCTATGCAAAGTATGGTGAGACAGCCACTGTCACGTTCAGCGGTGCAGAGATTGAACCTGTAGTTCTTCTCAAGGGACATAAAGTTGCACAGCCTGCTGATCCTGCCAAGGCAGAGAACGTATTCGGCGGATGGTATGCAGATTCCGAATTCACAACAAAGTTCGATTTCACAGCTGCAATCGAAGCTGACACAACAATCTACGCCAAGTGGGTTCCGTCTTGGACAGTAACCATTAATTTCAATTATGGCGAGACTCCGGAGACAAAGGCAGTCTATGTCGGAAAGGGCGCTGTCATGGCAGCTCCGAATGGAATCGGCAGACCTGGCTACTTCCTTGAGGGTCTGTATGACGATGCAGGATGCACAGTTGCTCACGATTTCGCAGCTGCTGTTACAGCTGACGCAACAATCTATGCAAAGTGGACAGCTGCCAACAAGGAATACAAGTACACGGCAACCGGAGACAAGGATCGCTTCCAGTTCAGATGGAAAGCTTCTTCTGTTGCAGCCCTTGATACTCTCAAGGCCGGTGATGTCCTTACATTCCAGGTGAAGTTCACTCCTGTTGCAGGTTCTGCTCCGACCACCTACAGACTCAGATCCCAGTCTCCTGAGAGTGACATCGGACACAAGAATATCAGTCTTCCTAAAGCAGATGCTGACGGATGGATTTCTGTGAAGATTGTCATTGCTGAAGATGTTTCCGGTACCGGACTCGGACTCCTTCTCGGTCTGAACGGAACAGTAAAGGCAACCGATATCATGGAGATTAAGGGTGTTGCATTCAATGGTGTTGAGGTTCCTATCTCAACAAGCAGCACATCAAGCGGTCTCTATCCGGGAGCTCCTTGTGATGTTGAGGTTATTAATCTCTAATCTTAATTGATTGATTCCATGTGCCACTCGGGCAACCGGGTGGCACTTTGGGATTTTTGTTTGTTTGAATCATATATATTTATAAGGAATTATGGAAATGAAGAAGCCGGTTGTTATTTTACTTTGTCTGATGGCTGTTTTTGCTATTGTTTCCTGTAAGCAGGACCCCAAGCCTGCCGATGAACCCGCACCTGTTGTCGAGGACGGCGGAGTTCTTACAGTAAAGCCGGCTTCCGCAGATGTTACTTGGGGAAATACAGACAGATTCCAGTTTTTGATCAATCAGGAATTCGCCGATGGGGATTCAATTGAGTTCCTCCTGAAGCTTTCCGATTCATTTGAAAAGATTGTTCCCAGAAGCGGAAACGAGGCACTCAGCTGGCCCAAGTTCAGTACTTTGGCTTTGACAGCACTTGAGCAGACCGAGGATGGTTGGTACATCGTCAGCGTTACTGCCAATGACGAGTATGAGCAGTTGGGAATCACTGCCATGCTTACAGGCGGTGCCGTTCAGGATGAGAATCTATTTGTCTCGATCAAGAACCTGAAGATCGGCGGCAAGCTGATTGATTTCGCAACATATGACGAAGAAACCTGTGTTGCTCCGCTCGTGGCATGCCCGAGCGAAGTGACTGCTACTATAGAAAAATAATAAGGAGTGAAGGATATGAAGAGATTTCTTTCCATTATTTTTGCACTTCTTGCGGTTCTGATCATCGTTTCATGCAATCAGGACCCCAAAGCATCCGATGACCCTGCTCCCGCGCCGGCACCCGCACCTTCGGCAACAGATGAAGATGTGCTTGCCGGAAACGCATATTACAGACTTACGGCAACCAGAGAGGCAAAGAGATTTGCACTGCAGTATCTGGATGAGGAAGACAGCACATATGATCCGGATGAAGGAGATGTGCTGACTCTCAAATACAGGACAAACCATTCCGTCGACCGCATATATCTGAGAGACTCTTCCCAGAATACTGTTTTCTCTGACGGAAGTTATCATACCATTGCGGAAGCTGATGATGAGTATGTTACCGGACCGGATGAGGACGGATGGTACACCTTTACCTTCACGTTCCCCGAGATGCTCGATACCAAGTTCGGTTTCCGCCTTGAGCTTTGCAACTACGGTGTCGGCAAATTCCAGCCCGGTGATTATCTTGACATCAAGGATCTTGAATTCAAGGGGCAGAAACTGACCATCGAAGCTGCCAATGAAGACAACGAGTACCAGAGCAATCAGGGTGTTTATAATGCCGGATATACAGAAACAGGCAATAAGGACCACACTCTGCCTACGCTTTCGATTATCAAACTGTAACATGTAACAAAGGAGAGAATGGAAAATGAAGAAACTTCTTGTATTTCTTTTCGTTTTGATTGCAATCTTTGCATTCGCATCCTGCAAACAGGATCCGAAGAATGCAGAGCCCACACCCGCTCCGGAACCGGAGCCGGAAAATGTTGAACCCGAGCCCGTTGCTCCCATCGAGGAAGCCGGAGTTCTGTTCGTAAGAC
Source organism: Spirochaetales bacterium (assembly GCA_017470995.1). Taxonomy (GTDB): domain Bacteria; phylum Spirochaetota; class Spirochaetia; order Sphaerochaetales; family Sphaerochaetaceae; genus UBA9732. Next base: position 55,139 of record JAFUXI010000008.1, read on the forward strand.
CCGCAGAAGGTGCTACATACAGCCAGACCGGCAAGTTCCAGTTCAAGCTGGATGTTTCATTCAATGCAAACGAGGCAATTGCCCTTTATGCAAAGTTCTCCAGCGACATTACATCCGTTGCTGTCAGACAGGGCGGCGGAGATAATACCAAATTCAAGGTAAACGGTGTCGAGGCCGTACCCCTTGATGATTATGAGCAGGATGAAGACGGCTGGTACATCATTGCCATTCCCGCTGAAAGCGTAACACCCAATAGCGGCGGAGCTGCCGTTGATTCATGGCTCGGCCTCGGAATCACTGCCTATACTTCAGCGGTCGAAAGGGCCAACTGTTTCATCGCTCTCAAGGGCCTGAAACTCGGCGATGAGTACTTCGACATCACCATGTGGGACGAGGAAGACTGTGCTCAGCCCTACTACACATCACCTGACAAGCTGGATGTGACTCTGACATTGGATGAATAATTATAAATAGGAGATATGGAAAATGAAAAAAGCACTGTTGATTATTGGAATGATGGCACTTGTATGTGCAGTGGCATTCGCAGCAGAGAACCTCATCAGCTTCGGCGACATGGAAAGCGGTTCCACCACCAGCTGGATGGAGGAAGGAAGCTCACTCAAGTATGACAAGGGCAAGGGAATCGATGGTTCCACAGGTCTTCTTGTCAAGAATACTGAGGATTGGAGTGGCGTAGGTCTCGATCTGACAAAGATCCTCGACAGGACCAAGAGCTACTACATCGAGTGCTGGGTCAAGCTCTACAAGGCAGAGAAGAACCCGGTCAAGGCTTCCATCACACTCGAGTTCAGACCCGACCAGCTTCAGGGCTACGGTGAGGACTGGGAGAGCTACGGCTATGTCCAGACCAATATCGACCTCGATTACGAGGAGAGAGAGTCCACAGGAAACGAGATTGAGGTTAATGCAACAGAGTATGTGAAGCTCAGCGGCGTCATCAGACCTGAAGATATGGAAACCCTTATCGACAACCACGGTGTCGAGATTACAAGACCGATTGTCGGAGTTACCTGCTACTTCAAGATCGAGCCCGCAAAGGCCAGAAGATACTGGGTTGACAACGTCTACATCGTAGAGATTCCCAACGTCTGATAAAAGACGATGAATCATAGAAACAATGGAGGGAAACCAATGAAGAGATCTATTAGTTTACTTCTCATAGCACTGATGATGCTCACGGTGCTTTTCGTATCGATTTCCTGTAAGGAAGCTGCGGAAGAGCCGCAGGAGCAGGGAACTGTCGTGACATTCGACACACAGGGCGGATCCAAGATCGATCCTGTTTCCGTCGAGCCAGGCACAAAGGTAATCAAGCCCAAGAAGAACCCTACTTACAACGGTTATGTCTTCCTCGGCTGGTACACCGACAAGGCCGGAACAACAGAGTATGATTTCTCTGCTGCCGTAAACGAGAGCATCACTCTCTATGCCAAGTGGCAGGATCAGACTTCCTACGAGCACAGCGATCCTATTCTCCCGAAGGGAAGTGTTGCATTGAACAACAACTCATTCACAATCCCAATGGATTGGAGCGTGAATCCCAAGGGAAAGACCGGTCTTCCTGCAGTTACTTACAGCTTCTCGGGTGAGAGAACCAATGTGACCAACGTCACCCCCGAACTCGTGGCTGCCGTCAAGAATACTCCGCAGAGCTTCTTCGACGAGACTCCGAAAAAGATTCTCTTCCTGTTCAGCGACGGATGGGGAGTCACGGAAGTCAATATGTCCAGAGAGTATAAGGGTGAACTTATCATGGATTCACTGCCGTACAAGACAGAGTCCAAGACCGATGCCTACAAGCAGTACAGCTTCACGGATGCAAGTGTAAACAGCGATTACACCTCACATTCTACAACCGACAGCTGCGCCGGCGGCACTCAGGTTCTCGCAGGTTACAAGACCAGATACGGCTACATCTCTCTTGATGTCGATGCAAACCCGGTCACGACCCTGATCGAGGCCGCACACGCCAAGGGATGGGCAACAGCCAACGTCACCAACGACAACATCGTAGATGCAACACCGTCTGCAGCCATGATCCACGATACCAACAGATATCACTCGGATGTCCTGTACTACAAGGCTCTCAAGTATGCTCTTGCAGAGCAGGGTCTGGACCTCCTGATGGGTTGGGACTGGGGCATGAGCACCTATTACGCAACCGGTGACTGGGCCAGCAGACTTCTCAGCGCTGAGAAGGAAGGTATCAAGGATGCCATCTCAAGGCAGAAGCTCACATCAGCTGCTGCAAAGGCCGACTACAGCGACTCGATCAAATACTTCAAGGGCCTGTCCACCGACGAGAAGTACAAGGTTGCTTCATTCTCCGTGTACTATACTCTGTGGGAGAACCAGGATCCTGCAAGACGCAATTCCTTCCAGAGATGGACAACTACCGGAAGCGGAGAGCTTACACAGTATCTGAACTGGCTTGAGAGCCCGAGCGGACTTGCTGCAGCCATTGCCAACCTCGATTCCACATTCGGAAATCCTGCTGATTTCGTGACCAGATACACGAAGTTCAAGGATATTGTTGAGAACACGGATTTCTCCAAGCCGCTTCTCGGCTGCTGGACAAGCGACGGAAACGACTATGATTCCAATACTCCCAACAGAGGCTACACCATCCACGGCTCAATCGGAAAGGCATATCCTTCCTATCCCGAGATGGTTGCCTACACCATCTATCAGCTGGATAAGGAAGCCGGTGTTGACGGCGGATTCTTCACCATCATCGAGAACACATGTACCGACGGTTGGGGACACTCCAACAACCAGGATACAAAGGTCTACAGCATGATGAACGAGGTCCAGTGCTTCGACGAAGGAGTTGCAATCGCAGTCAAGTACGTCCTCGAGCACCCGGATACACTGCTTGTCCTTTCGGCTGACCATGAGACCGGCGGATACAGACTCAGAGAAGGTTGGGAGACCGACTTCAGCATGATTTCGTCCACGACAACCGGCCACTCAAGCCAGAATGTACCTCTCTATGCTTTCGGAGCAGGTGCACAGAACTTCTCTGCAGAGGCAATCCTTGCCAAGTACGGTTCACAGGCCAATGCCGGACTTGAGCAGGACGGTAAGATCCACGAAGGTTGGATCACAGGTGCCCTCATGGGTGAGCTGATTACCGGAGAAGCTTTCGGTCTGACCGGAAATGCCGCATACAAGGGACAGCCGTTCACGACAAGCGGCACACCTTACGGCGGCCGCCTGTGGGAAAATTAAGGAATTATTCCTATGAAGAGAAAAACAGTATTGCTGATTTCTCTGATAGCAGTTCTTCTGCTTGCAGGCCTCTGTGCCTGCAAGCAGGAGGTTACTCCAGAGGAACCTAAGCCAGCCAGTGATCCCATTCCGAAATGGGAAAAGAGCAATGACGGCCTCCAGAATCTTCCGGATATCTATCCTTCCGGAACCGCGACGGGTGTGACAGAGGCACTTATCAACGGATTGAAGAACCCGCCGACATTCAAAGATGCAAAAAACCTGATTGTCATAGTCTGCGAAGGCCTGACAACAGAACTCATAGATTCCGTAAGCGGTGAAACCATTCTCAAGAACCTGCCGGTGAAGGGAACAACGACTTCCAAGTTTACTGACGCAGAAGGAAAGATCCTTGCCGACTATGTCATCAACGACCTATACAAGACCAAGACCGGTATCGCATCGTGGGGAGAGCTTACCACCAACAGCATGAGGCGCATGACAACTACGGACGGCAATGAGGTATCATCTGCCAAGGTCAGCTATGACCAGTTCGAGCCCATCAACGGAATTTCGATTTCAATGACGCTTGGCAAGGCCGACTTTTCAGAGGTAAACGCTTCCGCGGACCAGCTGAATGAAATCTACAAATCCAGCGCTGTTTTCACATCATCGCTGGAGGAAGCCATTCCCCTGTACAAGAAGACTGATTATCATTTCTATTTCGATGAGGGCCGCCAGCATGACGGGCCTGTCAACAAGCTCTACACCATCTATACAAGTCTTGAGAGCCTGCCTTCCTTCAGACAGGAGGCTGCGTTCTCTCTTGCCTGGATGCAGAGTGTAATGATTAAGAATGACGGCTTTGCGCTGTTCATGTCCTACAGCCCGTCTACCGCGTTGGATGCCGACGGACTCAGGGACTTCGACGAAGGTCTGGCAGTTGCGGTCAAGTATGTGCTTGAGAACCCGGATACTGTCCTTCTGGTCTGCGGATGCCCCGTGGACGGCTCTGTTGCAAGTGTTCCGTTCTACGGAATAGGTAAGGGTGTTTCCGCCCAGAGCACACTCTACGAGTGCGTAAGCTCCGTATTCTGATTTGTCTGCTGGCCGGTTTCCGGCCAGCTGTTTTTTACTGGTATCTGATTTGATTAAAAAGGAGTTGATATGAAGAAGATTTCTTTCAGGATCCTGTCTGTTCTTCTTGCTTTGCTGATGATGTTCAGCATTGTCGCATGTAATCAGGAGAGCGCACAGCCTTCTCCCGAACCCACCCCGGTAGAACCGGAAAAACCGGCTCTTACAACCAAGTATTATATGCCCGCAGGCTGGAGCACAAAGGTCACGACTCCGATGTGGACAACTAAGGACGAAGGCACCGTCACCGTTCCCGATGCAGTGCTTGAGGGAGATTTCGAGACAGAAGTCACCAACGTGACTCCCGAGCTCAAGGCCGCCTTGGCAGCCGCAGTTGCCGATCCCGATTACTTCAAGGATGTAAAGAATGTCATCGTCATCATCAGTGACGGTATGGGAATCACGCATGTGCAGGCATCCGAAGTCTGGAGTGGTGATCTGATCATGACACGTCTGCCCAATGTAGGAGCTTCAAAAACCCTTACACGTGAAGGAATCTACACCGACAGCGCAGCAGGCGGAACCGCACTCTCTGCCGGTTACAAGACCACAAAGCTCTTTGCCAACGTCGATGCAGAGGGCAATGACCTGAAGAATGTCTCCGAACTGGCAAGAGAGCAGGGTAAACTTGTAGGTATTGTCACAAATGCGGAGCTTGCCGATGCAACGCCGGCATGCTACAGCATCCACAACAAGAACAGAAGCCAGGGTTGGACCAAGATGTGTGAGCAGGAAGTCGTCTTCGGAGCAGACCTGTTCATGGGCAACGGCTACGGCGATTACTCCACATACTTCACCAGCACAGGCAACGAGCTTTATCCTATAACAGTTGCAAACAACATGAAGCTCTACAGACAGGCTTCGGATATCGTCAACCATTTTGCAGATGATGCCAAGATGTGGGCAATCTTCAGCGCAACCGCCAACAAGTTCGCCAGATTCGATACAACAAGCAAGAACTATCCGAACCTGCAGCAGATGACAGCCTATGCTCTTTCCTGGCTTGATGCCCACGATACCGCAGACAAGGGATTTGTGGTCATGATCGAGAACACCTATACCGACCACTTCGGACATGGCAATACTCCGCTTGACGGTTCCGACAATACATACGGCATTGTCAAGGAAGTCCAGAGCACGGACGAGGCCGTGGCCATCGCCCTCAAGTATGTCCTGGAGCATCCCGATACGGCTCTGATCGTCACAGCAGACCACGAGACAGGAGCCACACAGCTCAGAGACGGATGGGAGACCGATTTTTCGCAGGTCAGGGCACCCAGCGGAAACCACTCGACCCAGAACGTACCTGTATTTGCCATCGGAAAGGGTACCGAGGCTCTGAATTCCCTTGAGAGAACGGAAGAGGAGCGTGCAGCAGGTCTCAGATGGGCAGAGGCAACTCCGTATGAGAATGACAGAATCGGACAGGTTGTCGGAGCTCTTCTTGGCGATGACACCTTCGGCGGCGACGTAGCAACGGATGACAGCAGCAAGACAAGTCCGAAGTTCGAGATTACAACCTCTGCTGTAGCCAACACTCTGACCTACACGCTTGAGATGACCGGTCCCTGGATCCAGAAAGGCAATTACATCCAGTTCAAGATCAAGCCCGTAAGCTCAAGCGACAAGATCACAGTGGTTGTTCAGGACAAGGACGGCACACCGAGCACTACAGCCGAGCTTCCAGAGACGGTATTCTCGAGTACGGACGGCAAGACCCTCGAGATGAATGGCTACTATGCCACAACTCCGCTCATGAAGGCCTACAAACAGGCGTTTGTAACCACCTCGGGTTTCGAGGATGGCTGGTATCAGGTTTCCGTACCTGCAAACTCCAAGGGCAACAAGCTTGTGATTACGCTGACATCCTCAGGAGCATTCCCAGCAGGGTCCAAGATCGGCATGGATGACCTGACAATCCAGTTCGCATCCACAATCGGCTATCTCAAGTTCAGTTCAACCAATGCAACCGCATCTGGTGCCTGCCTTGTTGCCGAATGAGGTAGGTTATGAAGAAGCTAGGTTTATTCCTGCTGATTCTGTTGATGCTCATGTGTGCCTGTTCATGTGAGAAGCCGGGTGCCTACAAGGAAGCTGAAAAAAGCTCTGCGGCCGCTATCAAGCAGCGGCCCAAGAGCGAGGCTTCCGATACTGTCCTGGCAAGCTCCAAACGCAACGTAATCTATGCCTATTCCTTAAGCGATGTCACATATCCGGACCAGTTCACGGCTATAGTGATTTCGTTCCTGGATACATTCCCCGACGGGCGTGTGAACGAGAAGACGTTCCCGCACATCAAGGATACTCTGGATACCTTCCATGAGAAGTATCCGTACACCAAGGTCATAGCAGGCCTGGGCGGTGCCAGCAACAGCGATAGGCTGGGAGAGGTCATCATGGATCCTGCAAAGCGCAAGGTGCTTGCAGAGACCACTGCTGCCTTGGTAAAGAGCCGCGGCATCGACGGCATCGACCTTGACTGGGAGTACTATTCGGATTATGCGGAGCGCAATGCCGCATATCTGGATCTGGCCCTGCAGCTTCGTGAGCTGCTTGGAAACGACATCATCCTTTCGATGGCCGGCCAGAGCGCAGGCAGTTTCTACAACGAGCCCAGCTGTATCCGCCTGATGAACGATGTTCTGGACTACACAAGCGTCATGACCTATGACTTTGATTACAGCAACAGGACAAGCGGAAAAATCGCCTACAACGGCAATTTTACGCAACTGAGGGGAGTCATGGAAGGTTACGCCTCTGTCGTAAATGACAAGTCCAAGCTTCTGATAGGTCTTCCTCTATACGGCCTGAAGTGGTGGGTTGACGAGAAGCGCATCTACTACCGCAACGAGGTCTCAAAGCGCTATGAGGGTGATTTCGGATACTCCAAGCTTTCTACCGAAATCGGAAATGCACCGATAGAGTACGTCGATGACAACGGTGTTGCCCTGGCATTCAAGACCAGGTATTCGTACGCCTTCGATGATGCCGTCACGGTGACCACAAAGACCAACTGGGGCTGCACGAACGGCTACGGCGGAATGATGGCCTGGGTTGCCAGTTCGGACGATGCACTGTTCACCCTTGAACGTGCGGTCGTCACCGAGTTGAACAAGTACTGATAATGTAATTTATAGTTAAGAACCCCCGAAGATCTCGGGGGTTCTGTTTGAATAGCAAATTGAAGTCAAAAATTCAATCACTTTCAGCATTAATGATCTTGTTTTCATCAAGCGCCAAATACTCACTTTGTAGTTCTTTTCTGAGTTCATCCTCTGTCGGGAGGTATAGCATGTATTTGCTTGCAAAGATGTTTTTCTCATTTTCCGGTAACGTGTATTTGACGACAGAATCACTCTTGTCAGCACAGAAGACTATCCCGAGGGGCGGATTGTCGCCATCATTCATTAGTTCCCGTTCATAGTAATGGACATACATCTGCATTTGGCCTAAATCTTGATGGGTAAGATCGCCAGCTTTAAGGTCAATCAGGACGAAGCATTTTAAAATGTAGTTGTACATCACTAGATCAATATAGAAATGCCTACCATCGAAGCAAATGTGTTTCTGGCGAGCTACAAAGGAAAAGCCACGGCCCAATTCGAGAAGAAACTTCTGCAGATGGGTAATTAATGCATTTTCGAGATTCGATTCATAGAAGTCATCATTAGGATGTACCCCCAGGAACTCCAGCACATATGGATCCCTGATGAAGTCCTTAGGATGCTTGCCTGGTTCAACTTTATGGATATTATCTGCTACCGCTTCCTTGTTATGACTGGATAGCAGTCTTTCGTAGAAAAACGAGTTGATCTGTCTTTCAAGCTGTCTGACACTGTAGTTGGACTTCACAGCCTCGTCCATGTAAAACTGTCGTGCTTTATCGTCTGCTACTCTCATCAATAGACGGTAATGCGACCAGCTCAATTGGTCACACAGTGTGTGGCGATTTGGGAATACCAAGTAAAACTGTTCATCCATATTGTTTCCTCCTTGGAAGGCAAATATCTTTATAAGAGATTTTGTTGTTTATAGTCCTATACAGAAAAACTGCAGTTTTTATTAGAAAAGGTTTGTGGGTTTTGGCGGATAACTGTTGTTGGTAAAATCAATTATCGACAGGAAAAAAAGATTTTGCTATACTGAGATATATGGAGAACATCAGAGTTTCCGAGTTGTTTGATCTTAAACATACTATTGCGTCAGAGTATCTGAAGGGGTTTGCTTATCCTTGGGAGGCACTGCCCGGAATATGTGATTTAGTCAGGACTCTCGGCAAGGGTTTGGATGAAGCTGAGTATGAGAAGCGCGGTGAAGATGTCTGGGTTCACAGAAGTGCCAGGGTTGTTCCCACTGCCGTACTGGCAGGTCCGGTGATTGTGGGCCCCGGTAGCTTTGTCGGCCACTGTGCCTTCGTGCGCAACGGGGTGCTTCTTGGCTCCGACTGTACGGTAGGTACATGCGTTGAGGTCAAGAATTCCATCATATTCGACAAGGTCGATCTGGCGCACTTCAATTACGTCGGAGACAGCATCCTCGGATTCGGCTCTCACTTGGGAGGCGGAGCGATAACTTCAAATCTCAGACTTGATGAGAAAAACATAACTATCAGAAGCAGTCAGGCTATTGATACTGGCCTGATGAAAGTCGGTGCCATGGTGGGTGACAAGGTTCAGGTAGGCTGTAATGCCATCCTGAATCCCGGAGCAATCCTGGGCCGCAACAGCGTAATCTATCCTCTTGTTTCCGTGAAGGGTGTCGTAGCTTCCAACAGCGTTGTAAAAGCCTAGAAATAGTATTGATTCACTATTTCCTGTAACTTGGGGTTGCAGGTATTCTTTCGGTATGGAAGAAATCAGTTCTGTTTTGCCTGAGTTCGATATCGTTGTGGTAGGGGCCGGAAATGCCGGTCTGATGGCTGCCATCAAGCTGCTGCAGGCCGGAAAGAAGGTTCTTGTAGTCGAACAGCACAACCTTCCCGGCGGCTGTGCTTCTTCATATATCCGCGGGCGTTTTGAAATTGACCCGTCATTGCATGAGCTGGCCTCAGTCGGAAGTACCGCAAAGCCAGGCAGTATCCGCAGGATGTTCGATGAACTTGGTCTGGACATAAATTGGGTACCGGTCAAGGACTGTTTCAGGGCCGTGGGCAAGTATTCGGACGGAAGTCCAATGGACATCACCATTCCCAGCGGAAAAGAAGAGCTCATCGAAGTCATGGAGAAAGAGGTTCCCGGAACGCGGAAGAAGATGGAAAAGCTCTTCAGGCTCTTCGATGAAGTCAATGCCGGGCTGGCTTATTTCTCCGACGGGACCAACTACAACATCCGCTACGCAATCAAGCACTATTCCAACATGCTGATTGTCGGCTCGCATTCCTGCAAGATTGTCTTCAAGGCCCTAAGGCTTCCCCAGAAGTGCATCGACATCATGTCCACATATTGGTCCTATCTGGGAGTGGACATGGGTCGCATGTCGTTCCTGCATTATGCCATGATGGTCAGCAGCTACATGACAGAAGGTGCCTATATCCCGGCATTTACATCCCATGAACTGTCGGTTGCCCTGGAAGACAAGCTGAGATCTTTAGGCGGTCAGATATGGTTCAATTGCAAAGCGATATCCTTCTTGTTTGACAATGCTCGACTTTCCGGAGTCAGAACTGAATATGGGGACATCAAATGCAAGTATGCCCTTGCCAATGTCAATGAGGATATCGTCTACGGCCGAATGGTTCCCAAGGAGATCGTCACCCCTAGGCTCAGGCGTCTTTCCAATGCCCGCAAGCAGAAATACGGGGCGAGGATGTTCACCGTGCATCTGGCCCTGGATGTCAGCAGGGAGGTTCTTGGCATCAACGATTACTCCATCTTCATGTTGGGTACCGCCGATTCGGAAACCGAGTACAGGAACATTATGAAGGGATTCGATTCCAACAACTTCTCCATACTGGTCTGCTACAACGTAGCCAATCCCTCTGCTTCACCGGAGGGAACCTGCATCTGCTCGATAACAACCTTCGGGTCTCCCGTAGACTGGGACAACCTCAAGCCGGAGGATTATGCTGCGTTCAAGACAAAGTGCGCACAGAAGCTTATGACTCATCTCAAGGAGCAAACCGGAATAGATCTTTTCGGACATGTCGAGGAAATTGCGATTGCAACTCCATGGACCTTTGCCCGTTATCTCGGTACTCCGGAAGGATGCGTGTACGGTCATGAGACCGCGGATTGGGATGACATAATCTCCCGCAATCTCCAGCTGGGCAAGGACTATCCGGTCAAAGGCCTCAAGCCCATTGGCGCCGGAGGGCCCAGAGGCGATGGCTATTCGTCTGCCTACCAGTGCGGCGAGCTGATGGCGCAAATGGTC